>DIKH01000355.1:0-27338 GCA_002424495.1 Desulfobacteraceae bacterium UBA5623
CCTTCAACTACTCATGGAACCTATGGAAATAGTTTGACATTAGTATATTCAAATTGTAAATTACTAAACCAGCCTCAAATTACTGGTCTTAAAAGCAGCAGCTTAACATCAACATATCATAATAGATTAAAGGGAGTTAAAATGAATCAGGACAAATGCATGGTTCGATCATTGCTTCTTATTGTTGCATTGTTTCTCTTCGTTATTGTAGCAGGTTGCGCCACAAAAGAAGAAAGAGAGGCCAGGCATTTAGAAAGGGCAAATGAATATATTGAAAAAGAAGAATTTAAAGAGGCGGTGATCGAACTTAAAAATGTTATTCAGCTCAACCCCAATAATGGTCAAGCCTACTATCACCTGGGAGAGACCTATCTCAAACTTAAACAGGCAAAGGAGGCCTTCCAGGCCTTTTCTCTTGCTGCTTCAATCAACCCCGGCCACATTGATGCACAGCTCAAAACCGGCCAGATCTTTCTCCTTGCTGGTAAGACGGAAGAAGCCAAACAGAAGGCCAATCTGGTCCTTGAGAAGTCTCCTGAAAATATTGAGGCATTGATCCTCCTTGCAGGGGTGCAGATCCAGGAAAAAAATTTTGATTCCGCCCTGAAGACCATGGAAAAGGGCATCGTCATTGATCCCGATAACTTTAAACTCTATCTCTCACGTGGCAGCATGTTTCTCCTCAAAAGAGATATTGAGCAGGCAAAAAATGACTACCTGAAGGCAAAAACACTCGATCCCAAATCCCCCATCCCTTACCTGAGTATGTCTCGTATCTACAGTGCGGAGAGAAAATGGGACCAGGCTGAGGCAGAACTGAAAGAGATGATCAAGGTGTCAGGCTCCAATTATCAGAACCTTTATGAACTTGGCAGATTTTATGAAAGCCGAAAGGACTGGACCCAGGCGGAAAAGATATACGTTGATGCCGCTGGTTCATCTGCCGGGGGTGAGGTAGTCCCCCTGATAAGTCTTGGAAGGTACTACAGCCGCAGGAAGACGTATGACAAGGCGCTTGAAGCTATGAACAAGGCCGCGGCCATAAAAAAAGACGACCTTGACATCCTTGTGGGCATTGGCGAGCTTTATATCGAATCCAGGCAGATGGAAAAGGCAGGCCAGATACTTGATGATGTCCTAAAGAAAGACAAGGGCCATGTGGAGGCCAATTTTTTGAAAGGCAGGTTATGCCTCCATAATAAGGATTACGATAATGCCCTGCCCCTGCTGGATCTTGCGGCCAAGGAAAGGCCCCAAAGCTTCATGGCCCATTATTTTAAGGCATTGTGTCTTATTGGAAAGGGAGACAGGGGGCTTGCCCAGAAGGAGTTGCTTAAGACAGTGGAGCTGAACCCCAAAATGATAGACGCCAGATTGATCCTGGCTGAGTCCTATCTCAGGCAGAGGGACAAGGATCTTTCACGCCAGCAGATTGATGCTGTCCTGGCGCAGGACCCTAAAAATATCAGCGCCCTGATGTTGCTGGGAAATCTTAAGGTCCTTGGGAAGGATATTGATGGGGCCGAGCTTGCCTTCATGCAGGTGATCTCCAATGACCCCAACTATGCGCCAGGCTATATTAAGCTTGGGCTTATTTACAGTATCAAGGGACAGCAGGAAAATGCCCTGGCAAACTTTAATACGGCCCTGGAACTTGATCCAAGGCAGGTGGAGGCCCTCTCACTTGCAGTGGGTATTTACATAAAAGAGAAAAATTTTGACAAGGCCTTTCAACTCTGTCAGAGGCAGAAAGAGATCAAAAAGGATGATCCTTTCCACCTTGCCCTGATTGAATATATCGAGGGCAACATATCTCTGGCGGTAAACGATACTCAAAAGGCTATTGACCATTACAAAACAGCGATCTTAACCGATGCCAACATCCTTCAGGCATATGTGTCCCTTGCAAGTCTGTATATGAAGGACAACAAGATCAATGAGGCCATCTCTCAATTTGAGGCCTTGCTTCAAAAAGATCCAAAATCTCTTTCAGGACACATGGGGCTTGCGACTATCCATGATCGGCAGGGAGAAGTGGCCAAGGCAGAGGCCTGTTACAGAAAGGCTTTGGAAATACAGAATGATTTTGCCCCTGCCGCAAACAACCTCGCATGGAATCTGCTTGAAAGAGGCGGTAATATTGACGAAGCGCTTGGTTTTGCCCAGATGGCAAAGGAGCAGATGCCAAAAAATTCCTCTGTCATGGACACTCTTGGTTGGCTATACTATCACAAGGCCAGTTATTTGAGTGCAATAGCGGAATTTCAGGACAGTCTCGATCAGGAGCCAAACAATCCGGTAATCAATTATCATATGGGGATGGCCTACTACAAAAATAATCAGCCCGATGCAGCCAGGGAATTTCTTGAAAAGGCCTTAAAGATCAACAGCAAATTTAAGGGGGCTGAAGAGGCGGATCGAGTCTTGAAGGAGATTAATAATGCTGGAAGTTAGGGGTCAGAATCCAGGAGTCAGGATGAAAAGGCAATGATGATGAAACTCCCGGGCGGAAGAATCAACCCTCTTATAAATTTGAGGTCATAACGATGAAAAAAATGCCCAAGAAGAAAACGATTCTGGTTATTGAAGACGATCCTGATGTCCTTGCCACCGTCACCAAGCAAATCAATTACATGGGCTATGAAATCATAGCTGCTTCGGACGGCATGGAGGGGATGAAGAAATTGGAATCCGGAGGATTTGACTTGGTTGTCACCGATATTGTTATGCCTTTTATAAGCGGGGTGGGTGTTGTTACAGCGCTGAAGGAAAAAATGCCTCATATACCGGTCATTGCCATGACGGGCTACGGTAAAGAACCAGAGGCGGCGGCAATGGAAAAAAAGGCGGATTTTGTGCTTGCCAAACCTATCAAGATGGCTGTTTTAAAGGATACTATAGACAGGCTTCTTGATAACAGAGACAACGAATAAGGGGCCAAGGGGTTTACGTCTATCTTTAACTGTTCAAGGGTTGCGAGTTTCGGGTTATTGGTTACTTTCACCTTATTACCGTGGAATATTCACACAGGATACTTAAAACTGATTTCCTTGACAATAAAGCCACATATCTGTATGTTTCATGGGCTAATGACACAATAATAGCTTATTGCTTTCCATCGGTGTCTAAATGAATTCCAATCTGAATATCCTCATTATACAGTCCCCCACAGCAGTCTTTTCAAGGCTGGAGGCGCGGGTAAAAGATGCGGGATTCAATCTCTGGTGCACCGCAACGCCTGATAAACCTATTGATCAACTGGAGGCGTTGAATCCTGATCTGACCATCCTTGCGCCTTCCCTTGACAGGGATGAGACTTTAAAGTGTGTCCATGTGCTTAAGATTATAGACCCAATGATGCCGGTTTTGACTTCAAGTAAGGATATCTGCGGGTTTGATAGGCTTTCTGCCGCCCCATTTGACGGGATACATTATCTTAGCTCTGATCCTGAGCCAGAGGAGATTTCAAGAGTAATAGAAATGTCCCTGAGACACAAGGCGGAAAGCACAATGAGGCCCAACTTCCAGGTAGTTATCGGTCAGGGCCGGGAGTGCATGGCCATAAGGCAAAGGGTCCAAAATGTCTCGGATAAAGACATTACAGTCCTGATTACAGGGGAAACTGGTACAGGCAAGGAACTTATTGCCCGGTCAATCCACTTTCATTCGCTCAGGAACAAGGGGCCTCTGGTAAAGATAAACTGCGGTGCCATGCCGGATGATCTGCTTGAAAGCGAGGTTTTTGGCTTTCAGAGGGGCGCCTTTACTGATGCACACAGGGATAAGCCCGGTCGTCTTGAAATGGCGCACGGAGGCACTCTCTTTATTGATGAAATAGGAAACCTCTCCCTGTCATTGCAGGTCAAATTTCTTCAGGTTCTTGAAGAAAAGACATTCACAAGGCTTGGCGGGACTGAAGATAAAATCATAGACGCCCGTGTTGTTGCTGCAACCAATTCCGATCTCCAAGCCATGGTGAGAAAGGGTGCTTTTAGAAAGGATCTTTTTTATCGCCTGAACATTGTAAATATCACTGCCCCGCCTTTACGGGAAAGACAGGATGATATTCCGTTGCTCATCCACTATCTTGTCAACAGGTACTGCTTTGAGTTCAAGAAAGAACCCCTGGATATGCCGGATCATGTATTAAACCTTTTCATGCAATATCA
Organism: Desulfobacteraceae bacterium UBA5623; assembly: GCA_002424495.1. Lineage (GTDB taxonomy): Bacteria > Desulfobacterota > DSM-4660 > Desulfatiglandales > Desulfatiglandaceae > UBA5623. Next base: position 4,170 of record DIKH01000355.1, read on the forward strand.
CTGGCCGGGCAATATAAGAGAGCTGGAAAATGTAATTCGTTTGGCAATTATCCTGAGGGACTGGAATTTTGCCTTCAAAGAACTAAATATCAAGGATATCAGAAAGAAAAAAGGCTCTGATGCATCAGCATCAATTCCAGCCCAATTGGGTTGGGATGACGAGAAAATCCGGGGGCTTTTCAATGAAAGGGGCTTTTCCTTGAAAAAGGTCAGCAAGACCTATGTATCAGAGGCAGAGCGAAAGGCCATCATGGATGTGCTCAAAGAGACCCAATGGAATAGAAAAAAGGCCGCAAGGTTATTAAAGATAAGCTACAAGACCCTCCTAAACCGGATCGAGGAATTTGATATCAAACCGTAAGGGACTCGAAACATACTGATATGCCCCCCGTTTCTGAGACAATGAGTCAGAACGCATCGCTGGCATGATATGAATCCTGCTCAATTTCTGGCCGCCAATATTGATTTGCTGCCAAAAGGACGCGTTCTTGATGTCGCAATGGGAAGAGGCCGCAACGCGCTCTATCTTTCCAGGCTGGGATTTGACGTGGAGGGAATTGATATCTCTGGAGAAGCCGTAAGCGCCGCCATGGAAGCAGCGGAGAATGTAGGCCTTAAGTTGAAGGCCGGTGTCGCTGACCTTGAAGGCGGTTATAGGATAAAAAAGGAAGCATATGACGTTATTATCTGCTTCAACTATCTTTATCGCGCTCTTATTCCGCAGATCAAAGACGGGGTGCGCCCTGGCGGCCTGGTCGTGTATGAGACTTATACTGTTGATCAAGCCCGGTTCGGCAGACCTAAGAACCCCGATTACCTGCTAAAATACAATGAACTCCTTGACATGTTCAGAGAGTTCAGGGTTCTCATGTATCGTGAGGGAATTATTGGAAACAGCAAGGCTGTCGCAGGCATAATTGCACAAAAGGAATATGACGAAGAAGTTGAAAGAGTTAAAAGAGTTGAAAAAGCTTAAGTATCATTTACTCTTTTTATAAAAAGGAGGCATGCTATGGTTGTATTGGACTGGGTTCACACCTTTGCCGGGTCTTTTGTCCTGATCAGCCTGGCCCTTGGTTATTGGGTAAGCCCTTATTGGTATATCTTTACAGCCTTTGTGGGCGCCAATCTGTTACAATTTGGTTTTACAAGGTTCTGCCCTTTGGCGATTGTGCTTAAGAAGCTTGGTATTCCCGAAACAAGATAGCGTATGCATGGAAGCCTGTTCCAATATTTTTCCTGCCCGGATGACTGATTCCCTGGGCCGGATTATAATCTTTCGTGCCTATGAAGAATCTTATTATGAGGGCATTAAGGAGATGTATGACCTTTTTGAGCCAAAGGGGGTGGAGGCAGGGCTGCCGCCTGCCAACGATGAGATCCGTCACAAGTGGCTTGACATGATGGTGTCGTCTTTTTTTAATATCGTTGCAATTCACAAAGACTTTGTCATCGGTCATGCAGCATTGGATACCCTGGTTGAAAAATGCTCACCCGAATACCTGATCTTTATAAAGAAGGAATTCCGTCACTGTGGCATAGGCACAAGGCTTTCAGAAATCATCAAGAAGGTGGCTAAAGATGTTGGATGCAAAAGGGTGTGGCTCAATGTGCGTACGGGCAATGCCATTGCAATCAAGGTGTTTAAAAAGGTTGGGTTCAGGTTTGTTGGCGGTATAGACATCCAAAGAGAAATGGAACTGGCAATAGAGAGGCCAAAGACAAAGCGCCTTTAGCATTGTGTAGATCATGAAATCTTTAAAGACTGCTTTTATATATACCGACGCCTTTTTAAAATTCAAGACACCCAGAGGATATCCGTGGTCTGTAAAGAGGACCGAGGCGACCTACCAATTGTGCAGGAAGCTGAAACTGCTCGATCACGAATGGATCAGCGTCTACAGGCCAGCGCCTGCAAGGGAATCTGCTCTCCTCTCATTTCATGACAAAAAATATATCGGTATTTTAAAAAAGGCCAATAACGGAATCTTCAAAGAAGAGTGGCTTCAAAAAGGCCTTGGCACGACAGAGTGCCCTGTGTACAAAGGTGTTTACGACTATAGCCTCCTTGGCGCAGGCGCAACCTTGCTTGGCGTAGATTTAATTGATGATGGAATTGCCGATATCGTCTTTAACCCAACAGGAGGCTTTCATCATGCAGGAAAGGATTTCGCCGCAGGGTTCTGTTATATCAACGATGTGGTCCTGGCTGCCAAAAGGTTGCTTGATAGAAAAAGACGGGTGTTGTATGTAGACATTGACGCCCATCACGGAGACCAGGTTGCGGAGGCTTTCTATGGCAGCTCAAGGGTGATGACCATATCATTTCACGAAAGCGGCAAGACTCTTTTTCCGTTCGAGACCGGGTTTGAATATGAGACCGGCAGGGGCCGTGGAAAGGGATATTGCATAAACGTACCACTGCCTGCAGGCACTGGGGACGAAGAGTTCATATGGGTTTTTAAAAGGGTATTCCCGCCCCTTGTCAGATCCTATAAGCCTGATGTGGTTATTGCGGCCTTGGGTGTTGACGGACTTGGGACTGATCCGTTGTCAAATCTTAAACTGACCAACACTGGTTTTTCGCAGGCCGTTGAGATGATAAGGGATAACTCGCCCAAGCTGCTCTCTCTTGGTTGCGGAGGTTATTCGCTTGATGTTTCTGCCAGGGCCTGGACACTGGGCTGGGCTGTGATGAACGGTCTTGAGTGCAGCGAAGAGGATACAATGTCATTTGGAGGGGCATTTTGGGGAGACGGGGTCTGCGCTCTTCGTGACACGCCATCATTTATTCCTGATGAAATAAGAGAAAAAAATATGAAAGAGATAAAGAGGGTCTTAAAGGCCATCCGCAAGACCGTATTTACTATCCATGACATAAGGAAATGAGACTGTTATTCCTGTTAAATGCAGAGATAGGGGAAGCGGCCCTAAAACCAGTGGAGGACTAAATGACGAGAGAAAAGAAGGCAGACAGTTCGGCAGAAAAGAAATATCCGCCGTCAGATGAATTTCGCAAAGGAGCTCATGTCAAGAGCCTGAGTGAATACAGAAAAATATATCGCAGGTCTGTAGATGATCCTGATGGTTTTTGGGCGGAAATGGCCGAGGGGCTTACATGGTTTAAAAGGTGGAAAAGGGTTCTTGACTGCGATTTCAATATGGCAAAGATACAGTGGTTTATAGGTGGAAAGATCAATGCATCTTACAACTGCCTTGACCGCCATGTGAATAGCCGGACCAAAAACAAGGCTGCTATTATCTGGGTGGGCGACAAGCTTGGTGAACAGCAGGTGTATACCTATCAGATCCTCTACAAGGAGGTCTGCCGATTCGCCAATGTACTTAAAAAAAGGGGTGTAAAAAAAGGCGACCGTGTTGCTATTTATCTATCAATGGTGCCGCAACTCCCTGTAGCGATGCTCGCCTGCGCGCGCATAGGCGCCATTCACAGTATAATCTTTGGAGGTTTCAGTCCTGAATCACTCAAGAGCAGGATAAAAGACTGCTCTGCTACAGTGCTGATTACCGCCGACGGGGGTTACAGGGCTGGAAAGGTCGTTCCCTTAAAGGAAAATGCGGATGAGGCCTTAATGGATTGCCCCGAAGTCAAGACCTGTATTGTTGTAAGACGCAGCAACACCAAGGTCGAGATGAAAGAGGGAAGGGACCTGTGGTGGGATGAGGAGATGATGGCCCCTGACATCAAGGCAGACTGCAAACCAGTGGAGATGGATGCGGAAGATCCCCTGTTTATATTGTATACCAGCGGCTCCACGGGCAAACCAAAGGGGGTGCTCCACACAACAGGCGGCTACCTGGCCTATGCGTATCAGACATTCAAATGGATATTTGATATCAGGGAAGATGATATCTACTGGAGCACCGCTGATATCGGATGGATAACCGGCCACAGCTATATTGTTTACGGACCCATGGCAGCAGGAGCAACAATAGTTATGTTCGAGGGCGTTCCCACATATCCTGACCCTGGGAGGTTCTGGAAGATTGTAGAGGACTTGGGCGTTACCATCCTCTATTCTGCCCCGACCGCAATCAGGTCCCTGGCCAAATACGGGGCGCAGTGGCCAAAAAAATACAATCTAAGCAGCCTTAGACTGCTTGGAAGTGTGGGGGAGGTCCTTAATCCGGAGGCCTGGAAGTGGTATTACACCCATATAGGTAAGGGCAGGTGCCCTATTGTAGACACCTGGTGGCAGACAGAGACAGGTGGGATACTTCTTTCACCTTTGCCTGGCGCCATCCCGCTAAAGCCGGGATCAGCAACTGTGCCGTTTCCCGGTGTGGTTCCCATGATAATAAATGACGAGGGCAAGGAGTGTAAGACAGGTGAGAGCGGATATCTTGTTCTTAAAAGGCCGTGGCCTGGCATGATGCGGGCTGTGTTCAGAGACCCTGAAAGGTTCAGGCAGACCTATTTCAGTCAATTCCCAGGCATTTATTTTACCGGTGATGGGGCGAAAAAGGACAAAGATGGTTATTACTGGCTGATGGGCAGAGTGGATGATGTAATAAACGTCTCGGGCCATCGCCTGGGCACTGCCGAAATAGAAAGCGCGCTTGTGGCCCACAAGGATGTGTCAGAGGCGGCTGTTGTTGGTTATCCGCATGAGATCAAGGGAGAAGGAATATATGCCTTTGTGGTTTTAAATGAAGGAGTAGAAAAAACAGATGCCCTGGTAAATGTTTTGATCAGCCAGGTAAGAAAAATGATAGGTCCCATAGCCACACCTGACAAGATCAAGTTTACGGAATCACTCCCTAAGACGCGAAGCGGAAAAATCATGAGAAGGGTGTTAAGAAAACTGGCCTCCGGACAGACTGACGATCTGGGCGATTTGAGCACTCTTCAGGACAGGGCCGGTTTTGAAAAGCTGGTGATGGAGACCAAATCATAAAAGCATTATTGCCTATTCCTGGAACATATGGTATTTGAGAATTTGAACCCTAAACCTGTCCTAATGGGTGGTAAGGATGACCGAGGAATTTTTGACTATAACTGAAGTTGTTGAACGGCTTCAAATAAGTAAGGGGTTATTAAATGATCTTGAACAGGAGGAGATTATTTGTCCTGTCTGCCTCAAGAAATCTGCGGAAAAGATGCTTTCTGCAAGCGACCTGGAAAGACTGCGTATTGCAAAGCTCTTGATCGAGGAAATGGATGTGAATGTCCCAGGTGTGGAGGTGATCCTTCAGATGAGGCAGAATATGCTTGATATTAGAAGGCAGTTTGATGAAATCCTGGAAGACCTGGCGCGCCGGTTGCAGGAAAGGTTTAAGGAATAGGAAAAAACTTATTATCCGCAGAGTTACACAGATAGACGCAGATAAAAAATGATGTCCTTTGTGTCAAAAATCTGCGTTAAGCTGCGTCCATCTGCGGTTTTTATTCATGGTTTCTAAAGCCGTATTGCCTTTCTCAGGTCCCCTTCATAAAATCTTTCCATTTTTTCAGCCGCCTCGATGATCTCTTTGTCATCGGTCTGCGGCACCTTGACTATCAGTTTCACCATCAGATCCCCCCGCTTCTTTGTCTTGAGATTGACCGCTCCTTTTCCCTTCAGCCTCAGACTCTGACCGCTCTGACTTTTGGGCGGAACCTTGAGCTGGACCATGCCCTCAACTGTCGGGATGGTAATGGTGCCGCCTTTCATGGCCTCTGACACGGTAACGGGGATCTCGATGTAGAGGTTGTCTTCTTCCCTTTTTAGAATCGGGTGGGGCCTTATATGGATGACAAGATAAAGGTCGCCCGGCTTGCCGCCGCCAAGGCCTGGCTCACCCTTTCCCGCCACACGGACCCTGGAGCCTTCCTTGACCCCCTGAGGGATAGTCACCTTTATTGTCTCCATGCCTATTACTTGCCCGCTGCCGCCGCACTGTGTGCAGGGTTTTCCCACCTGCCCGTGGCCGCCGCACTGAGGGCATGCACTGGTAAACTGCATAGGGCCCTTTGACACATTCATACGTCCGGACCCGCCGCATTTGGAACAGGTGCTCATCTTTACCTTTGGATCTGCTCCGGAACCGTTGCATACAGTGCAAGACCTTGTCTTTTGCATGCTGAGCTCTGTCTCAAAACCCTTGAGCGCAGAAATGAGGTCAATTTCCATATCATGTTGCAGGTCAGCCCCTCGCGTGGCATGGGTCCCAAAACCCCCTGTGCCCCGGCGGAAACCTCCTCCCTGGCCGAAGAGATCCCCAAAGATATCTTCATAACTGGCATATTTGCCGAAATCCTGGCGCGCCTCACCCCATCCTTCCTGCTGGTAGGCCCCCCCCCATTGCTTGTATTGTCTTGCCTTTCCTGCGTCAAAGCCCGACTGGAGGCCGGCCTCACCGAACTCATCATAGAGCTTGCGTTTTTCCTTGTTGCCGAGGCAGTCATATGCCCTGGATATCTCTTTGAATTTTTGTTCCGCTTCCTTGTTTCCAGGGTTGACATCTGGGTGCCATTTCCTGGCGAGTTTGCGATATGCCTTTTTTATGACGTCCTGTTCAGCGTCTTTTGAAACACCAAGGACCTTATAGAAATCTTCAGACATCTTTTAACACCGTCCGGTTACATGTTGCGAGTTGTGAGATTATAAGACAAAAACGAAAATGTCAAAATTGAAGTGGAATTTACCCTGTTGGGTTAAAATATGGTTTAGCCCCTCCCTGATAATATGATTGCTGCTTTTAATGGCGAAGACTTGTATGACGGCTAGGGCACATAAGTGAAAATATGAATTGAGACACCTATTGCAGAGTTTTTTCATATTTTAATGTATGTGCCTGACTCCACGTCCCCGACTCCTGCGGTGAGGGAACCGAGTCCGCCACAAGCCTATTGTTGGATTTTTAGATTGACAAATATTACCGGTCATAGTAGTATTACAGTATTACCGTATTTTCGAAATAGGAGCATATTATGCAAACAGCAATAAGCAAACTTACAAAAAAATATCAGGCTACTGTCCCTGAAGCTGTGAGAAAAAAACTGAACCTCAAGGCTGGTGATATTATTGCTTTTGAAATCGATAACGACCTTATTAAACTCAGAAAAGCAAGACCACTAGATATTGAGTTCATCAATGCGCTTGTTCCCGCTCTAAATGAATGGAATTCACAAAACGATGAGGAAGCATACAATGATCTATGAACCTTTTGATGTCGTAGTTGTGCCATTTCCATTTACTGATTCTGCTCAAACAAAAAGAAGACCGGCACTTGTGCTGTCGCAACATGCTAATTTTGGAAATAAAATTGACCACTCTGTTTTAGCAATGATCACAAGCAGAAAAAACGCTCCCTGGCCATTGGACTGTGAAATTACAAGTAAAAAACAGTCAGGTTTAACAGCGCCGTCAGTTGTGAGGATGAAATCGTTCACCCTCGATAATAGGTTTATCATAAGAAAAATCGGTCGCTTGTCAGATAGTGATCAAAAAAAGGTTAAACAAAGCCTCTCGCAACTCTTTGACTATCTGTGATTTTCAAATCCAACCAGTAACTGAGCTGTTCCGAGTATGTTGTCTCCAAGGACAATGCTCGGAAAGAAGTGAATCTATAATCTTTCCTTATACCACAATAAATACTATAAATCAATAGGTTATGGTAATAAGAAGTATCCGCTTTTTCTGCAATTTTTCTGCCGCTGGTGATAGATTCACTGACAGATGGAATAGATATCCTCAAGCTTTTTGTCTATGGTACTCCTCTATGTTCTACATCTCGAACATGAATCAATGGCAGACCTCATGATCATTTCGGGGAATGGGAGAGAAACCATTCAGTTCATCAAGGTCATAGATTATGGGTAATCCACAAAAAACTTGACGGTTAATATTGATATAACTAGATTGATCCTCATTAATAAATAATTTTGAGGAAAAATCACATTCTTTATGGACCAATGCCTCTCAGCTGGTTGATGCGGAAGCCCTGATGCCGGTTGTTGAATCCATGATTCGGCCGGATGGGGACAAGGCCCGGTTTGTGGTATGGGATCTTAGAACCGGTGAGCCGGTTCCGGCAAAAACACAGGGCGTTGAACCAGCCCTGGAGGGGGCCTTTGAAATTACCCTTTCCGATGGAGCGCGAAGGACGGTAAGGCCCGCCTGGAGTATCTTGCTGGAACGCATTTCCCTGTTTTCGCCTGAGATAGCGTCGGAGATCACCGGCGTGGATGCGGATAAAATCCGAAAATCTGCCATCGTGTATGCTGAAAGCTCTCCCGGCGCCTGCGTCAATTTTATGCAGGGCATTGAGGAACACTTAAATAACACCTCGGCCATGCGCGATATACTTTGTCTTATGGCTATTACCGGGAACCTTGACGTGAAAGGGGGCAATGTCAGGATCCCATTCTGGAACGAAATGCTCGGCCCCCGCCTGACCGGGGATGATCCACCGGCACAGATGGAAAAAAAACTGGGAAATACCAGATGTTATCCGGTTAGTCAGCCTTCGGCGGTGTGGAAGGCTATCCTCACGGAAGATCCCTATCCCATTAAGGCCTTTATTGTCTTTGCGGGAAATCCCCTGTCCTGGTGCGAAGACCCCAAATATGTTGAAGAAGCACTGCGGAAAGTCGAGTTTCTGGTGGCGCGCGAATATTTTATGTCACCCACCGCTGAACTTGCGGATATAGTCCTGCCCAGCGCCCACTGGCTTGAACGGGATTATATCGCTGACGAGCTTACCGGCCGCTACTATTTTGGTCAACAGCGGGCCATTGATCCTCTTTATGAGCGCAAATCATGCATAACTCTCATGCGGGAGCTGGGCAGAATGGTTGCTCCGGACTGGTGGCCTTGGGAAACGGACGAGGAATTGTTTGATTTTCAATTGGAGACGGTCGGTATTACATGGAAAGAACTTCAGAATAGATGGGTGTATAAATACGCGCCGGAGACATACCGGTTTTACGAGAAAAACTGGTTTGAAACTCCGTCAGGACTGGTGGAAATCTACTCAAACGTATTAGCTTCAGTGGGTGGTGACCCTCTGCCATCTTATGTTCCGGCTGTGGAGCCGACTGATGAATACCCGTTTATAATAATGACGGGAAGGCGTTATCCCAATTATTACCACTCCACGTTTTTAAACATATCGTGGCTCAGATCTCTTGAGCCCCACCCGAAGGTGGATATTAACCCTCAGGCTGCCCAGAAGCTGGGTATTAATGACGGCGACCTTGTGTGGATAGAAAGTCATGCAGGGAAAATACAGATGTTCGCCCGTCTGACCAATGGCATTCATCCCAGGAACTTAAGTGCGACACATGGCTGGCGGATGGGATGTAGAGAACTTGGTTTACCCGGCTACCCGAATCATATCGCCAATGTCAATGCACTGATTAATTCTGATGCAATCAGCCCTGAGTTCGCTACGCCCAACCTGCGTTGTCTGCCGGTCAAAATATACAAGGCTGAAAGATCTGAAATCCCCGGATTTCCCTGTTTGAATCTAAGGGAGGTGCAGTCGTGAAAAAACAATATGTTTTAGTTGTTGACCTGGATAAGTGTTTTGGCTGCAAAGGGTGTTCCGTGTCCTGTCATAATGAACATGACATGCCCCCTGATGTCAACTTCTGCAGAGTTGATCAGGTTGGTCCTACAGGGCAATTTCCTGACTTGATCATGTCATATTTTCCGCGTAGTTGTATGCATTGCAATAGGCCATCTTGTGTTGAGGCCTGTATGACAGGCGCCGCATTCATAAATGATGACGGTATAGTGATAATAGACGCGGATCAGTGCAGCGGCTGTAAAGAATGCATCGAGGCCTGCCCCTATGGCGCCTGCTATTATAATAAGGAAAAACAAATCGTTCAAAAATGCGATATGTGCCTTCATCTTGTTACAGATGGAGATATGCCGAATTGTGTAACGAATTGTCCTGGATTGGCTCGTTTTTTTGGCGATATCAATAACCCGGAAAGCACGGTTGCAAAGATATTGAAAGAAAATGAAGACCGGGTTTTTACTGACAGGGAAGATTTGAATACAAAACCTAATGTCTATTATCTTTCAGTAAGGAAATGAGATATTAACTGTCTCATAATGGTTTTTTCATTTGTCATGCCGGACTTGATCCGGCATCCAAAAAGCACTGGATTCCGGCCTTCGCCGGAATGACTGTGAGTCTATACAATTATGAGACTGTTAATAATGAAAGTGTAAGGTTTCTGAGGTTCAGATAAAGAATTTCCTTGGGGTATTTTGATTTCAATGGCAAAAATGCTTATTCTAAGCCGGCTTCAATAGAAAATGGTAGCCACCTTGTGGTAAGGTTTTGTCCGAAACCGGTCCTGCTGGCCCAGGTTCCACAGGATATTGTCCAGCTCAAAGGAGCTGATATTTTTTCCGGCCAGGCTCAACTGCCGGCATATCAACTCAACCGCCCACACCGTGTTTGCCCTTATCTCTATTTCTTCCATGCCCCCTGACTCAAGAAGAATCTCATGATCCACCTTTTGCTTCAGTTGTTGTGTATATTTCAATATCCCAAGCTGCCTTAAGACTTGGGGGAGCTTGTAGTCGGCAAAAGCGGTCAGTTCATTCATGTCCGTAAACCCGCCCCATTTATCGCCCCCAAAGGCCGCGTAAAGGTCTGCCGCGAATAACTGAGCGCGCTTAAGGAACACCACATCCAGGCCCTTGTATTTTGAAATATCCCTGAATGAGGTCAATTTTTCCGATAACATCTTGGCTAGGGCCACTGCCGAGTTGTGTGCGGCCTCCACGAGTTTGTGGGCCTTTCCGTTGTAATGGGATAGCAGCACGCGGCCCAATTCATTCAGATTCTTAAGGCGTTCTTCCATCAGTTGAAGCCTGCCTCTTCCTCCCAAAAGTTGATTTAAGTCATTCAGGGAGAGGCGGGATAAATACCGTGCGTCTGTAACGGGGACCCCGGTCTCAACCGCCTTTTTAAGACTGGCGGCCAGGGCATAATAGCCGGAAAGCCATTGGCCTTCTGATTCGATCTCCCATCTTGGATCCCCGGGCATGGGCCAAAAGCAGAAGTTTATGGTATCGAGGACCAGAAGGTATGCGACAGTTTCAACGCCGTTATCATGAAAGTGGTAGCGGTGATCCCACGGGGGAGGGGAGATGCCTTCAATAAACAGTTGATCTACAAAACGGCCCAACGCCGCTAAGTCAATCTGCACCAGCAGGCTGTTTTCAGCTACAAGTTTGGTAGTCTCAAGGGCTTCCCACATGTTGAGCTACTTATTGTAATTCAGGCACATTTGTACAATATCTTCCGGCAATACATAGGGACGACATGGTTCCTACAAGTTCGATCATCTCGGGAAGCGATATGCGGTTATTGAATGCGCCGAGATGGGGACCGCTGTAAATGATAATATCCTGCTCCCCCTTTTGCAGAGAGGCGATTTTCTCCGGGGAAAACCCCCTCCTTTCCAGAAATGCATTAAATTCGTCATCCGTCATCTCATTTTGATCTGCCACACGGAGTATCTCTTCCATGTGATTGTCAACACCCATTTCATCTATCATTCTTGAGGAACATGCTTCAAGATCAGTGGGGAAAGCGCCTTCAAATTCATCTCCGGTAAACCCGTTGTAGTAGTTGAGAAAAATATCAAATATGAGAGTCTTGAGAAATTCTTTGTCAAACAGATCGCGGGCATCCACAGGCCGGCCTTCCTCGTCAAGACCAACCCTGGTCCTGTCCTTGTAGCGGAAATAGCTGCCTGCGATCAACAGGAGACTTAACATGTGGCTTCCGATATGACGATAGAGAATCCTGCTCTTACCGGTAAAACTTTCGAGGTGTTCAAAGTCCCTTACGCCGGTAAGCCCTAAGTTGGGATAGAGGCAGCTTTCAAGCCACCTGTCCAGCCTGCCGGCGCGCGGCCATTCATACAGCCCGCCGTCCCTCCTCCTTTGTCTTTGAACCCGGTTATGGAAAAGCGGGATGGGCGCTGAATGAACTATCCCAAGTGAGGTAAGCTTTCCCAGCAGCCATGCATTCCTAAGGATAACCTCGCTGAATTCATCATCGCCGAGGCGTTTTTCCTCTCTGTCGTCGTTTGGATAGGAAAAATAATCATCGTCCGCCACAAAACATATGGCATAATTATCCTTGTTTAAACCAAGGTCTTCGGGCGGTGTAACAGGTATGGTGCTAAGCTTGAATGCGTAACTGTGTCTTACGGTTACGGCCTTGGGTATATTGAATCTTACCGGAAAAAAATGGGTTTTATCAGATAAATAATTCATCCAGGCAGCCTCGCGCATCAGAGAATCAAGCGTTTCGCCGGATCGCAACAGCTTTACCACGATCAATTTTCCCTCGGGTTTAACCCCCGCAACCAGGCTCCTGCCGGTGAACACGGGGGAGGAGGTTAGGGAAAATCCTGTTTCTTTAATCAGTTCCCGCCACGTTACACTGGAAATATCTTCTCTTGCCGGTTTCCCGATTTCAGGCCCTTCAATTGAAAAAGGAAGCGAGCCCAGGGCCTCGGCTGTGGCCCTGTGGGGGTGTCCGTTGGTCAGGCCCAGCAGGGTCTTGAGGCAATTGAATGCATGCCCGGCCAGGACATCTGAATTTACTATAATAGAGCACAGGGTGTTGGCCACTTCCTTGTACATGAAATAAGCCTGGGTCTGGTGACGGAATTCATAATCTACAAGGAGTTTTTCGAGAACTGCTATCGTATCAGTATTGATGATATCCGGGTGCGATTCCGTGAGGGTCTGTAGATAATTGACCGCCAGAAACTTTGCGGTAAAATCATAGGCCTTGTCCGTAAGGGTCTTTTCTGTAAGAATCCGCTCCTGCTCTAAGTTGTTTATAGACAACTTTATCGCTCCTGAAGCGACATTGCGGCTTCAACCACCCTTGCCGCGGTAATACCGTACTTCTCAAACAGGACCTTAGATGGAGCGGATGCCCCAAAGCGATCAATCCCAATTACACGGCCCTCGGTCCCGACATAACGGTGCCACCCCAGGGAGGCACCTGCTTCTATGGCTACACGCGCCTTTACAGATGTGGGAAGCACCTTACGCCGATATTCCTCGGTTTGGGCCTCAAAGAGTTCCCACGACGGCATGCTGACAACGCGGACCCGTTTACCTGCCTCTTCAAGTTGTTTACCCGCCTCAAGGGCAATATTCACCTCAGAGCCTGAGGCGATAAGAATGATATCCGGGGCTTTGTCTTTTGCCTCTTTCAGTATATATGCGCCTCGGCCGAGTTCTGATGCAGGGGCGTATTGAGAGCGGTCGAGCACAGGGAGTCCCTGCCTGGTTAATGCCAAGGCTACCGGCCCGCCGTTTGACTCCATGGCGATTTTCCATGCACATGCCGTCTCATTGGCGTCACAGGGTCTTAGAACCCTTAGATTCGGGATTGCCCTTAAAGCAGCCAGGTGCTCTACAGGTTGATGCGTCGGCCCGTCCTCGCCAAGACCTATGCTGTCATGGGTAAAGACATAAATAACATTAAGCCCCATAAGGGCCGCAAGCCTGATCGCCGGCCTCATATAATCGGAAAACACCAGGAATGTCCCTCCGTAAGGTATAACACCACCGTGCAGGGCCATACCATTCAGGATCGAGCCCATTGCATGCTCACGCACGCCAAAACGGAGGTTTCTTCCAGCGTAATTATCAGCCTGAAAATCTCCCTCGCCGTTAATCAGTGTCTTGTTGGAAGGGGCCAGATCCGCTGAGCCGCCCAACAGGTTCGGGACCTTTTTTGCAATGGCGTTTAGCACTGTGCCGGATATCACCCTTGTGGCCTTGCCCTTTGGGTCTGCCGGAAAAGTGGGGATTTCGCTTGCCCAGCCCTGCGGCAGCTCACCGTTCATCCATCTCTTAAATTCCGTTGCCAGTTCCGGGTGTGCTGCTTCATAAGCATTAAGTCTTTTGCGCCATTCCTCTTCAAGGGCTTTGCCTTTTTCAACCGAGCCTCGGAAATTTTTAAGCGCCTCATCAGGGACAAAAAAGGAAGGCTCGATTGGCCAGCCCAGGTTTTCCTTTGTAAGCCTTGTCTCGTCAACGCCCAGGGGTTCGCCGTGGACGGAGGCCACATCGTGCTTGTTGGGGCTTCCATAGCCAATGTGTGTCCGCACTGCAATCAACGAGGGTCTGCCGGACTCCTGCTGCGCTGCAATAATGGCCTTTTCAATGGCCGCAAGGTCATTTCCGTCTTCCACCTTCTGGACATGCCAGCCACAGGCCTCAAAACGGGCGGCCCTGTCCTCGGTAAAGGCGATGTCCGTGCTTCCCTCGATTGAGATATGGTTGTCGTCATAAAAAAAGATCAGTTTTCCCAGCTTCAGGTGTCCCGCAAGGGAGGCCGCTTCATGGGAGACCCCTTCCATCAGGTCGCCGTCGCCTGCAATGCCGTACGTGTAATGGTCAACGATCTCATGACCCGGCCGGTTGAACTTTGCGGCCAGAAAACGCTCGGTGATCGCCATTCCCACGCTGCTTGCAAATCCCTGGCCCAGAGGGCCTGTGGTTATCTCTATCCCTGGGGCATGGCGGTATTCAGGGTGACCGGGGGTTTTGCTCTCCCACTGTCTGAAGTTTTTTAGGTCTTCAAGTGTGATGTCATAGCCTGTCAGGTGCAGGAGGCTGTAAAGGAGCATGGAGCCGTGGCCCGCGGAAAGTACGAACCTGTCCCTGTCAGGCCATTGGGGGTTTGATGGGTTATGACGTAAGAAACGAGTCCATAAAACATACGCCATTGAGGCCGCTCCCATGGGCATACCGGGGTGACCGGAATTGGCCTTTTCAACTGCGTCCACGGAAAGCATTCTGATGGTATTTATGCATAACTCATCAATTTTTGAAGTCATTTTGCTTTATGCTCCTCTAGGTTTAAAATTGATATTGACAAACATACTTCAAATTGTGGCCCCCTTTTATCAGGTTTTTCTCAATCAATCAATGGGGGAAGGGTTGTGGGTCCAGGGTTGGCTATGCCTGGTTTACGGATTAACGGTTGTAAATCAACATTACTTCAAATGCTCATTCCGAGACGTGTACCGTTTTTTAATTTTCATAGGACATGCAAAGACTCATCAAAATATGTTAACTGCTCAAGGCCCTTTTCCGTGACCACAAAGGTGTCCTCAATGCCTATTGCCCCTTCTTCGGGGAATATAAACTTGGGCTCAAGCGCAAAGACCATTCCGGCTTCGAGTGTCATATCCAGATTTTTGGCGACAATGGGTAGTTCGTCCAACTCAATTCCTACTCCATGGGCAATGAAACTCACCCTGTCTTCATAGCCCATAAGGTATTCTGCCAGCCCGGATTCTGCCGAAATCTCATAGGCTGTATCATACAGGTCCTTTCCGTTTGCTCCTGGTATTGCCTGCCTGGTTATTTGTGTCTTTATCTTCAGGGCGACCTCGTAAGCTGTCACAAATTTGTCCGGGAGCGGGCCAATGGAAAACATCCTTGCCTGGTCTACGATATAGCCATTCAGGATTCCAGCGTAATCAATCATTATCGGTTCATTTCTTCCGATCTTTTTTTGCCCTGCGCCCTGCGGGTATGAGGGGTTTGCGCCGGTGCCCCCCATGGGGCCGTCAAAGAAGCTGGGGTAGGAGAGGTTCCATCCTGAGGCGAGGTGACCGTAATAGAGCTCAGAGTTAAAGCCCCTAACCCGGCAGGCGCCCTGATGGCCGTTTTTCCGATATATCGCCTCAAGTATTCCAGCAATCTCCACCTCGGTCATGCCTTCCCTGATGATGTTGGGGGCCGCTGAGAACATGGCGAAATTAAGATCCGCTGATTTCCTGATCAGCCCTATTTCATAAGGCGATTTAATCATCCTGATCTGCCTTACCGCATCGGATATGTCCTCGATTTGAGAGGGGGCGAGCATTTTTTGATAATTCAAAAACATTTTGGCGGGGATGACATCCATCTCAAGGCCGATTTTTTCCGGCATGTTAATCGAGCGGATATGTTCGGTCAGCTCTTTTAGGCTATTCAGTGCAATGATATTTTTAAGGGCGCTTTCTGTCTCAGCACGCTTAAGGCTCTTTTTGACCATTAACAATGGCTCCCCTTGGGCTGGAATGTAAAGATGAGCGTTTTGGGCCGTGCCGCTGAAATAATATAGATCCGCCTTTTGAACGATCAGTGCGCCGTCAATGGCCGATGTTATCAGCTTCTGCTGGAATCTCTTTATCCTGTCTGAAAGCTCACTTTCAGGGGTGTATTGTGCATTAATATCCATTTTGGCTCCAATTGGTTGTATAGATGTTCAATGTCCGGCAAAAGGTTCTTAAGACAGGGCGTCCTGACTGCCCTCTCCCGTAATCTTCCCCAAACACGGATCATAAAATTAGTTGTTGAATACTGGCAAAAAGAATTATATTCAGACATCGGCAACATGTATATATTTTTGGAGGTTGAATTAAACAGGATGGATAAAATTTTTCGTTCATTAAGACACGATCAGTTTGTAAGGGTAATTACACTGTTCCTGCATAGTCCCTTTTTGAATGTCACCAAGTCTGTTAATAAATCCGGCATGTTATGTCTGGTGTTGGCGCCTTTCTTTTTATCGTTGCCATCTTATGCTGCATCAGGCGGCGCCTATGCCTATCTTTTTCCGCCAAAAGGCAATTCATTTTATCTAAAGGCAAACACCGTCATTGGGCATCCAAGAAAGCACATTGTCACAGAGGAAGATACTCTCCTTGATATTGCAAGGAATTATAAACTGGGTTTTAATGAGATGGCTGACCTCTATCCGGAAGTTGATGCATGGGTTCCGCCCCCTGGAAAGGAACTGGTCATCCCCACCCAGTGGGTGCTGCCGGACAGGGAAATGGACGGAATAGTTATTAACATAGCTGAATTAAGGCTCTATTATTTCATGAAAAAGATGCGTATGGTCAGGACCTATCCAATAGGCATAGGCAGACAGGGCTGGCGCACGCCCACGGGGAGCTTTAGAATCTCGACAAAGAGGGTCAATCCCGCCTGGTATGTCCCGAAGTCCCTGCAAAAAAAATACAATACCGCTGTCATGCCGGCAGGCCCTGATAATCCTCTTGGCGACTATATGATGAATCTGAGTAATTCTGATTACGGAGTCCACGGAACCAATTTTCCGTGGGCCGTGGGCAGGCTGGTAACACATGGCTGTATACGTCTGTATCCCGAGGACATAAAAAATCTGTTTGGTTATGTTCAGATAGGGACTCCGGTTGAAATCATTTATGCGCCTATTAAATTTGGCTACTTATCGGGCAGCATATACGTTGAGGTCCACAGGGATATCTACAAGAAGTTCCCTGATTTTGAGGGATATGGACATCAACTGCTCAAGGAAAAGAAGCTGGTCGGGATGGTGGATATGAAAAAATTTGAGGAGGCCCTGGTCCACAGGGACGGCCTGCCTGTCAATATCACACTTTCGGATGATGATTCAATAGAACCTGCCGATCAGTTCAGCGATTCTGCCTCGGATCGCATGGGTGGTTCTTAAGGTCAAAGTGATCAGCCAGACATTGAGCCTTAGGGGGCAAACCGTTCGCGGCCGGCCGTTGTGTGCCTGGCCTTTCAGAATTAAATTCCCGCTCCAAGATCGAAAAATATAATCTGAAGTTCGTGACCTCTGTCGAAAAAACACTGGCTTGCGCCTGTTACGTGCGGTTATTAGAGATGTTTCATTAAGGAGGATGGTGGGATTATGTGTTCTTTTATAAGGATTTTGGTATGCTAAATGAAACAAAAAAGGACGGCAGGCTGAGATATAAGGTGTTTTGTCCCCCTGAACAAAAATTGGAGGGGAAAAGGCCGGTCCTCTGTTTTCTCCATGGATCAGGCGAGCATGATGGGTGCCTGAAAATAGAAGAGGCCATTGCCAGACACGGACCTCTGAAAGATAATAAGGAGACCAAAGAGGCGGTCGGCGATCGCTTTATCGTTATATTTCCACAACTGCCGGCTCCTGGGGGTGATGTGTGGGGCGATTATGCCGGTGAAGTCAAGACCATTGTCGAGGCGGTGTGGGAGGAGTACAGGGGGGATACTGAGAGAACCTACCTTACCGGTTTCAGCTTCGGCGGAAATGGGGTTTTCGACGTCGCCTCAAAGCAGCCGGACATATGGGCTGCGCTTTGGCCGGTAGACCCTACGCTGAAACCCTTCCCCAAGTCAAAGCGTCCGGTCTGGTTGTCCCTGGGGGACCGCTCCAGAGGCAAAAATGAAGTGGAAAGCCTCAACGCATTGGGATTTCAGGAAGTAAAACAAGGCCAGGACAATCCGGACGGATATTACCTTTATACCGACTATGGAAAGGATCACACAGCCACGGCCACGTTGTCGTATCAGGATAACAGAGTCTATAATTGGCTCTTGAAGATGCATTTGACAGTAAATTTGTTCTAATTGTTATGGGCGGGTGGAGGACATTTGAAGTCATGAGAAAAACCGGTTTATTATACCTGGTTATAGTCACTCTTAACCTTATGCTGTCTTCCTGCGGCGATAAGGTCGAACCAGGCTCAAACGAGACCCAATCATTCAAAGATCTGGAAATCGCAACAGTTCGGGTTAAGGCCGAGCCGGTGTATTATGAGGCGGTGGGTACGGTGATGGCGGAGAATGCCGGTGAACTGGCTGCCAGATTGATGGCAAGGGTGGAGCGGATTGCTGTTAAAGAGGGTGACCGTGTCAATGCAGGTGATATCCTGGTGTACCTGGATCAGAGACAGGCGATGGCAGGCGTAAAACAGGCGGAGGCGTCCCTAGCCGAGGCGCAGCGTGCCATGGAGGCTGCCCGTGCAGCCAGGGATGCGGCAAAGGCGGCAGAAGAGCTTGCCTCTGCAACCTTTTCAAGGTATCAGACGCTCAAGCAGAATGGGTCCATAAGCGCCCAGCAATTCGATGAGGTGGATTCCCGCCTTCGTCAGGCAAAGGCGGGCCTTACTCAGGCAGAGGCCCAGTTTTCGGCTGTAACGGCTGGAGTTGAACAGGCAAGGGCGGCCTTGAGTTCCGCCCAGGTTACGCTGAAAGACACCACGATCACCTCGCCTTATACTGGAATTATTGCTGATAAACTCATTGAAGAGGGCGATATGGCCGCTCCCGGGAAACCCCTGCTCCTACTGGAGACCACTGAGAAGTATCGCCTGCATGTGGAGATCCCAGAAATATACATAAAGAATGTCAGTGATAAACAGGAGGTCAAGGTGGAAATACCCGCCAGGGGCCTTAACAACCTCAATGGGATCATTTCAACCATTGTCCCGGCGGGCGATTCCATGAGCCGTTCGTTTCTGGTAAAAATTGACCTGCCTGAAGGTCTCAAGCTGAAGACCGGCATGTTCGGCAGGGCCAGGATAGCACACGGCGCCAGCAACCAGGTAATTATCTCTGGGACGGCCATTATAAGTCGCGGCCAGCTTACCGGTCTTTTCATGGTCGGAGGCGACGGCGTTGTCCACTTCCGCCTGGTGCGTCTGGGCAGATCCTATAAGGACTCTTTTGAGGTGCTTACCGGAGTTACGGATGGTGAGCGTTATGTTGTAAAACCTCCTTTTACCTTGGTTGACGGAGCGAGGGTAGAGGTTTCTTCATGAAAGACAAGACAGGGCCTGCCGGAAGTATCGTAAGGGTCTTTATTTCATCCAAGCTGACCCCTCTCATTATCATCGCATCTGTCCTCTTGGGCCTTGGCGCGGTCTATGTGCTGCCAAGGGAAGAGGAGCCACAGATCATCGTCCCGATGATTGATATCTTTGTGAACATGCCCGGGGCGAGCGCCAAGGAGGTGGAGGAGAGGGTGACCAGGCCCATGGAAAAGCTCCTGTGGGAGATTCCTGGGATCGAGTATATTTATTCCACGTCAAGCCCCGGCATGTCCATGGCCATAGTGCGTTTTCTGGTAGGAGTTGACGAGGAAGAGGCCATTGTCCGGCTACAGTCAAAACTCCTCGCCAATTATGACCGCATCCCATGCTGCGGGGTCAGCACCCCCCTTGTTAAGCCCAGATACATTGACGATGTGCCTGTCCTGGCCCTGACATTCTGGGGTGAGGATGTGGATCATTACACTCTCCGCCGGGTGGCGGCCCAAATGGAGGATGTCGTAAAGAGGGAGGACAATGTCTCTCTTACCACCCTCATAGGCGGAAATTCAAGACAGGTGGAGGTCTGGCTTGACCCAGCCAGACTTTCCGCCTCCAGGCTGGATGCCGGTGCTGTCTCGGCTATGTTAAAGGCGGCCAATATGGAGGCGGACCTTGGCGGATACCCGTCGGTGGATGGCCAGATTCTTGTGCATTCCGGCGGGTTTCTCCGTGATTCAGAGGACGTGGGAAGGGTGGTTGTAGGCATTCATGAAGGCCGTCCTGTTTATCTTCGGGATGTGGCTACTATCTCAGACGGCCCGGCAGAGCCCGATCAGTATGTATTTTTGGGCCATGGCCCCCAGGCCGGTTCAGATAAAAACCTGGTTGGACAGGCGAAGATGGGCGTTATGCCCGCTGTGACACTCACCATAGCCAAACGAAAGGGCTCAAACGCCATTACAGTGGCGGAAGAGGTGCTCGGGCGGGTGGAGGAAATGAAGGGGGTGGTAATCCCCGATAATATCCATGTGACCGTAACCAGAAACTATGGCGAGACGGCAAAGGAAAAATCAGACGAGCTTCTCTTCCACATGTTCATCGCCATCTTCTCTGTTTCAGCCCTTCTCTGGTTCGCCCTTGGCCACCGCGAATCAGGGGTTGTGGCCGTGGCCATCCCCGTTACCCTCGCCCTAACCCTTGCGGTTTTTTACCTGTATGGCTATACCCTGAACCGCATTACCCTGTTTGCTCTTATTTTTTCCATAGGCATACTCGTAGATGACGCTATTGTAGTGTTGGAAAATATTGTCCGCCATTTTCACCTTCCTGAAAACAAAGGACGGAAATTTTCCGAGATTGCAATCGAGGCGGTTGATGAGGTGGGAAACCCCACCATACTGGCGACCATGACCGTAATTGCAGCAATACTTCCCATGGCCTTTGTCCGTGGTCTTATGGGCCCTTATATGCGACCGATTCCAGTAGGCGCATCCGCCGCCATGGTGTTCTCTCTCCTGGTTGCCTTTATTGTCACACCCTGGGCCTCCGCCCATCTGATCAAGAGGAATAACAATGAAAAGGACCATGACGCAAAGGAGGACTTTACCGTCAGACTGTATCGCCGGGTGATGTCCCCTCTGATCCATACGGCAAAGTGGCGCTGGTCTTTTCTGACAGGGGTGGCTGTTCTGCTTATCCTGGCGTGCGCCTTTGTCGCCCTTGGCTGGGTCAAGGTCAAGATGCTGCCGTTTGATAACAAGAGCGAGTTCCAGGTGATACTTGACATGCCGGAGCACGCCACCCTGGAAGAGACGGCACACGCAGCGAAAGAGATGGGTAATTACTTGAAAACAGTAACAGAAGTGACAGACTTTGAGATCTATGTGGGCTGCGCAGCCCCGTTTAATTTCAATGGACTGGTGCGTCATTATTATCTGCGGCGAGGTCCAAATGTCGCAGACATCCAGGTCAATCTTGTCGGCAAGGGTGAAAGAGACGCCCAAAGCCATGAGATTGCAAAAAAGGTGCGGCCCGGGCTTAAAAACATAGCCGACCGATTCCATGCCCGGGTAAAGGTGGCGGAGGTGCCGCCGGGTCCTCCGGTATTATCCACCCTGGTCGCCGAGATATACGGCCCTGATTATCAGCGCCAGCGTGAACTGGCGCAGGAGGTTCTTAAGATATTTGAGGAAACGCCCGGTGTGGTTGATGCGGACTGGTATATGGAAGAAGATCAGATCCGCTATGATCTCGTTGTAGACAAGGAAAAGGCCTCCTTGAATCGCGTCAGCGCGGAGAGGATGAACCATGCGCTCGAACTGGCTCTTAAAGGCATGCAGGTGAGCCTTCTTCATCAGCCCTTGGAAAAAGAGGATGTGCCCATCATTCTGAGGCTTCCCATGGCGGAGCGGGCGGGCATTGAGAGGCTGACATCTGTAAAGGTTGCCTCTGATGACGGCCGGATGGTGCCTCTTTCAGATCTTGTAACCATCAGGAAAAGGGATATTGACCGGAGCATATACCACAAAAACCTTATGCCTGTGGTATATGTTACGGGTGATGTTGCAGGGGTAAAGGAAAGCCCTGTTTACGCCATCCTGGAGATGCGAAAAAAGATTGAAAAAATCCCTCTTCCGGAAAATTATTCCATAGCCCAGTATTCCTCCCACATCCCCCAAAGCGACCTTAAATTTTCCCTCAAGTGGGATGGCGAATGGCAGATTACCTATGAGGTATTCCGTGATCTGGGGATCGCCTTTGCCGCTGTACTGATATTGATATTTCTATTGGCAGTGGGCTGGTTCCAATCCCTTAGCACTCCTCTTGTGATCATGGCGGCCATACCATTTTCCCTGGTGGGAATCCTACCTGCACATGCGGCCATGGGAGCCTTTTTTACCGCAACATCCATGATAGGATTCATCGCAGGGGCCGGGATTGTGGTCCGCAATTCCATCATCCTCGTGGATTTTATTGAACTCCGGACAGCCCAGGGCATAGCCCTGGATCAGGCAGTGATTGATGCCGGGGCAATACGCTTCAGACCCATGATGCTCACTGCCGCCGCAGTGGTTGTCGGCGCATCGGTTATACTTTTTGATCCGATCTTTCAGGGTCTTGCCATTTCTCTTATGGCAGGGGAGGTGGCTTCGCTGTTTTTGTCCCGCATGACTGTTCCCATACTTTATTATATGGATAAACGCTGGGAGGCCGGGCATGCCGTCACTCATCGGGCTTCCGCCCAACCTGCTGCATCAGACGGCGAATAAGGGTAATTTTATGAATTACCTGGGATATCTTCAAAAACAGGACCCCCTCTTCGAATTTCTGCGCCATGAAATCTTTCCCATGACAGGCGCTCGGAAAAAACCTAACCGGTTCAAGGTATATTCTGTCCTGTCCTCCAATCATGTCTATGTCTATGAAGACCCGGCGAGTCTCACCAGGGTCGTCGGAAAATTCTACGGCAATGTCCCTGGCAGGCATTCAGGATCGGCCAGGGGGCTTATGGAAAGAGAATTCAACAACATTGTTTATCTGCGCGGTATGGGCTTTACCGGCTACCCTCATTACGTTGT
>DIKH01000355.1:27373-27665 GCA_002424495.1 Desulfobacteraceae bacterium UBA5623
GGAGGAATTCTGTTATGGCGCCCCTTTCCATAACTTTATTATCGGGGCGATTCAGGATGGAGGGGGGAAGGCCCTTTATGAAAAACTGACTGCCCTTGCCTATTTTCTTGCCGCCATGCACAACAGGACCGCAGGCCATTCAAAGGTGGCATTTGAAAAGGATTGCGCCTACTTCGACAGGATTGTTAAACGGTTGATGAAAGATGGACATATCAAGTCTTCAGAGGTTAATGATTTCCTCAGTCTTAAGGAGGGATGGGCAAACATGCCGTGCATGTGGGAGGATCAAGAT
>DIKH01000091.1:0-527 GCA_002424495.1 Desulfobacteraceae bacterium UBA5623
AAAAGCTGACCTATGGCATAAGGGCGCCCTTTTCGTTCGGGCACTAAATAAAAATGGGGAGTATATAATACGACCGTCTTTTGTCAAGAAAATTAGTATTTATTGGAGGGCCGGGGTCAAGAAAACACCACGGGAACACTGGTGAAAGGGAGTAACTGAAGAATTACCAAATTCCCTTTTTTTCTTGACAGTTATGACGCTAAAAATATATTTTTGAGTAAAGCTCCATTTTAGCGTTTATTATGCCCTTACAATCCTGACGCTAATTGCCACCTGCAAAGCCCTCTAACCTTTTTTATAAGCTTGCCTATGTGGAGATACAGAGAACGGCTCAATTACCACGAAAAGCTCAGACGTTCACTTTATGAGGTGTTAAGAGATGAGCTTGAGCGCCGGTTGATGAAGCTATCTCTGATTGATTCCTTTTATAAATACAAGAACAATGGAATCGAGTACAACTTCCTTGACAAGAGCGAACTAAAGCCCAAATCAAAGAAGATGGAAAAGGAGTCAGAGCTATTTAACAC
>DIKH01000091.1:563-3391 GCA_002424495.1 Desulfobacteraceae bacterium UBA5623
ATATCCGGTTTTTCCCTGAAAACAGGGTGGTGAAAAAAAATCTGGAATATATCGCCAACTATTCTCTGCACAAACGTTTTAACAATAACCTTCGCTACTTTGACAACCCGGGTTTTATGGACTTTCTTGAAGACCTTATAGATATTGACTATGCCTTGCTCATACACGAGGACCCTACACAAAAAAAGAAAAACCGCTATTCCTTAAGACACTTCCATGTCAAGATTGACTGGCCTATTGCAGATGCGGCCGAAGACCTGGCCAAGTATCTGAGATACATCCAAAACCACCTGCATGAAAATGGAGACAAGCAGGCGCATATTCTCCAGAATAAACTGTTTGAATTCTACGGGTGCCACCACAGCGTGGGAGGAAGACGGACAGCGGGATTGATCGCGGCCCAGTTATTAAAGAAGCTGGATTGCATCTCCACTATCTTTGTCTCCAGTTCTGAATCCAGGGCCATGTACAAATATTCTGAGAGGGCTGTATCCAAATTTTTTCTAATACAGCTTTCAGTTAAACAGGTCGAGGCCCTGGCCCAAAAAGAGGGCATGGAGGCTGAAAAATTCAAGGCATCCTATCTTTATCCGGCTGTTGGCTATCATATCGGAATTTCAGAGGCATATTATATGCATACGGTTCATTCCAAACCGCCGGAGGACGGAAAACTCCGCAAGATCAAACCAGCCTATAACTGGCTCAAATTAAGAGACGAATTCCTCCACCCCAAAATTGACGCCATGGACGCAAAGCCCATCAGCTATAGCTGGGTTTATTCCAGCACAAGCTAGGAGGCTGTCCGAGAATGCCAATTTTTCCCAATAGCTGCGTCAGATGAAAATTTTAATCCTCGAAATACTTCAATGTATTCCTGTGGTTAAAATTTTCATCTTCCTTGATCTTGGAAAAAATACCTCATTCTCGGACAGCCTCTTAGAGCCGCAGCCTTTATATCTCGTTTTACAACTTCCTCCTTGCCTGGTAATTATCCCTGTGATAATGTCGCCAAAAATTCAGATAGGAGGCTATTGACTTCAAGAAAATGGTTTTGGCAAGGCCAAAGGGAGGAATCCGCGGAGGCGTATTAATAATACGCCGCACAAGGAATTCCGACCGATAACGCAGTCCAAAATCTTTTTATTGAAGTCTATAAATTCAACAAATGACCACAGATCATATTGTCACACGTTTTCCACCCAGTCCAACCGGTTATCTTCATATTGGCGGCGCCAGGACAGCGCTGTTTAACTGGCTCTTTGCCAGACAAAGGGGTGGAAAGTTTATCCTGAGGATAGAAGACACTGATAAGGAAAGATCATCGGACCAGGCCACCAGGGCTATCCTTGAATCAATGGAATGGCTGGGACTTGATTGGGACGAAGGCCCCTATTTCCAGTCAGAACGATATGATATCTACACTTCCTATATTGAACGGTTGATTGAAGCCGGCCAGGCCTACCATTGTCACTGCTCCCCTGAAGAACTGGATATAAGAAGGGCCGAGGCAAAGGCAAAGGGACTTAAACCAAAATATGACGGCAAATGCAGGGAGTTAGGCCTTGGCCCTGCTCCCGGATCAGTGGTCAGGCTCAAGACCCCGCAGTGGGGTGAAACCCAGTTTAATGACATGGTCAAGGGCGCTATCACGTTCAATAATGACGAACTGGACGATCTGATCCTGAAAAGATCCGACGGCAGCCCCACATACCATATGGCGGTTGTCGCAGATGATATCAGTCTTGGAGTCAATTATATCATTAGGGGAGACGACCACGTAAACAATACACCCCGTCAGATCCTTATCTACAAGGCATTGGGAGAACCCATTCCCCAATATGCCCATGTCCCCATGATCCTTGGCCCTGATAAGACAAGGCTGAGTAAACGCCATGGAGCCACATCCGTTCTGGCTTACAGGGATATGGGGTATTTGCCCCACGCCCTCATCAATTCCCTGGCAAGACTGGGATGGTCCCATGGGGATCAGGAAAAATTTTCCAGAGAAGAGCTTATCCAAAAATTTTCACTGGAAAATGTGGGCAAATCCGCAGGCGTGTTCAATGCGGAAAAGCTCCTGGATTTAAACGCCTACTATATCAGAGAGGCAGCGGATGAAAACCTTGCGGTACTCCTACCCCCTTTCTTAAAGGGGTTGGGAATCGAAGCACCTGAAGAAAAAAAATTGAAAGGAGCGGCTTCAACATTAAAGGCAAGGAGCAAGACCCTTGTTGAGATGGCCGAAAGCGCCCTGTTCTATTTTCAGGATCAGGTAAAATACGAAGAAAACGGCGATAAAAAATTCCTTAAACCCGATGTATTGGATTTGCTGAACGACCTTAACGGCAGTCTGAAAAAAATGTCTGATTTTAATCATGCGGAACTTGAAAAATTATTTATAACATTTTTAGATGAAAAGAAAATTAAGCTTGGGAAAGTGGCTCAACCTCTCAGGGTCGCCCTGACGGGCAAGACCGTAAGCCCCGGCATATTCGAGGTAATGGATGTCCTGGGTAAGGAGGAAGTATCGGCACGCATTTCAAGGGCGATTGATCATATAAAGGCAAAGGCGTGAAAGGCCGTTATTACAAAAGACACTATAATCCATCAAGACTGTAATTCTTTTGTTCTATGGATAGATGTTGTACCGATAAATTACAATGGCAGAAATTGGACTACGTTCGCAAGGTCCCCAATCTCCCCGGCCTTTGCTATAAGATCCAGATCATGTATGCATGTTCCGATAGAGACTCTCATCTGATGGGCATAACCAACACCGCTGAAGGAGATGCCTTTTCTTTGCCTTAACCCAACTTCGCCAGTTTGAA
>DIKH01000266.1 GCA_002424495.1 Desulfobacteraceae bacterium UBA5623
ATTTCAGGAACGAGGGGATTTCCATCAAGCACAATCCGGAGTTCACCATGCTGGAATTTTACATGGCCTATGCCACCTATGAAGACCTGATGGGCCTGACCGAGGCGCTGTTTAATTATGTCTTAAAGCATGTCCTGGATACAGCGGTTATACAATATCAAGGTGAGACGATTGACTTTACCCCGCCATGGCCAAGGATATCCATGTTTGATTCTCTGCGGAATATCGGAGGGGTGGACGATGATGTCCTGACTGATAAAGGGGCGGCCTTAAGACTGGCCACGGATCGCGGCATAGGGATAGCAGACAGAGACGGCCATGGAACCATACTGACCAAGATCTTCGATCACCTTGTTGAGCCAAAGCTTATCAGCCCTACCTTTATTGTGGGCTATCCGACAGAGGTTTCTCCTCTTTCAAGGCGAAACGATCAAGACCCCAATATTACTGACAGGTTTGAGTTGTTTATCGGCGGAAGAGAGATTGCAAACGCATTTAATGAATTAAACGACCCAGTGGACCAGAGGCAGAGGTTTGAGGCGCAGGTGGCCTTGCGGGAGGCAGGAGATGAAGAGGCCCTCTTTATGGACAAGGACTATCTGTCTGCGCTGGAGTACGGTATGCCGCCAACGGCAGGGGAAGGCATCGGAATAGACAGGGTTGTGATGCTTTTAACCGATTCTCCCTCCATAAGAGACGTCATCCTTTTTCCCCATATGAGATTCAGACAGGACACCAATGTTTGAGTTATTCCTTGGAATGAGATACCTGAAGGCCAAGCGAAAGCAGGCCTTTATATCTGTGATCACAATCATCTCCGCCCTGGGCGTTATGATGGGTGTTATGGCCCTGGTTGTGGTCCTGTCCGTCATGAACGGCTTCAGGGCGGACATGATGTCAAAGATCCTCGGGGTCAACTCTCATCTGCTGATAATGAGCTATGGGGGGCCGTTTGAAGATTACCAAAAGACGGAGGGGATAATCGCGGGCATGGAGGGCATTGTTGCATCAACACCCTTTATCAGCTCTCAGGTGATGTTCAATAATTCAGGTAATGTTACAGGGGCGATATTCTGGGGCATAAATCCTGAGACCGCAGGAGACGTTGTTGATCTCAAGACCATGATAAAAAGGGGCTCTCTGGAGTCTTTGCGGCGTACCTCCGATGGCATGCCCGCCATCATCATTGGTTGTGAACTGGCAAAACAAACCGACTCCGACATAGGCGATATCGTAACGGTCATATCCCCTGAAGGAAAACTGACTCCGATGGGGAGGGTTCCGAATACCAGGCAATTCAAGGTTTCCGCCATATTTGATTCCGGCATGTATGAATATGACGCCTCAATGGTTTATGTAGCGCTTGAAGAGGCGCAGGATTTCCTGGCCCTTGGCAAGAGGGTTAGCGGCCTGAGGGTTAAGATAAAGGATGTGTTCGAGTCAGAGAAAATCGCTCTGGCAGTCCAGGAAAAACTGGGGCATCCATTTCTGACCAAGGACTGGAAGGCGATGAACAAGAGCCTCTTTGCTGCGCTCAAGCTGGAAAAATACACGATGTTTGTGATACTGGCGATGATCGTGATGGTGGGCGCCTTGAATATCATCAGCACGCTTGTCATGGTGGTAATGGAAAAGACAAGGGACGTTGCCATATTAAGGGCCATGGGAGCATCCAAAAAGAGTGTTATGTCCATATTCATGCTCCAGGGCCTTCTGGTCGGCGTGGTTGGGACCATTGCCGGTCTTGCATCCGGGCTCGGCATCTGCGAACTGCTGGCCAAATACAAATTCATAGACCTGGACCCGTCTGTGTACTATATACATACTCTACCGGTTCAGGTGGAGGCGGGGGACGTATGGGTTGTCTCCCTTGCCGCAGTGCTGATATCCTTTTTGGCCACCATATATCCATCGTGGTATGCATCAAGGATGAACCCTGTTGAGGTCATACGGTATGAATAACCTGTTGTGATTAGATTCCGGTTTTTGCATGCTGCATCTTGAAAATATTCACAAGTCTTTTACCCATCAAGGGGTCTTGATTGATGTCCTTACGGGTGTGGATCTTGATCTCAGTCCCGGCGACAGCCTGGCGATCATGGGGGCCTCCGGTGTGGGGAAGTCAACACTGCTAAACATTATCGGCAGCCTTGAGCCCCCCACGAAAGGTATTGTCAGATTTGAAGGCCGAAACCTCTATGAGATGAGCGAGGTGGAGCTTTCCCGGTTCCGGAGCAGGGAAATCGGCTTTGTGTTTCAATTCCACCACCTGCTGCCGGAGCTGAATGCCCTGGAAAATGCAATGATGCCTGCCCTGATAGCCCGACTCCCACAGAAAAAGGCAGGGGACATGGCAATGGATGTCCTCAGGAAGGTAGGGTTGGATGGACGTCTTACACACCGTGCAGGTGAGCTTTCAGGGGGTGAACAGCAGAGGGTCGCTATTGCAAGGGCGTTGATCATGAAACCAAAGCTGATATTGGCGGATGAGCCCACGGGGAGTCTTGACTGGCATACGGGCCAGGAAATTGCAGACCTGCTCCTGCGGCTCAACCAGGAGGAACGTGTGGCCATGATAATCGCCACACATAACCAAAAACTGGCGGGCAAGATGTCAAGGCATAAGGAGATGATCGGTGGACGCATGCAGTAAAGAAAGTTTTTGTTTTAAAAGGGACACAGGCGCCTTTGTCATGAAATGGTCTTGTCTCCCCCGGCCTTGGCTGCTGATGCTGCTTGTTGCCATGTGCCTCTTCTGGGGGCAGGATATGCTCATGGCGGAAAGAGCGGCAGGCTCTGAGCGGGTTTTGATAGATGATATCCAGATTGAGGGCAGCCAGCGCATCGAAAAAGAGGCCATACTGGCTGTTATCGAGACCAAAAAGGGTGAGGTCCTTGACTATGACCGGTTGGATAAGGACTTGAGGAACATCTTCAAAATGAAATACTTTACCGATGTAAAAACAGAAATAACAGACGGCCCCGCAGGAAAGGTCGTTGTCTTTCATGTTACTGAAAAGCCCTCCATCGGCAAGATCGTGTTTAAGGGAAACAAAAAAATCAAGGATGAAGACCTGAAAAAAGAAGTCGGCATTAAATTATACTCCATCATGGATGATCTGGAGATCAAGCAGAGCATAAACCGGCTTACAGAGTTTTACAAGAAAAAGGCCTATTATAATGTTGACATTGAAACCACCACCGAGCCCATTCCCAATAATGAGGTGCTACTCAAATACCGGATCGCTGAAGACGAAAAGGTTTATGTTACAAAGATAAAATTCCTGGGGAATAAACACTTTAAAGATCGCGCTATCAAAAAACAAATGGAGACCAGCGAGAAGGGCTTTTTTTCGTGGATTACCAGTTCAGGACACTTGGACAAGAAAAAGCTTGAATACGACGTCCACAGGTTAACGGCGTTTTATAATAACAATGGCTTCATCAAGGCAAAGATCGGAGAGCCTGAGATCATATTTGAAAAGGAAAAGGGACTGACAATCAAAATTGAGATCGAAGAGGGTGAACAGTACAAGGTCCGAAATGTCGCTATCGAGGGGGACCTGATAAAGCCGGAGGAAGAACTCCTCAAAAAGGTCAACATCAAAAAGGAAGAGGTCTTTAACCGGGAGACTGTGCGCAATGATATGCTGGCGCTCAAAAACGAATATGTTGATATCGGCTATGCCTATGCAGAGGTGTCTCCCAATACTGAGCAGGATGACGTCAATCACCTCGTAGATGTCATATACATCGTATCCAAGGGACAGAAGGTCCGTATCGAGAGGATAAACATCATCGGAAATACGGTGACAAGGGACAAGGTCATCCGAAGGGAACTCAAGCAGATCGAGGGAGATGAATACAGCGGCGAGGCCATCAAAAAGAGCAAAGAGAACCTGGACCGTCTGGGTTTTTTCGAAGAAGTGGATATGCAGACAAAAAAGGGGGCGAGCGATGAGTTGATGGTCATGGATGTGAAGGTCAAGGAGCGACCCACCGGTTCATTCAGTATAGGTGCAGGCTACAGCTCTCAGGACAGCATTTTCGCCATGTTCCAGATTGCCCAGAATAACCTCTTTGGCAAGGGTCAGAAGTTGCAGGCATCCGCCAAGCTTGGCGGGCTCTCGACCGAATTTAATATCGGTTATACTGAACCATGGCTTTTTGACACCCGTCTGTCAGGAACCGTCAACCTCTATAAATGGAGTCAGGAATATGAAGATTACGAATTCGAAGGCGAGGACTATGACGAATACTCCCGCGACAGCCAGGGAGTGGGCCTTGGGCTGGGGTATCCTATAGACAAAATTGATGAATACACCAGGGGTTATGTCAATTATGCCTATGATAATTCGGATATCAGTGATGTCCCTGAGGATGCTTCAGTTACATGGAAAGACATGGAGGGCAAAAACATTACAAGCAGTATTACCTTTGGCATAGGCAGGGATTCCAAGGACAAGCCCTGGGATACCAGCAAAGGGTCTGAAAACAGCATTTCCTTTGAGTTCGCAGGCAGGGGCCTGGGAGGCGATGTCGACTTCAACAAGATCCGCGCCACATCTGCATGGTATTTTCCTTTATGGTGGAAGACGGTCTTTCTTGTCCGCGGCAGCTGGGGCTTTATCGAAGAGAAGGCGGGTGGAAAGCTGCCGGTCTATCAAAAATTCAGGATAGGTGGAATCAATTCCGTGCGGGGTTTTGACTATGCATCCATTTCCCCGCGTGATCCTTTAACCAACGACAGGATCGGAGGGGAGAAGATGATGTACTACAATATTGAATATCGTTTTCCGATACTCAAGGAACAGGGCATTGTTGGGCTTGTGTTTTATGATATGGGAAATGTCCTTACAGACGATGAGCATTACACCTTCAGCGGTATCAGGAGGTCTGCCGGTTGCGGGATCAGGTGGTATTCCCCAATGGGGCCTCTGCGCGTGGAATACGGAAAGAATCTCGATGTGCAGGAAGGTGAAGAATCAGGAAAGTGGGAATTTTCCGTTGGGGGGCTTTTTTAATGCACTGCCGTGTTGGCTGGGTGCCTGGCTATCAATTTAAAAACTTATGGAGGGAGCTATGAAGTACTTTATTGGACTGGTTGTAGGGATTGTGTGGTTATTGAACTGCCAAGCAAGTGTATTTGCCGCCGAAGACAAGATAGGGATTGTGGATCTGCAGAAGTTCCAGCAGAACTCCACTGCCTATAAAAAGCTGAGTGAGTCCTATATAAAAAAGCTTGAACCTCAGAAACAGGAACTGGAGAAGAAGAAGTCTGAGGTCTTAGATTTTGAGGATGGGATAAAAAAACAGAGCATGATGCTCAGCCTTGACGCCAAAGAGGATAAACGCAAGGAATATGAAAAACTGGCCAGGCGTTATAAGTACCTTGAAAGTGAATATTATCAGGCTATCAAAGAGGCCGAGCTTGAGGTAAAGAGGAG
>DIKH01000410.1:0-9087 GCA_002424495.1 Desulfobacteraceae bacterium UBA5623
CTGGCGATTGACGCAGACCCTGATGCCAATCTGGCCCAGGCCCTTGGTGTCAAGGGGGCTGAAAAGATTGTTCCCATCTCACAGATGAAGGAGTTGATTGAGGAAAGGACCGAGGCCAAGATAGGATCTATGGGTGCATTCTTCAAGTTGAACCCAAAAGTGGATGACCTGCCTGAAAGGCTGTCGGTTGAGGTAAACGGCGCCAAGGTGATGGTTATGGGGGGCATTAAAAAAGGTGGCTCCGGATGCATTTGTCCGGAGAGCACACTATTAAAGACCCTTGTAAGCCATATAGTGCTGGCGCGGGATGAGGCTGTGGTGTTGGATATGGAGGCGGGCCTCGAACACCTGGGACGCGCAACGGCAATGTCGGTTGACGAACTGGTGGTGGTGGTCGAGCCTGGAAGACGGAGCGTGGAGACCGCATTCCAGATCCGAAAACTTGCAAAAGACATCGGGGTAAAAAAACTGAGCTTTGTCGGCAACAAGATCCGGTCGGAAAAAGACAGGGACTTTCTCATTGAGCAGATGCCGGATTTTGAGTTCCTGGGCTTTCTCCCGTATAAAACAAATATTATAGAGGCGGACCTGGACGGTATTCCGCCTTTTGAAAAGGACTTAGAAACGCTTGAGCTGGTCAAGGGAATGCTCAAGCATTTTCAGATGTAAGGGCCGCGGCCCTAAGACCATTTAAATTGGAGCAATGATTATGGGAAAAAGAATACACAATTTCAACGCTGGGCCAGCCGCACTGCCCCTGCCTGTTCTGGAAGAGATCAGGGAAGAATTATTGAATTTTAAGGGCTCCGGCATGTCTATACTCGAAGTCAGCCATCGTTCCAAATGGTTTGATGACGTAATAAACGATGCTGTTGAAAGAACCAAAAGGATCTTAAATCTTGGAGACGATTTTGGTGTCCTTTTTGTTCAGGGCGGCACCAGCATGCAGTTTTGCATGGTGCCTATGAACTTGGCCATAAAAGGACGCCCCGTAGACTACATTAATACCGGGACGTGGGCGACCAAGGCCATTAAAGAGGCAAAGGTCCTGGGGAATGATGTCCATGTAATCGCATCGTCCGAGGACAAGAATTTCTCTTACATCCCAAAGGACTTTAAGGTCAGCGAAAATACGGCATATGTGCATTTTACTTCCAACAACACCATCAAAGGCACCCAGTGGCATGAGTTTCCTCAAATAAAAGACACGCCTCTTGTATGTGACATGTCTTCTGACTTCATGAGCAGGCCCTTTGATGCCGGGCCTTTCGGGTTGATCTACGCTGGGGCGCAGAAAAATATCGGGCCGGCCGGCACATGCATGGTGATTGTCCGAAAAGACATGCTAAAGAGGACCCCTGATCAGCTGCCCGCCATGTTGAAATACACGACCTTTGCAGAAAACAACTCCATGTACAATACTCCTTCGTGCTTTAGCATCTATGTTATCGCCCTCGTATTGAAATGGCTGGAAGAAACCGTCGGCGGGCTTGATAAAATGGCCGAGATCAATCAGCAAAAGGGGGCTGTTATATACGGTTTTATTGACCAGTCCGGTTTCTATAAAGGCACTGCCGAAAAAGACAGCCGCTCTCTGATGAATGTGACATTCAGACTCCCCAATGAGGAGCTTGAAAAGAAATTTATAGCAGAGGCAACGTCTATGGGCCTTGGAGGGCTAAGAGGTCATCGCTCGGTCGGGGGGTGCCGGGCCTCCATTTATAACGCCACCGGCCTGGATGCGGTAAAGGCACTAACAGAGTTTATGGCGGAATTTGAAAAGAAGGTTGGATAACTCTGAGACTGAATTAGTTCCTTGTAGTGAGGTTAACAGTGCTGAAACGGACCAGGATCGCTGAAATCCTATCTTCTGAAAATTTTGACGGCCGCTTTGTTGTCATGGGTTGGGTCAGGACAAAGAGGGACTCCAAAGGGGGGTTCTCCTTTATTGAGGTAAACGACGGCTCATGCATGAAGGGCCTTCAGGTTATTGCAGACGGAAAACTGCCCAATTACAAAGATGAGATCCTCAAACTCCAGACAGGTTGCTCCATAAAGGCAGAGGGGACCCTAAAGGCCTCTCCGGGAAAGGGACAAAGTGTTGAACTCCATGCCAAGGATATCACGGTCTTTGGTTGGGCAGATCCTGATCTCTACCCACTCCAGAAAAAAAGACATTCCTTTGAGTTCCTGCGGACAATTGCGCACCTGCGTCCCAGGACAAACACCTTTGGAGCAGTGGCAAGGGTAAGAAATGCACTGAGCCGCGCCATACACACATTTTTTCAGGAAAGGGGTTTTATATACATCCACACACCTATAATTACTGGAAGCGACTGCGAGGGCGCAGGTGAGATGTTCAAGGTGACCACACTTGACCTTGAAAATATCCCTGTAAAGGAAGGTAAGCCTGATTTTTCCAATGATTTTTTCGGGACTGCTGCAAATTTGACTGTCAGCGGCCAGCTCGAGGCGGAGATATACGCCCTTGCAATGGGAGACGTTTACACATTCGGCCCCACATTCCGTGCGGAAAATTCAAACACCTCGCGTCACCTGGCCGAATTCTGGATGATTGAGCCGGAGATGGCCTTCTGTGATCTGGAGGGGGATGCTGCGCTGGCCCGGGAATTTCTGAAATATGTCTTTGCCTATGTGCTTGAAAATTGTTCGGAGGACATGGCCTTTTTTAACCAGTTCATAGATTCCTCTGTAATAGAGACCTTGGAAAATCTGATCTCGCGGGATTTTGAATACCTGACCTACTCAGAAGGGATAAGACTGCTGTCAAAGGCCGGGGAAAAATTTGAGTTTCCCGTATCATGGGGTGTTGATCTGCAATCTGAACATGAAAGATACCTCTGTGAGAAAGTATTCAACAAACCGATCATACTGGTGGACTATCCGAAAGAGATCAAGGCCTTTTATATGAAGCTTAATGATGATCAAAAGACTGTCCGCGCAATGGATGTATTGGTGCCCAGGATCGGCGAGATAATCGGCGGAAGCCAGCGCGAAGACGATTACGACTGCCTTGTTCAAAGAATAAAGGGGGCGAACCTGAACCCGGATGACTACTGGTGGTATCTGGAGCTGAGAAAATTCGGATCAACCCCGCATGCTGGCTTTGGCCTCGGATTCGAGCGATTGATACAGTTTGTTACAGGTCTGACCAATATCCGGGATGCCATCCCTTTTCCGAGGACACCCGGCAATGTCAGTTTCTAGGATTTGGCGCTTCCAACAACAATAATTTGGTTTTGACTTCATTGAACTTGTTAGATAAGTTTACACTGACAAATTTTTATCAACCGAAAAAAATCAACCCTGTGGGAGCATTATCCGCGTGGGCCCATCCCAATATTTAAAAATACCGTGTTTCTGGAGATAACGCCCATGCCTGCTAAAGATAACTTCATAACCTTCCGATAATATCTACCAGATCAACTAGGAAGCTGTCCGAGAATGAGGTTACAATATATGGCCGATATAAATTCTCTGGATTTTAAGACCTTTCTTGCAAATGCAACCAATGATATTTTTGATACAATGCTTTCCATGAAAATTGAGGTCTTTGATGTGTCCTCAAATGCAATTAGCGAGAAAGATAGAATAGTTGGATCTGTTGGTTTTGCCGGAGAGGTCATTGGGTGCATGAATATCCACGTTGGCTACACCTTTGCGAAGACCATTGCCGGGGCCATGCTCGGAGAAGAACCCACCAACATCGAGGAAGAAGGAGTGCTTGATGTGGTCGGTGAGTTGAGCAATATGATCGGCGGGGATGTGAAATCACGGCTTTGTGATGCAGGCTTGATGTGCAGTCTGTCAATCCCCACCACAACAAGTGGAAGCGACTTTACTATTGAAACACAAGGCTGGTTCAGGCATGAACGTTTGGCTATTCGCAGTGATCAGCATGTCGCTATCATAGAGGTATATGTGAAATTTAATAATTCAAACTGATTCTGGAGGATAGTAATGGCATTAAAAGTTCTGACAGTTGATGACAGTAAGACCATTAGGATGATTGTGAAAAAGGCCTTTAATCCTTATGACTGCGAACTTTTTGAAGCGGAAAACGGTGTTGAGGGCTTGGCTTTGGCTGGTCGTGAAAAGCCTGACCTGATCGTTCTTGACATCACCATGCCCGTTATGACCGGTACTGAAATGCTGGAAAAACTCAAGGCAGATCCCCTTCTTAGAAATATCCCCGTAATTATGCTTACTGCCGAGTCAGGAAAAGACAATGTGATGCAGATAGTCAAAATGGGAGTTAAAGACTATATGGTTAAGCCTTTTAAGGGCGATCAATTAATAGAAAGGGTCCAAAAGATCTACAAATTAGAGGAAAAGACAGATGCAAAAGAGGAGATTGATACATCCAACCTCTATTTCACCTCAGATGGAGGCTGTAAGATCCTGACCCTGCCACAAAAGATCACAAGACCTGTCAGTTCCGATATTGAAGGTCATATGGGAAACCAAGTAAAGGAAATGGTTGACGGGGGGCAGAAAAAATTCATACTGGATCTGCGCAAGGTGACAGAGATAAACATATCGCTGATCAAGCTTGTACTCCATGTAGTGCATACCTGCCAAAAATCAAATGTTACTGTCCGCTCTGTAGGGACAACGGCACTGCGAGACGGGCTCAAAGAATTCTCAGAGACAAGCGACTTGATTGTGGATGATTCAATTGATGCGGCTAAGTCGGCATTTTAGCCTTTGAATTGGTTTTGATTTCAACTGGTCGTACTTTTTTATATACATCCGATAAAAAGACCCCCTCCCCCGACTCTTTGGAGGGGTTTTTTTATTCTTTTTGAAGCGCCAGAATCTTTTCTATTGTCCCGGTTGTTGAAAACCCGGAGACAAAGGCAATGTTTCTCACCTCTCCGCCTGCCGCCCTGACCACATCAGCACCAATAATATCCTGTTCCAACCAATCACCCCCCTTTACCAGTATATCAGGAAGAATATATTCAATAACCCTTAAGGGGTTGTCTTCGTCAAAAATCACCACTGTATCAACACATTGAAGTGATGCAACCAGTTCCGCACGTACTTGTTCATCATATACAGGTCTTTTGGGTCCTTTTATGGATCTGACGGAGCGATTGCTGTTTACTGCTACAATCAGATGATCGCCCAATTGACGTGAGAGGTGGAGATAACGGGTATGACCCGGATGGAGAAGATCAAAACATCCATTAGTAAACACAACCCTTCCCCCTGAGGCACTGACCTCTTCACGGGCCTTCTTCGCCTCTTCGAGGCTTTTTATTTTGGACATGTATGATTCCATGTTTGCTCCATGAACGAGTTGAAAAAGTTAAATAAGTTGCATGGTTGAGTCTTATTCAAAACGTTTCAGTTAAACGGTCAATTAAAGATCCCTCTGTCTCCCGCCTTTGCGAGGATCAGACAAAAGACCTTCATGCAGCCGGACTTGATCAGAATGCGGGCGCATTCATTCAGGGTATTGCCTGTGGTTGAGACATCATCCACCAGCAAGATGGTCTTACCCTCCACTGCCCCGGGATTTTCCACGTGAAAGGCGCCCCGGACATTCTTTTTCCTCTCGCCTTTTTTGAGGCTGGCTTGCGGCGCTGTGTATCTTGTTCTTCTTAAAGACAAAAAATCAAGTTCCGCCTTGAGATGCAGGGCCACGGGCCTTGCCAGTAGAAGCCCCTGGTTAAAGCCCCTTTCCCTGAGCCTTTTTGGGTGTAAGGGCACAGGCACAATCAACAGGTTGCCGGATTCCATGGACAGGCCCTCGGAGTACTCTGCCAGGAGTCGGCCAAGGGATTCGGACAAATAGGTCTTTGCCCCGTATTTAAACTGGTAGATCGCCTTCACTATGGCGCCTTTATAATGATAGGCGGCAAAGGCAGACTGATACGAGGGGCGATCCCTCAGGCAATCCTCACATAGATGATCCTTCTGCGCGTCTGATACAAAGGGTGTACTGCATACCGGGCACATGGGTGAGGAGATCCTGGAAAAATCAGAATAACAGTCTGTGCAGAAAAAACCGGTTTCATTTCGGTCAATAAAGTCGCGACAGCCATGGCATCTGGGCGGATATATGATATCTGTAAGTTTACCTAAAAGGGTCATTTTCCGGCCTGTCTTACAAACTCCTCAAATGGGCAGTTGGGGTTGATCCCAGGGCATGCCTCCTTTGCCAGTTCCCAGTTGTCTTGATCCGCCACAATCGCCGGGAAAAAGGGCCACAGGCTACACCTGTCAGGTTTGACAGGGTGTATCAGGCAGCTTTTTTCCCTGGAATAATAGAGGCAGAATCCGTCATCTCCGGTCCTTATATATATACGGCCATTCCTTTTTTCACATGAGGCCGAGACAAATTCCCCTGGCGTATGGCCGGTGAAATCAGCAATCCTCTTTATCTCGTCATCGCTTACAAAAATGCCGCCTTCCCCATAGCAACACTCACCACAGATCTGACACTCAAAGGCCCTCATTTATATTATGCTCCTGACTCCTGAGTAATTATAATTTGTTAAAAGATTCCATGATATCCTTCAATCTCCAGTCAACCAGGAGCCTGAGCCTTCTGCCTCCCTGTTTTTCCCTGTAGATCAGGTGGGAGTTTTTCAGCCCATATTCAAACAGGTCCCGCGTCAGTGCAACATCCTGCTGGCAGTAATCGGCCAGTCTTTCCATGTCTCCCTCACAAAACCATTGAACCGCTGTAAGACCATCGGCGGTCTTTTCCATGTTAAGCGTCTCTTTGGCCAGATGATCAAGGGACAGCCGAAAACCCAACAGTTTGAAGACCTGTTCCAGGATGTCAAAGGTTGGCAGGGAATTGAGATCTCTGCTGGTGTACGCGCCAAGTACACTATAGTCAAACCTTTTGATGTTAAAACCCACTATCAGTTGAGCCCGCTCCAGGTGGGCAATCAGGGCGTCAATATCGTCTTCCCGGTAGACAAAAAAGCGATCCTCCATGCTGTCGTAGACCACTGCAACAGAGACCCTCATAAGGTGTGCGTTTTTCCATCCGCCCACCTCCCGGGCAAGTTTCTGAGTCTCAATGTCAAGGACAAGCCACCTTGGGCCGTCCTCTTTTTCCGGTTCAGGATCTTCTTCCACTGAAAACTGAGGCTGTATCTCATCTTCCACCCCGCCGGAGATCTCGCTCATAGGGATATAACCCAAAAGGCCTTCAAGTATCAACAGAGCCGCCTTTTTATCCAGCGGCTTGTTTCCTGCTCCACACTTGGGGGAATGAATGCATGAAGGGCAACCGTCTTCGCATTCACAGGCCTTTACGAGATTCAATGTCTTTTCGAGCAGTTCCAAAATGATATCAAAACCATGCTGGGCAAGGCCCACGCCCCCAGGATAGCCATCATATATAAATATGGCGCCTTTTCCCAACTGCGGGTGAAATGGATAGCAAATGCCCCCTATGTCGTTTCTGTCACAGAGGGCGAATAGCGGAAAGACTCCGATGGCTGCATGCTCAATGGCGTGTATACCTCCCATGAAATGAAGGCCCTTTGTCTCGATAAAGCTCTTTAAGGCCGGCTCTATCTCCACCCAGAGGCCCCTTGTCTCAAAGGTCTGAGGGGGGAGCTCCAAGGGAAATACCCCCAGAAGTTCCTGTCCGGTCAGGCCCCGTTTTTCATAGCCTGTCACCACCTCAGTGACCTTTAGCTCTCCCTCCCTGACAAGAAACTGCCCTCTTGGCCTGCTGCGAAGTGTCTTTATGATCTCTGTATCTTTTTCGGTCCTGACCCTGGTAAAATACCTGGGATCGGAACGCTGAACAATAATATCCTTTTTTTCCAAGATAAGGGCTTCAACCGCATACTGCCTTGCGCGATGAAGATAGATCGCCCCTGGGTGACATTCCTTAAATGCCCTGTTTCCGTCAATGGTCCCAATGGCCTGGCCGGTGTCTTTTTCAAATATCGTATAGGCTTGACCGCCGGAGCGAATGTTTACATTACGGTGGGGGTTCCGGCCCGGCGCCATCCAGGCGGGGGTTCCGTCTGCTGTCCTCATCAGGGCGCCCTGCCTTTCAAGGGCTTCCAGATGCTCTGCCAGGTCCATGGGCCAGAATTTCCGGTCTTCTAGAGTGATAGGCTCCTCTGCGGCCGCACACGGCAGATGGGCCTTTACAACATAGGGGTTATGGGGGTCCAAGACAGCGGCCTCAAATGACCTCGAAAAAAAGTCGTCCGGGTTTCTCACAAAGTACTGATCCAGGGCATCGGGTTTCGCCATCAGGACGATCATGGATTCCCTGCCTGCCCGTCCAACCCTGCCGCCCCTTTGCCACGTATTTATGACCGTGCCGGGATATCCCACCAGGAGACATATATCGAGGTATCCGATATCAATGCCCATCTCGAGCGCACTGGTTGTCACCACGCCTAAGAGCTCACCGCTTGCAAGCCTCTGCTCGATCTGTCTTCTTTCCTCCGGCATAAAGCCTGCGCGGTAAGAGCTTATCTTCTTTCTAAGATCAGGAGACAGCCTGGAGACCCAGACATGGATCAGCTCGGTCACCTTTCTGGACTGGGTGAAAACAATGGTTCGGTAGCCTTTGCGTATACAATCAACAAATAGTTTGGCCGAAGAAAAATTCGGGCTTGCCTCAGGGTTGAGGAACAAAAAATGCTGACCGGCCCGCGGCGCACCCATGGTTTGAACCACCTGAAGCCTTTCCCCGATCAGGACTTCACCGAACTTTCCGGGATTTCTCACTGTGGCCGACAACAGGATGAAACGGGGGCTTGATCCGTAGAGCCCGCACAGTCTTTTCAGCCTGCAAATGATCTGATTCAGGTGCGATCCCAAAATGCCCCGGTATGTGTGGACCTCGTCCAGTATAACATATTTAAGGTTTTTAAGGAGCCTCTCCCAGCCCTGATGAAAGGCAAGTATTCCCTGATGGAGCATGTCAGGGTTGGTAAACAGGATCTGCGGCACTTGGCTCTTGATCTTTTTTCGCTTATAGGGGGTGGTGTCCCCGTCATATATATCCGCCCAAATCCTTGGTCCTTCTATGTCCTTTAGCCACATGGAAAGGCCTTTTAACTGGTCCTG
>DIKH01000410.1:9153-22419 GCA_002424495.1 Desulfobacteraceae bacterium UBA5623
GGAGATAAGAGATTGATTCTGACTGATGGCTGTAAAGCCTGGTAAGACCAAGACGCCCCATGGTCTTTAAAATATCAGGGTGAAAATCAGGCATTTCTCCATAGATCGCCTCTTTGGCAGGGATGTATCTGTGGTGGACAAATGCATCACCGAAGTCAGGGTGAGTCTTAAGGAAGTTGATATAATCGGAGAGATTCACCGTCAGGGTTCTTTTACCTGCCTTATATTTTTGCAGGCGCGCTTATGTTTGACATTACTGAGGGTTTTTCTTATCACATCCGGCGCATATACTCAATGTATTGCAGCCCTCCCCTCCACCCACGACCCTGAATGTCACTTTGGAGAATAGCCACATTGTTGCATTGTTGAATAAATATAATTTTTATCAAATGAAATCAAATAGTTTTAGATTGAAATACCCTTGTTTTTTTCTATCAAGAATCCTGAATAAATGCCGATAAGCCAGTTAAATACTTCATCACCCGTCTGTCCATTAAAACCGGACGACTCTGGATCACTATATGGATATAGCTACAATCGGCGGTTTGATCATTGGCATGGGCGCAGTTGCGGTCTCATTCGTTATAGATGGCGGACAGTTGGGGGCCATTGTCCGGCCGATGCCAATGCTGCTTGTAATCGGCGGCACTATTGGCGCCTCTATTATCACAACATCGGCAAGAACCCTCAGGTCGGTTCCCAGCATGCTCCGTGCAGCCTTTTCCAGCGAGCCAGAAGATCCTCTTATCACCATCGACAGACTTGTCAAAATGTCTGAAAAGGCCCGACATGACGGAATGTTGCGTCTGGAAGACGACCTGTATACCATCAAAGATTCGTTTTTCAAAAAGGCGATCCAGTTGGTTGTTGACGGAGTGGAGCCGGATGTGCTCAAGACCATACTTGAAACTGAGATCGCCTGTATTGAGGACCGTCACAGAAAAGGAATCCTTTTGTTGGAGAAAATGGGGGGATTTTCCCCGACACTTGGGATAATAGGAACGGTCCTGGGATTGATCCATACACTGACCAGCGCCAGTGCTGAGCACATGGCCGAGGCAATCGCCGGCGCCTTTATCGCCACCCTATGGGGAGTTGCCCTTGCAAATCTCTGCTATCTGCCTTTGAGCGACAAATTAAGACTGCGCCATGAAGAGGAACTGGCCACGCTCGACCTGATCATGGAAGGAATCATGTCAATTCGATCCGGCGATAATTCCCTGATGGTCCGAAGTAAACTGCTCTCATTCGTGGCCCCGAAGCTGAGAGGGGGTATGATCTGATGGCAATAACAAGGCGCGTGAGGCGCGATGACAAAAAAAACCTCGACAGATGGTTGCTTACTTATGCAGACCTGATCACCCTTCTTCTGGCCTTCTTTGTCGTGATGTATTCCCTGTCCAAGGTGGACGCAAAAAAATTCGGCAAAATGCAGGAGGCACTGTCCGGTATCCTAAACGGAGGCCCGGCGGCAATCAGTCAGGGGGCCAAGGTGATCGCCATACCCGACACAGGCGGCGCATTAAATCTGGTCAAGCTGCAATCCCTGGGCGATGCGGTCAAGGAAGGGGCCAAACAGATGGAAAAGGACAAGCTGATCAATACAGAGGTAGCGGAACGAGGATTGGTCATACACATTATGGAGCAGGCCCTGTTCCGATCCGGCTCAGCTGAATTGGGGCCGGAGGCGCGAGAAGTCCTTGACCTGATGGCGCTGAAGCTGAGCGATATGCCCAATCATATACGCATTGAGGGACACACCGATAATCATCCAATAAATACTGCCAGATATCCTTCCAACTGG
Source organism: Desulfobacteraceae bacterium UBA5623 (assembly GCA_002424495.1). Classification (GTDB taxonomy): domain Bacteria; phylum Desulfobacterota; class DSM-4660; order Desulfatiglandales; family Desulfatiglandaceae; genus UBA5623. Next base: position 10,958 of record DIKH01000410.1, read on the forward strand.
GAACTGTCTTCCGACCGGTCCACACAAGTCCTGCGATACCTGACAGAGGCACACCAATTTGATCCGAAAAAAATGTCCGCCCTTGGATTCGGAGAGTTCCGTCCGATTGCGGACAATGACAGCGACGAGAACAGGGCTAAAAACCGCCGGGTTGATATAGTTGTCCTCACAGAGGAAATGTCCGGCGCGGAGCCCAGTTCTCAACAATATAAGCAATAACTCCCCCCGTGGCAACTTATATTGGAACTGCTCTATCAAGCCAGAAGTTTATATCTAATCTTTCATGAAACCGCTGAGGCCAGTTCCACAGCTGTCAAATAACTGATCGCAGGCTGAGATATTTTGGTGATAACCTTTTCAACTCGCTCGATATAAACTTCAAGAGAATGATTTTGGCAAGGCCAGAGGGAGGAATCAGCGGAGGCGTATTACCAATACGCCGCACAAGGAATTCCGACCGATAATGCAGTCCAAAATCTTTTTATTGAAGGCTATGGCCTCCTCAGGAGAATAATAGGCGACCAGGATGCTGGTATCCAAATATAACATCAGCAGCTCTCCTCATCCCCGAGTTTTATGACCGTGCGGCTCATTGGCTCTCCCATAAGTTTTATCGAGGCCCTGAATTGCTGAAGCTTCGGCAGGCGCACATTGGATTGCGGCGGAACCAGACGAGCAGTTTTTTTGAACCGCCAAGGCGCGAAGAACGCTAAATGCCCTGCGGCAGTGAAGTCACTTGCAGAGCCGCTTACTCTCTATTCTTGCCTGGTGGTTTCCTGGTCCGGCATTTTTTTCAGGAACAGGAGAAAAGCCCAACAAAAATCACTTTGCGCGTTAAGCGCCTTAGCGGTTCAAAATCCGTGTTTCTCAGTACGCTTCAGTGGTGAAATCTCTTTTCATTAATCACTGATGATGCACGTCAGAAGGTTTTTAGATTATTACGACCAAATAATAGATTTATTTTATTGGGCCAACAGAAAAACTTTAAAAAAAGCAATTGACAACAATTCAAGAACTGCGATATAAGGCCACCGTCAGATCTAAAGTTCCACCAAAGTTCTGATCTATTAGTTTAATTTCACCAAAATTTTGTTATTTTTTATCCAGTTGACACAGACCGGGTAAGGGACTGGGGTGTCTGTGGTATGCGGTGAAGTGTTTGTTGGGAAAAGCGATGAACCCGACCTGAGATGCAGGTTCGCATAAGTTTTGATTGGATATTTATAACAAATTCTACAGCGGTTATAAAACATAACTATCGAGGGAGTCATGGGCGTAATAATAAAAAGGCATTTATTGCTAGTTTTGATTCTGATCCTTTCTTTTATCTGTTCAACTGTATCTGCATCAGAAATGAGCATATTCGGGCCAACCAAGTTTATTCGAACCACAGGAGACCCTAATGTTTATTCCGGCGCTTTTAGCTCCCCCTTCCCCGACAATGTGAACACCGGCAAGCTGATAGTACTTAATGGGAACCAGATAGGCGAACACAGGGTGGAAGACGCTGTCAGCAGCGCGGAGGTCTATATTAACGGCCAACTGATATTCGGGCCCAGTGATTTCAGCAAGAATGTATATTATCTTGAAGCCCCTATTACCCTTAGCGCAGATAATTCCTATCATATCGAGTTAAGAAGCGCACCGGACAGCTACATTACCATCAATATTGTCCAGGATTTTAACCCGCCCACCGTAACTGTCACGGCTGAACCGGAAGCCATAAAAGTAAACGAAAACGCAACCCTGACCTGGAACTCAGTCCTTGCCTATCACTGTACCATTGAACCGGGCATAGGCCAGGTGGACGCCAGCGGCACGATATCAGTTTCACCTGATGAGACAACCCTCTATACAATCACTGCCACAGGGCCAAGCGGTGAAACTTCTGCAACTGTCACTATTACCCATGTAAACAGCCTGCCAGTGGCGGATGATCATGCTGTAAGCACTGATGAGGACACCCAAGTCCCCATTACGTTGACAGCCTCGGATTTGGATAATGAGCCCTTGACCTATCATGTGGTCACAAATCCGACTCGTGGCATTCTTAGTGGTACTGCACCCAACTTGATTTATACTCCCCATGAAAATGAAAACGGCAGCGATACCTTTACCTTCAAGGCCAATGATGGCCTTGAAGACAGCAATTTAGCCACAGTGTCTATTACCATTAACCCTGTAAACGATGCACCGGTTGCAAACGGCGGGCCTGATCAAACAGTAGTTAAAGGGGATGCTGTTTTTTTAGATGCAAGCGGATCCAGTGACGCCGACGGAGATGCCCTCTCATATCAGTGGCTTTTTTTATCTATTCCCCAAGGGAGTGCCGCTTCTTTTAGTGATCAGTCTTCCGAAACCCCCGGTTTTGTACCGGATCAGGCCGGTGCCTTTGAATTACAGCTTGTTGTTTTTGACGGTACAGAATACAGCACTCCGGATTTTGTCATGATCACCGCAGAACCTGGCATGACGGAAGTACCGAACCTTATTGGACTAACCCAACAGGCGGCTGAGACGGCATTGAACAACGCGGGACTGACAACAGGCTCCATATCCCAGACCCACAGCGACACCGTGCCCGAAGGTTCTGTGATCAACCAAGATCCTGCTGCCGGGACAGTCTTGGAAATCGGAAGTGCGGTGGACCTGGTTGTTTCGTTAGGCGCAGAAATCCTGGCTGTGACGATCGACAATCCTATAGATATGCAGACATTTACCCAGGACACCATTACGGTAACAGGCACAGTGAACCGCCCAGGATCAACGGTCTTGGTGAATGGGATTGTCGCGTCTGTTGCGGAAACCAACTTCATGGCAGAGGCAGTTCCGTTAACCTCCGGAGCCAACACTATAAAAGCCGTAGCCGTGCAAGGCGATGATACTGCTGAATATTCAATAACCGTTATGTTCTCTGGTGCGGATTTGGAGCCCATTCAACTGACCATCGGTTCTATTTCCCAAGATCCCATTTCCCTGAAAGTTGCAGGACAAGCCCTTGTCTCCATCCGCAATAACGGCGACGGCGATATCACATCCAGTTATTATATCGCACTGTTTGAAGATTCCGACAACAGCCGAACATATGATAGGGACACTGATAATCTCCTTGGAAGGATCTCCGTACCCACAGGCCCCCTGTCGGGACAGACCACCGATGTTTCAATTCCCTTTTCCGGTGAACTTCTCTTCCGGGACAATCCCCTATATGTCATTCTGGACAGCGAAGGCCAGTTGCAAGAAACCGATGAATCAAACAACCTAATATCCAATCGTCCTTTTGGGATGGATTTAAGCACATCTCACCTAAGCCTGGATAGCCAGGACGATTGCCCAAGCCAGGGCTCCTTGTCTGTTCGATTGGGCAACAGCGGTGGATTGCCGATAAGTGCAGGGGTGCCAATAGCCTTTTATGACGGCAACCCCGATGAAAATGGGGCACTTATCGGTGTTGTTACGAGCACCCTCCCGCTGAACCCTGGCGACTATGAAGACATCCCTTTCAACTGGACAAGGCCTTCAACGGGAGTGAGCAACATATATTGCAGTGCCGACGATGACGGCACAGGAACAGGCGCACTGGATGAGACCGATGAGAAAAACAACACGGTATCCGCGGAGATGAACATCTGCACGGGGCCCCCTCCTCTCGGGGCAGGCAGCATATCCGGCACGGTTATGGATGCAGTAACGGGCGTTATGCTCCCAAATGCAACTGTCTTTCTTCATGTGGATCAAAACGGCGAGCCCGGCATGGTTATTGCTCAAGCCACCACCAGCGAATTCGGATGGTTTATCTTTACTGACCTGGGACCTGGGGCCTATATTCTGGTGTCATCGGTAGAAGGGTATATCACAGGATATTTAAGGGTGAGTCTTGCCGCTGACCAAGGCATTACTGATCAAAACATGGCGCTTTCTCCCATCCTGGCACCTGAAGAGATCCGAATCGTGCTCACCTGGGGTAAAACCCCTGAGGACCTGGAGGCGCATCTGACTGCCCCCAATCCTGATGGGTGCAGGTATCAATGCTTCTACTGGAACCGCAACATTCCCGGTGCAAGCCTGGACCGGGACGACAGGGACTCTTATGGCCCTGAAACCATCACCATCACCCAAATGAGTTCCGGCGTCTATCGCTTCTATGTCCATGACTTTACCAACAGGCTATCTCTGGCATCTCAAGCCCTTTCACAGTCCGGGGCCAAAGTTACGGTCTATTTCGGTTCAGGGTCTGCTCCCGTCACATTTGATGTGCCGAACCAAGCCGGAACGGTGTGGCATGTATTTAATATAGACGGGAATACGGGTGCGATCACATTGATTAACAAGATGACATTCCAGGATGAATCCGGAAAAATCGATTTTCCGGTCATCAGGTCTTTTCCACAACCTGTGGCGAACTGGGGGGAATCCTATTCTTACCAGGTTCAGGCGGAAGATCCGGACCTTGATAGCTTGTCATATTCTCTCTTAAAAGCACCTCAAGGCATGACCATAGAATCTTCGACCGGTCTAATTCAATGGACTCCTTCCGGTAGCCAGGGCGGATCCTATGCGGTAAAAATACGGGTTCAGGATGGCCGGTGCGGGGAAGACACTCAGGAGTTTAGCATCCAGGTCGAGTACAGGCCAATTGTTTCCTTTTCAGTGGAGCCATGTACAGGCATTAACCCCGGCGGAAATATTACATTGAGCTGGTCTGTGCAGCGGGCCGAAACAGTGACGATCAGTCAAGGGATCGGAGAAGTGGGTTTGAGTGGAACATTAACGATTCCTTCCCCTGAAACACCCGTAGGCTATCTTCTTACTGCGACAAACGGTGCAGGACAAAGCATTCAATGGGCGCCGAATGCCCCCCAGGCCACTTTTGGCGCTTCCCCTTCCGCAATTTCACCTGGTGGGGAAGCCACCTTAACGTGGACGACCCAATGTGCCACATCATGCAGCATCAGTCCTGAAATCGGTGAGGTGGCTCTGAACGGTTCAATAACAGTAACGCCACAGAGTTCTACCACATATACGCTTACAGCAAAAAACGGCACGGGATCGCAGATAATTTCCCGCATCATCAACATATATAATCCGCCGCTCATTACCTTTTTTGGCAGCAATGCCGTGCCCTCTTGCACCTGGATGCCGGCAGATCCAGTGGAATTATCCTGGCAATGTGATCCGAGCGTAACCCATTGTACGCTCTCTCCCGGGGTCGGAGAATTTGCGCCAAACGGCTCTATTACAATCAACCCTGATAAATCAGGCATAATCTACACCCTGAAGGCATTTTCCAGCGACAACCGCACAGATTCTAAAAACTTGCCCCTTTCTCTTTTAATACCCATGGAAATCAAGTCCTTTACTTCAAACGACTATTATATTGACCCGGGGCAAAGTGTGAACCTATCCTGGTCCACCCAATGTGCAAATACCTGCACCCTCGACCAGGGAATAGGCGATGTAGCGACCAGTGGATCTGTAACCGTCACCCCGAATGCTCTGCCCATGATCTACACCTTGACAGCTACCAATGGAAGCGATTCTAAGACCAAAAGCCTGACTATTCATCAAGATATCCCTTACCCTTCCGCTACATTCAGTGTAAGCCCGACGGTTCTAAAGCCGGGGGAAAGCGCCACTCTCACCTGGAGCACACAAGACGCTGTTTCCTGTACCATTACGCCTGGTGTTGGAGATGTGCCTCTAACCGGGAGCCTGCAAGTAGATCCGGGGGCTAAAACAACATATATCTTGGAGGCCAAGGGCATAAACGGCACTTCCATTTACAGGTCTGCCACCGTGAGTTATGTATCCCCAAGTGTGCAGATTCTGGCCTCGCCGGAATATATTTTGGCCGGACAAAGCAGCACCCTGAGTTGGGTCTTCAGCAATGCAACCCAATGTACGATCGACCAAGGGATCGGTGAAGTTTCCCTCAATGAAACCAGAGTGGTCACCCCCTTCTGGACAACTACGTACACGATAACAGCAAGCGGCCCTGGCGGAGCGGTCAGTGACAGTGTCACGGTCAATGTAAACAGACCTCCCAGCATCTACTTGCTTCAGCCGAGTGGAGGCAATGAGCCGACCTCATCAGGAAGTTTCACCATTAAATGGTCGGATGAAGACCCTGAGGACAATGCGGACATATCCCTTTTTTATGACACGGACAATGCCGGAGAAGACGGGACCTTGATTGTGTCCGGCCTGAAAGAGGACCCGGACGGGACAGGAAACGACGAATACGTCTGGGATGCCTCACAGGTTCCGGATGGCGCCTATTATATCTATGCGGTTATAGAAGACGGCAACTTCGCCCCTGTGGTCAGGTATAGCGACGGTGTGGTAATTATCGCGCGAAATCCTTTAATAACAGTAACCCAGCCGGATGGTCTTAATGATTATGCAAATACATCATTTATCATCAAATGGACGGATCAGGACATTGACGACAATGCAATGATTTCCATTTACTACGATACAGATGATACCGGGGAAGATGGTACACTGATCGCCTCGGGCATTTCGGAAGATCAGGATGGGGAAAGTGATGCGTTTGTGTGGAATACTGCGAACATTCCGGAAGGTGCATATTATGTTTATGCAGTCATGGATGACGGGAAGAGTCCGCCATTTGTAAAATACAGCACCGGCCCCGTGGTTGTAAGCCACAACACCGGCGATGAGTTCAAGCTCATTGCCAATGATAGAACGACGTGGGATTATTTCGGAGGAGCGGTATCCATCAGCGGCGATTATGCAATACTCGGTGCGCCTGGGGACGGCCCGGGAGGGAAGTGGGAGTCAGGGTCGGCTTATATTTTTAAGAGAGAGGGTCCAGCCTGGATTCAGATGGCCAAACTCGAAGCCAGCGATGCCGCGTCTTACGACCGATTCGGATTCTCCGTATCAATCAGTGGAGACTATGCCGTTGTAGGCGCTTGTGACAATGATGACGCAGGCTCATCTTCGGGATCTGCATATATCTTCAGGCGTGACGGCACCGCATGGGTGCAAGAGGCCAAGCTGACGGCCGGTGACGCCCAATCATATGATCTTTTCGGGTATTCCGTATCCATCAGCGGCGATTATGTCGTAGTAGGTGCAGATGGAAAGGATGACGCAGGACAGGATTCGGGCGCGGCCTATGTCTTTGAGAGGGAGGGTACAGCCTGGGTTCAACAGCAGAAACTGACCGCCGGCGATGCAACGTCTTACTCGGCATTCGGGTATTCCATATCCATCAGTGGCGATTCAGTGATAGTAGGTGCTATTGACCGTGGGGCAGCTTATATATTTGTAAGGCAAGATGACATTTGGACTGAGCAGGCTAAACTTACCGTAGCAAATACAAGTTATAACGACTATTTCGGTTGTTCCGTATCCATTTGCGAAAACACAGCGTTAGTCGGCGCATATGGAATGTATGAGGCAGGATCGGCAGCATACGTTTTCGAGCGTGACGGTTCCACATGGAGGGAACAGGCGAAATTGACGGCAGGAAATGGAAAACATGACGATTATTTTGGTTATTCTGTTTCAATCAGCGGAAATTATGCGGTCGTGGGGGCATACCGTAATGACGATAGTGGTTGGAATTCGGGTTCAGCTTACGTCTACAAGCGAAAAAATGAATCGTGGTTGGAACATGCCAGGCTGACTGCTTCTGATGCTACCGGATCGGAGAATTTCGGTTATAGTGTAGCCATGGATGGGGGATTTGTGATTGCAGGAGCTTACAATGCCGATAATGGGGCAGGGTCTGCATATGTTTTTCCGGTGCTGGATGTTTCCTTGACTGCGAATCCGGAAATTATCGAGATCGGTGGGTCAACCACCTTGTCATGGGAATCAACACTCGCGGACTATTGCACCATTGAGCCCTCTGTCGGGATATTTGAAGGAAATGGTTCAGTAGAACTATTCCCCACTGAAACTACAACCTACACGATTTCGGCCACCAGTTTTTACGGTACGGCTACAGATAGTGTTACCGTTTATGTATCCGACCCGGCAAACCCGCCCGCAATAACCATAACCGCAGCCCCTGCAATTATTGCCATTGGAGAAAGCTCAACATTGTCCTGGGATATTGAAAATGCCATGTCCGGGGCGATTGATCCAGGCATAGGAACCGTGGCGTTTAAAGGGACTGTCTCAGTCAGTCCCACAGAGACAACTACATATACGGTTACAGCAACCAATTCCGGACATACCATCACGAAAGACATTACGATCACCGTCACTTATCCGCCTTCGATAAAGGTTCTTCAGCCGGACGGAACAACTGATTTGGCGGATGAGCACTTTAGAATACAATGGGATGACTCTGATATAAATGACAATGCATCCATATCCCTGTTCTATGATACGGATAACACCGGTGAAGACGGGACATTGATTGTCTCAGGCCTTGCCGAAGACCCGGATGGAGGGGCCAATGATGAGTATCAGTGGAATACAGAGAGTATTCCGGATGGATACTATTATGTGTATGCGGTGATTGATGATGGAGAAAATCCCCCTCAAGTCAGTTACAGCCAAGGTCAGGTAAGAGTTATACATACCCTTCAGGATGAAATCAAGCAAATGGCAACAGATGCGGCTGCAAATGATACTTTTGGATGGTCTGTTTCAGTTGATGGAGATTATGCTATTGTCGGCGCATATGGAAACGACGACGCAGGAGATTCTTCCGGTTCCGCCTATATATTTAAAAGGCAGGGCGCCGTGTGGGCTGAACAGGCCAAGCTGACGGCAAGCGATGCAGCATCAGAAGATTATTTCGGATATTCGGTTGCCATAGACGGAGATTACGCCATTGTCGGCGCTCGCGGGGATGACGACGCAGGAGATTCTTCCGGCTCAGCCTATATATTCAGGATCGAAGGTTCAACCTGGGTAGAGCAGGCAAAACTGACGGCAAGCGATGCAGATGCAGAAGATTATTTTGGATATTCGGTTGCCATAGACGGAGATTACGCCATTGTAGGCGCTCAGGGAAATGACGACGCAGGAGATTCTTCCGGTTCCGCCTATATATTCAGGATCGAAGGTTCGACCTGGGTTGAACAGGCCAAACTGACGGCAAGAGATGCAGCATCAGAGGATTATTTCGGAATCTCTGTTTCATTGGAAGAAGACTATGCAATTGTCGGCGCTACCGGAGATGATGACGCGGGAAATTATTCGGGTTCCGCCTATATTTTCAAAAGAGATGAAACAACTTGGTCCCAACAAGCCAAACTCAGAGCAAGTGATGCGGCAAGCAGTGATTTCTTCGGGCGCAGTGTATCCATCAATGGTGATTACGCAGCCATAGGCGCGTTTGGCGATGATGATGGAGGGTCTTCTACCGGTTCAGCTTACATATTTAAGAGGGAAGGCGCCATATGGTCTGAACAGGCCAAACTTGCGGCAAGTGATGCGGCATCATATAATAATTTTGGGACTTCTGTTTCGTTGAAAGGAAATTATGTCATTGTTGGTGCTTACGGCTATAGTAATTATTCCGGGGCGGCCTACATTTTTGAACGCAATGGGTCAGTATGGAATGAAAAGACAAAGCTTACAGCCTGGGACAGGATAAGCGGCGACTATTTCGGTTATTCCGCATCGTTAAGTCAAAACTATGCGATTGTGGGTGCATACAATAAGCGTAATTCTGATTATTATAATGTTGGCGGGGCAGTCTATTTTTATCCCATTTCCAATGTAAAACTAAGCTCTGATCGGGAATTTATTCAACCTGGCGAAACCGCGAACTTGTCCTGGGATTCATTTCTTGCGGATTCGTGCGCCATTGAGCCTGGGATAGGGACTGTAGGTACAAGCGGCACGATATCGGTTTCTCCCGCACAGACAACCTCTTATATCATCACGGCAACAGGCCCCAAAGGCACAAATACGGCCAGTGCCACGGTTTATGTGGTAGACCCGAGCATGCCCCCTTCTGTGAACATAAGCGCGGAGCCAGTCCAAATCGGCCCAGGCGGCATGGTTACGCTGACCTGGAATACGGCCAATGCTGATTCATGTATTATTGAGCCGGGAATCGGGGCAATAGGTATGAGCGGCTCAATCAAGATTTCGCCTACTGAGACGACCACCTATACTATAACCGCCTCAAATTCCGGCGGCACTGCCACGGCATCGGCGACCGTTACCGTTGTTTATCCCGCACCGGTTGCAACGATTTCGGCAGCCCCGCTATCTATAAACCAGGGCGAATCAACAACGCTTTCGTGGAGCACGACCAGTGCTTCCTCCTGTGTAATAGAACCGGGTATCGGAGAGGTGAATATAAGCGGCTCCATGGTGATTTCACCAACTGCAACCACAACCTATACAATCACGGCAACCGGTTTGGGTGGGACAACAACGGCAAGCGTTACGGTGACAGTTCTTTCGCCGACTGTGACCATCAGCGCAAATCCGGCAACTATCCAATATGGCCAGTCCTCGACCTTGACCTGGAGCAGCACGAACGCCACCGGCTGCACCATTGAGCCAAATATCGGGGAAGCAACTACAAGCGGATCAATTTCGGTTTCACCCACTCAAACCACCACCTATACGATAACCGCAACCGGCTTTGGTGGCGCCACGGCGACTGCAAGCTTTACCGTAACCGTTATGTCCGTCCAGCCCGCGGTGACAATCAGTGCAGACCCGGCGAGTATCGTGTCCGGGCAATCTTCGACCCTTACCTGGAGCAGCACGAATGCTTCAAGCTGCGTGATCGAGCCGACTATAGGTGCAGTGAATATCAGCGGATCAATATCGGTCTCACCCACTGAAACAACAACATACACCATTACAGCAACAGGCCCGGGCGGCACAGCAACCAAAACAGCGACTGTGACCGTGACCGATCCCGCGCCCACAGTAAGCATAATCGCCTCTCCCCAGAGCATCTATCGAGGCAATTCAACCACCTTGAGCTGGAGCAGCACAAATGCCACAATTTGCATAATTGAGCCGGATGTGGGCGAGGTGGACACGGCTGGTTCAGTTGAGGTGTCTCCAACTCAGACTACCACATACACGATCACGGCCACAGGCTTGGGTGGCAACACTACTGTCCAGACAACTGTAACCGTAACGGATGTTATTCATCTGCAGATTATATCCCCTGTGCAGGACGAGGAAATCAATAAACCCTTTGTCATGGTCAAGGGCACATTCTCAAATGCTCTGGGACTTGAAACTGGAATTACCGTAAACGGGCAGGTTGCCATGACCTATGGCAATGAGTTCGTGGCAAACCACGTGCCATTGGAAGCAGGGGCGAACACCATTACGGCCTATGCAGTTGATTCTCAGGGGAATACTATGGAGACCTCTATCGTGGTTAATCCTGTGGCTGCCGAGAAATATTTGACACTTACCGCCAATGAATATGAAGGGGTATCGCCTTTTGAGACTAATATGACTATTGAAGCATCATTTAATGTGGCCGATGT
>DIKH01000090.1 GCA_002424495.1 Desulfobacteraceae bacterium UBA5623
GCATGGTTGTGCAAAGGTCTCAGTATCATCCATGACGGTTGTAATGATGGTATTTAAACTTTGTCACAGTTTTCAGGCAAATGGCAACGCCATCATAGCATATGATGTTAGTGAAAGTCATCACAGGAGTAAAATTCGTTAACGGTATTGAGCAAATTCGGATCACCGCCTAATTCTCTATACACAACATGTTACAGTAACGCTATACAATCAAAAAGCTCAATTCTCCAGCGGCAACAAAAAAGTCTTCAACGGCATAAAATTAAAGTCTGTTAGCAATTTCTTAAACCTTGACTTAGTCCTGGACAGATTCACATAGGTCCTGAATTTTGAAAGAAGGGAAAGATTTTTAATCACTGGGATTCCTGGATCCAGTTCCCATGGGTGGAGATAAAATATGAACGATTTCCCTTCGTTATTGATACGATCAAGACACATGCGAGTAAAGAGGTATGGAAGAATTCTGAAATAGCCGCCTCCTGAGCAGGGAAAGCGATGGTTACAAATAGTTACCGTACTCATAGGAAATTCCAGAATCATTGCTTTATTAGTTAGGTACATTTTTGCTTTATTTTCATATATGCTCTCAATTTTCGGGTTGTTCCCTTGACCCAGATTCCAAACGAATGGAAAACGGGGAACCGAGGGCATGCCGTAATAATCATGTCTTATTGGAAATATGCTGGAATCGTATTTGTATCCTACTTCCAGCAAGATATCTAATGCCCACAATGTCTCCTTTGTGATAGAGTAAGTAGGAGCCCGATAACCGATCACCTCTTCTCCGGTCAAATCCTCCAAAATCCTTTTGGCATGTTGGATATCTCGTTGGAATTCTTTCGATGTCTGACTGGAAATAAGCTGGTGACCATATCCGTGAGAAGCGATTTCATGGCCCCGGCGATGTATTTCTTTCACCAGCTTGGGATAGCGCTCGGCTATCCAACCAAGGATGAAAAAAGTTGCACGAGAGTTACCGAAGTTACTTGGGGTTATTGAGTCCAGGAGATCAAGAATATAATAGATGTTTTTTTCAACCCGGCATTCATAGTTATTCCATTGCTCCGGTTTAATAACTTTTGAGAGTGCATGGACCTGGAAGTAGTCCTCGACATCAATGGTCAAAAAATTGGTTATTTGATTTGAGGAGATCAACGCTCTCCCTGCACGGTGTATCCTTTTCTTTCCAATAAGGCGGCCAGTGCGCTTCGGGCTTGGGGTGCTCCGTGGACCAGTTTGATGGTTTTGGGTTTTCTTGACATGGATTCCACCCAATCAAGCAGGCCTTTTTGGTCGGCGTGGGGGGAATAGCCGGTCAGGGTATGCACGTCAGCTTTGATCTCCATGCGTTCACCTTCGAGTTTAACATAGCCGCCGAATTTTTTGGCACATTCTTGGATGGTCCTTCCCGGGGTGACGCTTGTCTGATATCCTACGAAGATGATGTCGTTCTCGGGATTTTCAATTCCTTTCAGCAGGTGGTCGATGATCCGGCCGCCAGTGCACATGCCGCTGCCGGCGAGGATTACGGCAGGACCTTTTATCTCGCAAACCTTGAGGTGGTCCTTGTGATCTTTCACCGCGTAAAGTCCGTCAAAGTCCATGGGGGAATCGTTCTTTCGGTACAGATCCTTGGCCTCTTTGTCCCAATAATCGGAAAGGCCTGAATAGATGTTGGTGATTTCAAGCCCCAGCGGAGAGTCGATGAATACCGGCGGCCGGTTTTTATGCTGCAATCCCGGAAACATCATTTGATATTGGGGATCGGAGAATATTCGATCCATTTCATAGAGTATTTCCTGTGTCCGCCCAAGGGAAAAGGCAGGGATAAAGGCCTTTCCCTTGTCAGCCAAGGTCCGGGTGAGAACGTTTCCGAGTTGGCGAACCCGCTGCTCTTTTCTTCCGTGCAACCGGTCTCCATAGGTGGATTCAAGTATGACCAAATCGGCGGCCTCCGGTGGTTCTGGATCAGGGAGAATCGGGGTGTCCGTCGCCCCGAGATCGCCTGAAAAAATGACAGCCCATCCAGTGCTTTCATCCTGGAACCGAATGAAACACGACCCCAGGATATGCCCTGCCCTTCCAAGCTTGAAGGTGATGCCCTTTTTGAGGTCGAATGTCTGGCCGTACTCGAATCCCCATGACAGGTCATCCACGTCTTTTTCTATACTGGCTGCGGTTTGCTCCGGTAATCCTGAAAAGTTCATGGCATCCGCCAGCATGGGATGAAGTAAGGCCTTGGTGGGATGAGAACAGATGATCTCGCCGTTAAAACCTTTTTGGATCAACTCGGGCAATCGTCCAATATGGTCGATGTGGGCATGGGTGAGAAACAGATAATCTATTTCCTTTGGAGATACCGGCCAGTTGTCGATGGGCACGCTCGCGTCATTTCCCTGGGCCAGCCCGCAGTCCACCATGATCGTCAGGCCGTTGGCGTTGACGAGATGGCTCGGAGCCAGTGACACATTTTTCAGCGCCTAGATGAATTATTTCCGGTAAATTGGGCATTGAATCCTGATCCGAAGATTACACAGAATCACGCAGATCAGGTTTATGGATATAAACTAAAAGATGATGGGTTCCGGTTGCCTGTGACCATCGTAATAACCTATCTTTCTTCATTACTTCTTTCTCTTTCGGACCGCATCCTTGATCCTCTGTATATGACCGCGGCCAAGTCCTTTTACCTCGCAGCCAAGATCAAAATATCTTTCTATACAGGCATCATCCAGTATTCCGAAACAGTCAATAATGGCCGCGGGCTTGCCGATCATCTCAACTACTTTGTCAGGGTCCAAGTCCAGGTATTCCTGGTGCCTGACTGCGAAGACAACGGCGTCAGCGTCGCGCAAGGCATCAGTCAGGGCAGACGTCATGCGAAAGTCATTCAGATGTTCCTGGTTGCGAAAAAACCGCGACCAACTGGTGCCCGCCGCCGGATATGTATCCTGATTTTCAAGCTCCCACCAGTGCTGAACATAAGGATCATGGGCCTTTACCTCTGCGCCCATCTCTATCAATTTGCGAACAATTATTTCTGAGCCGCTATAGCGGGTGTCACCTACATCCTCACGATAGGATGCCCCAAGGACCGTTACAGCTGAAGAGGCGACAATGTAGCCCATGTTTCTCAGGGCATCGCGGACCAACTGGGCGGCGCGCAAGGCTCTTGTGTCATTAATATCGATCGCCTGTGCGGTAATTTTAAAGATATCGCTCTCAAACCCCAGCAGGTGTTTATAGGCCCACATCCCCAGCCCGCCGTCTTTGGGAAGGCAATAGCCACCTATGCCAGGGCCGGGGAATATGATGTTGTTATGCGTGGGACGCACCTTGATTGCGTTTATCACCTTGATCAGGTCAACGCCATTGGTCTCGGAAAAAAGGCTCCATTCATCAAGAAATGACAGGATAGTTGCCCTGTAGCTGTTTTCGACTATCTTGCATGTCTCGCTTTCAATCGGCCTGTCAAGGACCGTAAGAGGATACTGGTCAACATTTAAGACCTCTGAAAGAAATCTGGTGACCTTCTGGCGACTTTCATTGTTAATGCCGCTGCACACACGCCAGAAGTCCCTGACAGAGCTTACATAGTTTCTGCCTGGCATCACCCTTTCATAGCTGTGGGCCAATAAAGGCTCTTCTTTGATGTTTCTTTTGTCAAAGGCCTTTTTTATCAGAGGGTGCGCTATATATTCCGTTGTCCCTGGAGGCACGGTAGTCTCTATCAACACCAGGCACTTAGGGTCTATCCTTTCCCCTATTATTTTGAAGCTCTGTTCAAGGGCTCTTATGTCTGCTTGTCCGCTTTTGAGATTACCCAATTCCTGTTTAAGGAAGTCACACTGGACATCCACTACAAGGACATCGGCAAGACCAAGGACATCGTGGGTAAAGGTGGAGGTAAGAGTCTTTTTTTTGTTTACACAGCGTTCAATCATCGGCGCCACTTCAGGGTCTTCGGCCTTGACGGGAGATATACCCCTGTTAAACAAAGGAATCTTCCAGTAGCTTCTAGTACTTGGCCTCTGCATTCCAATAACAAACTTCCTCGGTCTCCCGGTTTTGCTATCAACCGAATCAGCTACAACGCCAGCCATCACAGCCCCAACAAACCCGAGACCCATGACCACCACGATTTCATTGCCTTCTTTTCTCTTGGCAGTGACCAGGTTTAAAAGTCTGTCATATTCAACAGTGTAATCATCCTCTTCCGGCAGCTTGAATTTTTCCCCATCCGGACTTATGGAATATTGCATTGAATTAGCCTCCTAATTTTGTTGGATTAGCCACAGACTCACGCAGCCATTTTCCGTCGAGCGACATGCTCGGCAGACTCCCTGATCATTAAACCTGATGCCCGGGAAAGTCTCAGAAAGTATGCATTTATTACATATTTTATCTCTATGCATATTTTTTCCTCACAGCTCCGCCCCTTGAGTTACATACGAAACATGGCATAACCCATTGGCATAACGTCTAAAGCTTGGATGTAGAACATTAGAGCCCCCGCGACGGGACGGCTATTTTATCTAGCGCCTCTACCCAGCAGCATAATCTTTATGGTATGAAAAATAACCTGCAGGTCTATCACTATAGACATATTCTTGATGTAAAAAAGATCGTATTTCAGTTTTTCCAAGGCATCTTTTTCAGTCGAGCCATATGGATATTTTACCTGTGCCCAGCCCGTAACACCTGGTTTCACACTCGACCTTTCGTTGTAAAAGGGTATAGTCTTCTTTAGCTTATCCACAAAAAAAGGCCGCTCAGGCCTGGGGCCGACGAAGCTCATATCCCCTTTAAAAATATTCCATAATTGCGGGAGTTCATCTATCCGAAGTTTCCTGATTATCCTTCCTACCCTGGTGATCCTCGGGTCATCTTTTTCCGTCCAGACCGGCCCGGAGTCTTTTTCCGCATCGGCCTTCATGGAACGGAATTTATATAGGGTGAATATGATGCCGTCCTTACCCACCCTTTTCTGCAATAAAAATACAGGACCACGTGAATCAAGTTTGATGGCTATTGCGACTAAAACAAAAACCGGAAGGAGGATAATCAAAAGCAATGTTGATGAAAAAAAGCCTATCAATCTCTTTGAAATACGAGAGATCCTGGATTTTACAAAGCCGTCAGAAAAAATCAGCCAACTGGGGTTTATTTTTTCAACCAGGAGCTTACCGGTAATCCTTTCATAAAAAGTTTCCCCGTCAATAATCTTTATTCCCCTTACCTTGCACGCAAGCAGCTGATCATAAGGCAAGACATTTCGCTTTTCATCCAGAGCCACTATAACGTTTTCAACATTATTGGCCTCTGCCAGATTACATATATTATCAAACCCGTAATGGATCTCAGCTCCTTTTAACAGGATATGATCGTATTCACCTTTTTCCCAGGCAATTACTGAACTGATGTGATAGCTGACATCCTTTTTGTCGGCCATTTCCTCCAAAATATTTCTGGCGAGTTCTCCTGCCCCAACCAAAATGGCCTTTTCAGTAAATAATTGCTTTTTAATGACAACTGAGTACAGCATCCTCCAGCAGACCAAAAAAACCAAGAGAATCAAAAGGTTCGCAAAAAAGACCCATTTTGCAATAATCATATCAGGCCAAAGGAAATAGAAGAGTGCAAGCACAATGGAAGTGATGCCAATAGACTGGACAAGCTTGTAGGCAAGATCAATCTTATTATGAATAGAATCAATCTCATAGAGGTCATTATGATACATACTTATCTGCGTGACTAATGAGATGATAAGGATCTTCGGCCAGACCATCTCCATCATTCCGACAAAATCAATTTCTTTACCAAGAAGCATATAGGATGCGAGCGAGACAGCTAGAAAGATCAATACGCCTTCGCCAATGACGAAAAGCATCTTTCTTGGAGAAAAGTACTGCCGGAATAATCGAATCAAACTCGCGCCTCAGTAAAGAACCTATAACAAGGACTCATCCTTTTTTATAGTAATTTTTATAATATCTGTCATAAGATTTGTATGCCTTTTGATATCCATTGAAGATGATCCCCAGGACTTTTTCTTTCCCCAGGGCCTCTATGCTTTTATGTATGATTTCTCTGGGTGTTTTTCCGGCCATCACTACAAAAATAACACCATCAACATACTTGGCCAATATATTGACCTCAGAAATAACATGGCTTGGTGCCGTATCAACTATGACATATCGGTCATCATATCGCTCTTTAAACTCTTCAAAGAGCTCTTCCATCATGCTTGATGCAAGCAGTTCCGAGGGTTTAAAAGAGGGTATGCCTGCTGTCAACACGGACAGCTTGTCAATCCTTGTCTTAATTAGCAGCTCTTGCAGGGCCTTTTTCCCTGTTAAATATTGCTGCAGACCCTCTTTGTTCGAGCAGCCAAGGATCTTGTGTATCCGGGGACGGCGGAAGTCACAGTCCACCAAGAGAGCATATTCGTTCACTCCCTGCGCAATGCTCGCCGCCAGGTTGGCTGCAACAAAACTCTTCCCTTCACCAGGAAATGCGCTTGTAATCATAATAGTCCTGGGTCTTGGCCCGTCTTTTGGAAAAAAAATCTGACCCTTTAGAATCTTGAAATTTTCCGCTTCTATTGATTCCGGCGCAGTCAAGACAACCAGTTTCGGATCAAATGCATGATGGATGATCATGTCACGGCTATGATTGGTTTCAGGTCTGAGCATTTGGGCCTTGACAGCCCTTTCGCTCTGGTATCTGTCCAGCGCGTCGGATAGTTTTCCCATGGTTGTCCTTTGAGGCAGCTCCAAAAAGTTCTATCTTGAGTCTGCCTTTACAATTCAAGATTTAATGTCCCTTTCAGGGATGG
>DIKH01000002.1:0-467 GCA_002424495.1 Desulfobacteraceae bacterium UBA5623
GGGGGCGTGGATTGAAACTCGGTCGTCATGGCCTGGTGAAAGGACCGGATATGTCGCCCCCTGCGCGGGGGCGTGGATTGAAACCCGCTCAAACTGCTTTACCATCTGCCTCGTTACACGTCGCCCCCTGCGCGGGGGCGTGGATTGAAACACCTGGTGAGGGTTTGCATTCTCACCAAATGCTCTGTCGCCCCCTGCGCGGGGGCGTGGATTGAAACTGTGATGTCGGGGCGCTGAAAAACAGCTCGTAGTCGCCCCCTGCGCGGGGGCGTGGATTGAAACAAAGAAACACAGGATCATTTAAAGATGGAGGGAGTCGCCCCCTGCGCGGGGGCGTGGATTGAAACGGGTTTGAAAACCATAATTACCTGAAGGTGATATGTCGCCCCCTGCGCGGGGGCGTGGATTGAAACCAGAGCCGGATATCATCCTGGATAAATTCCGCAGTCGCCCCCTGCGCGGGGGCG
>DIKH01000002.1:504-4785 GCA_002424495.1 Desulfobacteraceae bacterium UBA5623
CGCGGGGGCGTGGATTGAAACCTGATATTGACACTACAACCCTGTATTCTTGTGGTCGCCCCCTGCGCGGGGGCGTGGATTGAAACTCGATGAATAGGGTTGAAAGCTAAAAGTTGAATGTTGAAAAAGGCACCTTTAACCCTTTTAACTTTTTCAACTCTTTTAACGTATACGCCTATTCTTTCCTCTCTTCACCTGGCCCGGTTTGCATCGGATATTTTTTTTGATATGATATTGTGGAGGGTCTTCAACTGAGCGCTTTGGGTCTTTGC
Source organism: Desulfobacteraceae bacterium UBA5623 (assembly GCA_002424495.1). Lineage (GTDB taxonomy): Bacteria > Desulfobacterota > DSM-4660 > Desulfatiglandales > Desulfatiglandaceae > UBA5623. The sequence goes on from DIKH01000002.1 coordinate 777, forward strand.
CCACAGGGTGTTTATCTTTTGTGGGATATTCAGCAAAAACATCCCGGGCCGGATCAATAGGGAATTGACGATCCCTTCTTCGTCAATGCCTTCATCAATTGATGCGAATCTGGGGGTGCTGTCTACAATAAAGGGGGATCTATACAGCTCTCCGCTGCCCAGAAAAATTCTGAACATAACATGGCGCAGGGGTTGATCAAGGCAGTTGCCCACAGCGTGGGGCCTTGCACAATACCATGCGGAAGGGGGTTTTTCGGCCAGAAATTGCCAGAACCCTGTAGATCCAAAATACTGGCCCTGCCTGAAATAATTGTGTGATTCCAACTGCACTGCATTGGTGATTAAAGGCAGATCGGTCTTGATTATCTTTATGCCCGCCCTGTCCAGCCTCATTAAAAAAGCCAATAATTTTTCACGGTATAACAGGTGGCTGATTGCAAAATCCTTGCCTTCGGGAATCCGTTCCTTTAACCGGCAGACTATGTTGAACAGGTGCTGAGATATCTCCGGGATGGGCCAGATCTTAAACAGATGGAGCAAACCGCTTTCTTCAAGGTTTCTCACCGTCTCCGGCAGCAAGGGATGATGAGTCCTGGTTTCCAGCATGGGAGTCATGTCCGTGTGACGCTTGACCGCGGAAATAATAGGCTGCTCGGAGAGCCTGGTTTCTTTGGATCTGCCGGACAATTCGCTCTTTAATGACCTTACCGACTGGCGTTCCATCGTGCAGATGTCCCTGTAGTCATTCATCACGGAATATAACTGCTTGTATATGGTAAAAGTCAGCTCTTCATCATGTTCAAAGCCTCCGCGGTCATGGATTGCAACATATAAAAGCCTTAATATATCCTCGAAATCCATGGAGAGCACCAGCGATCGGGCATGCTTTAAGGCTGCCTGGTCATCGCCTGCAATAATGCAGTCAATGTAAAGGTTCGTTATATTAGGGGCCTGATAATAACGGACCGAATCAAAGTCTTTGACCCCGAACCATTTTTTAGAAACAGTCTCCTTTTCCTGGCCTGGATCATAATCCAGCAGCAGCAGCTTCCAGTATACCTTCTGATAGGCCCTGATTGCGGTACAGATCAGATATTTCTGCCTGTTGTCCAGCTCCCTGTTTGTCAATATGTAAATAAGGGTGTTTTCGATCCTGTAGTTATTGACAACAATCCGGCAGGCTATGCCTCTTTCTTCGATATCAAAATATGTCTCTTCGAGGATTATCTTTATTAGTGAATCTACGATCAGTATATAGATCGGCCTTGCCTCGGAAAAATAATTGAGGATATTGATCAAGACCTGGGGATTGGAGTAGGTTTTTTTGTTTATCCTGTCAGATGTGATCTGCCTGAGCTTTTTTGCAAGGACAATATCAATCAATCTTAGAATAGCGCCTTTTGTCTTTTCCGGGGATTGGCTTTCCTTTACATATTGATGCCAGTACGGATAGTCGTTTTCAAGGATAATCTCCGTCAGGTATGTCTCTATCTCATCGGCGGACATCTTCACATTGCCTTTTACATTGCTGATAATGTGATAAAATATCCTTTTAATATCGGGATTTCGGGCAAAAGATTTCAGGGATTCTTCCAGGTGGCGCTGCAAGGACTCCACTGTGGGGTAGCCCTTTGCAGCGCCTACGGACAGGATAAACTTTGAATTCTTGTAGTCTAAAGAATGGATGAACTTTGTAAAGGATTCCAGGACCAGGACGTCGCGGGCCTCCGGATCAAACCTTGGTGTCGTCGCATCCTGGTTCATTTATTGTCTCTCTCTTGAAATGGGAAAAAACCCTTGCCTTTAGGCGAAGACTTCAGTCCTATCTCCTGCGACGCAAGGGTCCGAGGGGTTTAGGATTCCAGGGTTCGAGTGTAATGAATAAAAGATTTCCCCATTGATCACTGGACCCCTTGAATCCTTGAACCCTATAGCCATTGGCTTCAACCGATGGTAATTAACTCCTTTCCGGTGGTTTTTGGCTAAAGACCCTTTTCAAGCTGGTCCGGAGTTACAATGGGACCGTATTTTTCCTTGAGTGCAAGCAGAGCCTTTTTCTGTTCCTCGTAGATTTTAAATATCTTTTCAGGGATGTTTTCATCCTTTTTATAGGCCTCGGTTTGGAGGTCAATTCGCTTTACGATATTGTCAATATAAAGCGAAAACTGCTTGTCATACAGTTTTCTGTCGTAGTCCTTGTTGATAATGGTCTTGAACAGCTCTTTTAAGTCATCATATTTGGGCAGGAAGCCGACCGGGGTGTCAATGGCGCCGACCTCATTGTGCACACGCCTTTCAAGCCATCCCATCCAGACGTATACGTCTTTCTTTTCGCCTATCAGTTTGTCTCCCTGACCTCCGCGTGCGCCGTGGGTGAGGAAGTAGTTGAGACCAGCCATTATCGGACGGTGCTCCGGTTTGATCTTGTCGCTGTTATAGAACTCAAACTGGGCATGCATATAATCGCCAAGGCGACCGGGGATAAAGGCCTGATTTGCCCAGGGGGAGCGTTTGACGCCGGTTGCGCCCACCTCTGTGGCCGTTGCCTGGGACACCAGGGATGCGCCTATTACTACTCCCTGATCGGGGTTTTTCGCCACCCATACAGGGGGCATGGTGTCGCTGTCGCGGCCGCTGTATGTAAAGACCTTTGTAATGACACCGGCAGGGTCTTCCATTTTTTTGCTGTAGTTATCCAGCACATTGCTCTTTAAGGTGAAGCGGGCGTTGGGATGCGATATCGGTACGGGTTTACCCTTTTTGTCTTTCTTTCCTTCTTCCCACTGACCCTGAAAATTGAAACCCTTTTTAGGCGCTTCTTCCCCATAGCCCTCCCAGTGGGGATCCTTTTTTTCATCAATAAGGACATTGGAGAAGATGATCTCGGCCTTTTCATTGCGGAAGAGTTTGAGCATCATAGGGTCATCCACCCAGTTGACGTCTCTGATGATCCCGAAGATTCCGGCTTCAGGGTTAACGCTTCTTATTGTCCCGTCGTCGGCTATCCAGATCTGGGCGAGGTCATCGCTGATGAATTCCTGGCCGGTCATGGCGGTTGTAGTCTTTCCGCACCCGCTTGGGGCTGCCCCTGCAAAAAATGTAATGCGGCCCCCCGGTCCTTGGACGCCCGTGATGAACATATGCTCTGAGATCTCTTTTCCGCGTCTGTAATAGGTGGCCCTGTCAACGGCGAGCCTGTGGTTGCCCTTCTTGATCAACAGCGTGTTTCCCGCATAGGTGCAGAAGGTGCTGTAAGTGGTCTGGTGCGCCCTGTCCATAAATACCCGGGCGTTTGGCAGGTCTTCAGGACGATTCGGCCCCTGGCTGTGTATATTTGTAAAGAAATGCCCGACCCTTTTGGCCTCGGCATCAAATGCATCAAAACAATTCCTGTAAAGCAGTTCCGCGCTGTGGCAGACATAGCAGGATGTGGTCGCCTCAATCGCCGGAATGGTGGCATGGGCGCCGACAGGACCGCGTGAGTAAAATCCGACAATAAAGGTCATGCCCTTCATAATCCCTGTCATGTAATCCTGGACGTATTTCAAGGCATCCTGTCTGCTGATCCTGAGCGCAAGGCTGCTAACCTTTTCATCGTCATTTGTAATATAGTAAGTGCGGTCAATGATGCGGGCCTGTTCATCGGCAAGATCGTAATGGATGGTATGGTTTTTAATGGCAAGGGGCGCTTCCTCCCCGGTTTTGATGGAAAGATCAATAATAAACTGCTGGTCTTCCGGCGAACCGGTATTGACAAACACACTGTCAGGCCGGCCCATTACGATGGCGTTTGCAATTTTTATCCGCGCCTCTTCATTGGTGATCTTCTGGATCTTTTTAAAATTGCTGTCGTCCATATTGTCTTTGAAGATCTTTTCCGCATCTTTATCGCTCTTGATTCCTCCAATATGGGTTAAAATGTCTATCCCTTTCCTCAATTCATACATGTGGCTCTCCTTAGAAATATATGTTTATTTAGTGTTTGTAAGAGCCAGTTTCAAAAGGTCCC
>DIKH01000002.1:4844-10107 GCA_002424495.1 Desulfobacteraceae bacterium UBA5623
CTGTCTCCTGATTAGGTAGTGTCTACCCAGAAATGGCCATGTTCAAATCTCCTTTATGTCAAGCTTTGATATCAGACGTGAGAGGTATGTCCTTTGGATGTCCATTTTTTTGGCCGCCTTTGTCCTGTTGCCGCCGGTTTGTCTTAGGTTGGCTATAATAAATTCCCTCTTGAATCTGTCTATAGCCTCATCCATGGTCAGACCCACCTCAATCCCCTTGTATGCCGTTCTTGGTCCAAAGATGGGAAGGTCTTCGGGCCGGATTTCTTCATGGTTGCCCATAACCACTGCCCGTTCAAGGCAGTTTCTAAGCTCCCTGATGTTTCCAGGCCAGTCATACTGGACCATGTTATCCAGGGCCTTTTGTGAAATCTTTAATTCCGGCAATCCCCTATCCGCCTTGAACAGATCCAGAAAGTAATTGGCCAGAAGAGGGATGTCCTCTCTTCTCTCCCGCAGGGGCGGCATATGAATCTGAACGACATTCATGCGGTAATAAAGATCTTCCCTGAATCTGCCGTCATTGACTTCTTTCAGGATGTCCCTGTTGGTTGCGCATATCACCCTGACATCAACAGAGACAGGCAGGTTTCCCCCGACCCTGTAAAACACCCCTTCCTGCAGGACCCTGAGCATCTTTGCCTGCATGCCGGGGCTCATTTCCCCGATCTCATCCAGGAACAGTGTGCCGTTGTCGGCCAGCTCAAACTTGCCGATCTTCCGGTTCAATGCCCCTGTGTATGATCCCTTTTCGTGTCCAAAAAGCTCGTCTTCCATCAGGGTCTCCGGCAGGGCCGCACAGTTAAGCCCTATCATCGGGTTGTCCCTTCTTGGTCCGGCCTGATGGATCAGTCTTGCAAGGAGTTCCTTTCCTGTGCCGCTCTCCCCCAGGATCAGGGTGCTGGCCTTTGATTTTGCCACCTTAAAGGCCTCTGACACAACCTTGGTTAATGCATCCCCCTTGCCTATAATCTGATACTTCCCGCAGAGTTCTTCCCGAAAGCCTTCCTCTTCCGTCTCAATCTTCACATCCTGCCTTGCCTTGTCAATGGCAAGGGCTGCTGCCTCGGCATACACTGTCAGAAGCTTGAGGTCTGCTTCCTGAAAATGGCCTCCGTCCGTCCTGTTGATCAGCTCAATTACGCCAATGGTCTCATCTGCGATTTTCATTGGCGCACATGCCACCGTGTAGGCAAACCGCCCTGTAGATTCGGCTAGCTCTTGGTTCCAGCGGATGTCTTTGCCGACTTCAGGGACAACAACGGGCGCACCTTTTTCCGCCACATACCCCGCGACACCTTTGCCTATTTTCAGTTCACGTTTTTTGTAATCGCCAGGCACATCTCCTAATGCGGTCCTGACGTAAAGCCTTTTGGCATTCCAGTCTACAAGCATCAGGGAAACTATTTTTACGCGCAACATCTGGGCCAGTGTTCCGATAATGGGCTCCAGGCGCTGGTCCAGATCCTGGACTGATGACACCCAGGACGATATCTCTTTAAAACGATCTGTTTCGGATTGAGGATTTGAAGGTTTCATGGTCAAATGCTGTTTGAATAAACGCCTCCTGAATTATTTTTGCCCACGCCAACATTGGCAATTGACATGTAAGAGGCCGCCCCCAATATCCCGGCACTATATTCCTTATGGGTTTTGTTGTCAAATCTATAAGAAATATACTATAATAGCCAAATTATACACAACCCCTTCGCACGATGTTGACACCGCCTGCGCAGGACTGAGGAAATGATTTACATAAATGACGACATCTCAATAGACGAGCGTGAAATACATGAAGACTTTATCCGAGCATCCGGTCCCGGCGGTCAGAATGTCAACAAGGTTTCCACTGCCGTGCAATTGCGCTTCCATGCGTGGGGCTCTGAGTCTCTGCCCGATGATGTCCGCAGCCGTTTGATACGCCTTGCCGGCAAAAGGATAAGCCAGGACGGGGTCCTGATTATCGAGGCCAGGAGGTTCCGCACCCAAAACCGCAACCGTCAGGATGCCCTGGACCGGTTGATCGCTCTGATCCGCAAGGCGGCGGAGACACCCAAACAAAGGCGCAGTACAAGGCCAACTCATTCATCAAAGATTCACAGGCTGGGGGAGAAGCGCAGGCGCGGCGAGACAAAGCGTTTGCGGCATGCTGCTCAAGCCTCAGAAGAGTAACCCTCTTATTTGACCTCCCTAAAATATCGGCGTTATTTTAAGCCCATACCCTGTCAATCCTTACGTCTGCCTAGCATATCAGGCCGTTATGGTCTTTTTGCCTTGACAAAAGAGGGCCTAACAGGTAATTACGCTCAAATTTGATTATGAACTATTAAAACCAAATAAGATAGAGGCTTGGTTATATGAAAAATTCAGCCGAAAAACCCACAAGCAGCCTGATAAAGGCCTTTCCGGCTTTGGCGAGATATGTTTCAAAAGGGGGATGGATCTGCTTTCTCGCAGGTTTTGCCGGGGCCTTGGTCCTGGGATGGTACGTCTTTCCGAAGCTGCTTTACTCCAGTCAGCCGCAACCCTTCAATTTCAACCACAAGGTCCATCTTGAAGAGGCAGATGACCCGGAAGATGTGGAAAGTTGCCTTAACTGCCATGCCTTTCGCGATGACGGCACATTTGCAGGCATTCCAAGGCTTGACAAGTGCAAGGAATGCCACGAAGACCCGGAATCCCCCCTTGGCGAGTCTGACGATGAGGCAACCTTTTTGACCAATTATATGGCCGAGGAAAAAGAGGTCCCCTGGTTCGCCTATACAAGACAACCGGACTGCGTCTACTTCTCTCACGCAGCCCATGTCAAGATGGGAGAACTTGAGTGCAGAACCTGCCACGGAACGCACGGTGATTCCGAGGTGCTGCCGGAATACAAGGTCAATCGCCTAAGCGGTTACCCCATTCGCATATGGGGAGAAAACATCTCTGGATTGAAGACAAACACGTGGGACCGCATGAAGATGGATGACTGTGCAGAATGTCATACTGCAAAAGGCCATGAAGAGAATAACGCATGTTTTGTCTGTCATAAATAGGGGACTAGATCATGGGAGTGACCAGAAGAAATTTTGTCAAATTTGCCGTCGGCGGGGTAGCGGGTCTTCAACTGACGCCTCTTCCCTATAAACTGATGGACGACATTGCAATATGGACCCAAAACTGGCCGTGGGTGCCGGTCCCGCCGGAAGGCGAATTTTTGAGCGTAAAGTCAGTGTGCGGTCTCTGCCCTGGCGGCTGCGGCATCCAGGTCAGAAAGGTGGATGAAAGGGCGGTCAAGATAGAAGGCAGGTCCGACTACCCGGTCAATCCGGGCGGCATCTGTCCATCAGGTATGGGCGGGCTTCAACTGCTCTATGATCGGGACCTGCGGCACACAGGCCCGATGAAGCGCGTTGGGCCGAGGGGTTCCGGTGATTTCATGGAGATCACATGGGATGAGGCCATAAAGACAGTGGCAGGCAGGATATCGGATCTGAGGAAAAACGGCAGAACCGAGGCCTTGGTCACAGTGGACGGAAACCCAATGGGCTCGACCATGTCCTTGATGATTGAACGGTTGACCAGGGCGGCAGGAAGTCCAAACTACGTCAGAATGCCATCGCTTGAAGACACTTATGGCATGGGCAATCTCCTGATGCTTGGCAATAATGGGCCAATGGCCTATGACATTGAAAACTCCGATTATGTATTGAGCTTTGGCAGCGGGCTCTTAGAGGGCTGGGGCGGCCCCGGCAGGGTGATGAATGCCTGGGTCCTGCTCAGGGAAAAGGCAGCCAAGGGCAAGGCAGCTGTTGTCCAGATCGAGTCAAGGGGGTCAAATACCGCATCCAAGGCGGACAAATGGGTTGCTGCAAGGCCTGGAACCGATGCTGCCCTGGCCCTTGCCATCGCCCATGTGATTATCAAGGATAACGTCTTTGACCGGGAGTTCATCAATAATTACACGTCGGGTTTTGAAAAATTCAGGCAGATGGTCTTAAGCCAATACAGCCCTGCTCAAGTCGGCAATATCACCGGTGTGGGCGAAGAGGCAATAAAGGCGATGGCCAAGGGTTTTGCCTCAGCCAAGGCCCCTGTCGCCATTTACGGCAAGGGCAAAGGCACATTAAACGGCAGCCTTTTTGAATTTATGGCTGTCCAGGCCTTAAACGCCCTGAAGGGCAATATCAACAAACCAGGCGGGGTCATCATATCCGATCCTCTTCCACTGGCGCCTCTGCCTGCGTTACCCGCAGACGAGGTTGCAGAAAAGGGTATTTTGAGGCCGCGGCTCGATCAGGCCGGGACCAAAAAATATCCCTTTGCAGGAAGCCTGATAAACAACCTCTTTGATGTCATAAATCACAGCAATCCATCGCCGGTGGACACCCTGCTGGTATTTGCAGCAAACCCGGCCTTTACGCTGCCCGACAGCGCCGAGGTCAACAGGGCGCTGAAGAAGATCCCGTTTATTGTAAGCTTTTCCCCGTTTAGGGATGAAACATCCTTTATGGCAGATCTTGTCCTGCCCGATCACACCTATCTTGAAAAGACTGATGATATTGTCCGGCCAGGCGGTCTCCAGTACCCACTCTACGGGTTGACAAGGCCCGTGGTAAAACCCGTATACAACACCAGGAACACCGGGGATGTGCTAAGCAAAATCGCAAAGGGTGTTGACAGCCAAACCGGAGCGTCCTTTCCGTGGAAGGATTACGAGGCAGCGCTCAAGATAAGGGCAAAGGGCCTGTTTGATTCCGGTGAGGGGCTCGTACATTACAAGGGCTCTGAGCCAGCCTGGAAATGGCAGAATAGCTCCGGCAGTCCGGATTACAAGTCATTTGACGACATGTGGAAGAAGATCAAGGCCGGCTCCCTGTGGTACAGGCCTGTCAGGCCTTCCAACATAGACAGCGGCGTTTTTAAGACAGCGAGCAGCAGATTTGAGTTTTTCAGCTCGCAACTGGAACTAGCCGTTAAAGGATATTCAGAGGCGGGAAATGGACAAAACAGCCTGAAGGCCTTGGGGATTACGGCAGAGGGAGATGCGGCCTTTATGCCTCATTACGAAGGGGGCCATCACCATGATGAGCACTTTCCCTTGATGATGGCGACTTATGAAATGATCAATCTTGCGAGCAGCTGGGCGCCCAGTCCGCCGTTTGTCTACAAGACAATCCTGGAGGATCAGCTCCTGGGCAGCGATTCATTCGCCATGATCAATCCCGGGACTGCATCTGAACTTGGCCTTAAACAGGGGGATCATATCATAATCCAATCC
>DIKH01000002.1:10301-15889 GCA_002424495.1 Desulfobacteraceae bacterium UBA5623
AATGAAAAAGGAACATGACCAGGGAAAATACAAATACGGCATGGTCATTGATTTGGACAAGTGCACCGGGTGTGGGACATGTATGGTCGCCTGTGCGGCGGAAAACAACGTCTCTGTCATGCCTGATGAATCCGACAAGGAACGTTCCATATCATGGATGCAGATCTATAAGGCCGACAACGGCAAGAACTTTCCCGACTCAGAGACGGTCTATTTTCCCAGGCCGTGCATGCATTGCGAGCAGGACGGCCGTGGAGGGCACGCCCCGTCATGCGTCTCGGTCTGTGTGGCCACCGCCACCACCTTGGACAATAACACGGGAATAGTCAGTCAGATTTACACCCGCTGCATTGGGTGCAGATACTGCCAGGCAGCCTGCCCTTATAAGGCCAGGTATTTCAACTGGTGGGACGCCTACTTTCCAAAAGACAAGGGCCTTGAGCGATATCTGTCTCCAGAGGTCTCACCGCGCATGAGGGGCGTAATCGAAAAATGCTCCTTCTGCCATCACCGTCTGATGCGGGCGAGGACCAAGGCCTATGCAGAGGGCAGGAGGAAGATCAAAGAGAACGAATACATCACTGCCTGCGCAGAGGCATGCCCTGCACAGGCAATCACCTTCGGCGACTTGAACAATCCGAAACACAAGGTCGCCCAACTGATAAAAAGCAAGAATGCCTTCAGGCTGCTTGAACGTCTGAACACCAAACCAAAGGTGTACTACCTGTCTTCCAGGGACTGGGTCAGAAAGATCGCCGATAATCCGGTTGAGGAGTTTTCACCCGTATCCAGAGAAGGGTAAATATAATTTTGAATTTTTAATGGTAAATTTTAAATTTAAAGAGGTAAACACATGGATTCTAAGCTGTTGCCGGAAGGGGTGGAAAGATGCTCTTTTGGCATGTTTCTTTTGTGGATGCTGCCATGGGTGGCAATCCTTGCCTGGGGGGGGCTAGCTGCTTTTTTGTGCCTTATCAAGGGCCTGAACCAGACAAACATGAGCAATGTCTTTGCCTTTGCCCTGTGGATCGTTTTTGATCTGGGTGTAATAGCACTTGGTGCGGGCGCATTTTTTTCAGGATTTCTTACCTATGTTGTAGGCAAAAAAGAACTGAAAAATATCATCAACGCCGCTGTGATCATCGGGTTTATCTGTTATTCCGGCGCCACCGCCATGCTGGGCATTGATATAGGCCAGCCTATCAGAGGATGGTTTATCTTCTGGCACGCCAACATACACTCCATGCTGGTTGAGGTCTCGTTTTGCATCACCTGTTACCTGGGAGTGCTGATCGTGGAATTCGTGCCGATCATACTGGAAAACAGGAAGCTGGATCAGATCAAGGAACTCCACATCTTCGGACACAATCTCCATCATATCATGGGTGTCATTGCCGCATCCGGAACCTTTCTGTCCTTCTTCCACCAAGGCTCACTTGGCGGGATGTTCGGGGTACTGTACGGTAGACCCTTTGCAGCCAGAGATGGTTTTTATATATGGCCATGGACTTTTTTCCTTTTTGTCTTGTCAGCCATTGCCTCCGGGCCGTGCTTTACCATACTCTGCACAAAGCTGACAGAAATGCTTACCAGGAAGAAACTGGTCCCTGATAACGCAATTCAGTTGCTGGCAAAGATATCCGGCTGGTTGCTTTCGATTTACATGGTTTTAAAAATCGCCGACACCCTGGTCTGGATCTACGACATTGCACCAAGGGCAGGGTTTAAGTTCATGGATTTTTACAGGGAGGGGCCTTATGGTGTATGGCTGGTGGTTGCCGAACTGATTGTCTGCGGCATTATTCCCGCAATAATGCTTATGACCCCCAAACTCAGGGAGAACCAGGGCCTGCTTGTCATCGCTTGTCTGTTGAACTGCACTGGTATCATATTAAACAGATTTGTTTTTATCATTGTAACCCTGGCCATACCAGTGATGCCTTTTGACAGGTTCTTCAGCTACATCCCCACATGGCAGGAATGGGCTATCGGTTTTGCGGTCGTTGCCTATGGATTTATTGTATTTTCTCTTTCCTACAGGTATCTGCCTGTGTTTCCAAAGGAAAGAGAGCTAAACCCGGTTGCGGGATAAAGGAGGGGATCTATGCTTCCGTTTTGTTTTGAGTGGACCTGGAATGTAGATCATATAATATTCTTCGGGCTCTTATACTCTGCCCTTACTATTGTGGGGACCTGCGTGGTCATAGCAGTGGTCAAGACAGTGACGCAGGTTTTTGGTTTTACCAGAGAAAGGCATTTTTAGGGGCTGTGCTGGAATAAAATGTTGCGTTTTTTCCAGGATCAAAGAAGACGTCCTGCTAAAATCGCATAAGCATCAACAGGACAGGTTTTGGCGGGAGCGAAGCCTTTCTACGTTTCACGAATTCAGGCCTGTTTAAGGTGTTCCCTTGGCCCCTTGAACCCTCAAGACATCGGCTTTAGCCGATGGTAGTTGACGAGTTTGTAAAAATATCCGGGTAAAGCTTTCGTGCGCACTCAGGACAGATGCTGTGTGTAAATTCGGCCTCGGAATTTTTTTTGATGTAGGCTTCTACCTGCTCCCAGTATCCTTTATCATCCCGGATTTTTTTGCAGGATGCACAGATTGGAAGCAAGCCGCTGAGCTTTTTTACTTCCGCTAAGGCCTTTTGCAAATCGGCTACTACCTGCTGTCGCTCCCGGTCCAACCGATGTTTGAAAATGGCCATTTCCACCGCAACCTGTAATTGCCTGCCGTCATAAGGCTTAATGATATAGCCGAAAGGTTCGGTTATTTGAGCGCGCTTGAGCAGCTTGTCATCGACAAATGATGTGATATAGATAACTGGGACATCGAACTGAGCCCGGATGAGGCGTGCGGATTCGATTCCGTCCATATCTCCGTGGATCTTAATGTCCATAATGACAATATCAGGATGCCACTGTTCCATGGCATTTAATGCATCTTTTCCAGAGGAAACAATACTGCACACCACGTATCCAAAGCTTTCCAGCCGGGCCCTCATTACCTCGGCCACATTCGGTTCGTCTTCAACCACCAAGATCCGAGCCGGTGAGATTCCTTCGAACTGCATATTTACCCCGCTCAATGTTTGTCAGGCATCAAATCCAGAACAAGCAGCTATTCAACCTGTAAAATATATTAGCAAACAGTATGCCAAAAGGCTCTCAAGCATGTAATAATCCATTATTGCTGCATGCTATTGATTATTGCTGCTGTGATAAATGGCCCAAGGTGAAGGGCGTAGCATACAATAGTAGGCGTAAATATACAGTTTTCGTGCGAACGAGCCCCCATTGACTGTATAATAGGCTAACTATCGCTCGTGTCCCTCAGTGTCCGGGGTGGAGCCTACAGTATCTTTGTAAAAGTAAGCTGCAAAAAGTTCTTCATGAAATTTATGCACGCAAACATCAACATCAAGGTGATTGACTAACCGCATCAGATCGCTGCACATTCAAAATCAGACAGCCTGTTGTTCCTGCCAACAGCGAACTGAGCATAATGGCGATCTTGGAATTCTGGACGATTTCAGGATTGTCAAAGGCCAATAGCGTAATGAAGATTGACATGGTAAACCCGATCCCACTCAGGAAACCGGCGCCTATGATGTGTCTCCATAACACGTTCTTATGCAGCTTAGCCAAGCGCAATTTGATCGCCGCCAGAGAAAACAGGACAACTCCCAGGGGTTTGCCGACAAACAGGCCCGCCCCAATGCCTATGCTGTTTAATGTTGCAAGGCCTTCAATCCAGTTGCCTTTCAGAATGACACCGGTATTTGCCAGCGCAAAGAGCGGCATAATGATGAACGCGACCGGCTTGTGCAGGAAATGTTGCAATTTGTACGATGGCGACTCTTTTCTTCCTTGCGCAAACGGAATTGCAAAGGCTAACAAAACGCCCGTCAGGGAGGCATGAACCCCTGATTTAAGCATGAAATACCACATTACCAAACCGGGGATCAAATACAAGGAAAGCCGGCACACGCCGATGCGATTCAACACCAGCAAGCCCGCAAATACCCCCAGTGCCAGGATAAGATATAGGAGAGAGAATTTTCCCACGTAAAACAGAGCAATAATGACGATTGCGGCCAAGTCGTCTATGATGGCTAAGGCAGTGAGGAAAATCTTAATGGATACAGGAATCTTATTGCCTAATAGGGCCAGTACGCCCAGGGCGAAGGCGATATCCGTGGACATGGGAATGCCGGCGCCCCCCTGGGTTTCAGTGCCACGGTTGAACAGAAAGTGAATGAGCGCTGGCATAGCAATGCCGCCGATGGCGGCAAAGACAGGTAATGCAACATGTTTCAATTTAGATAACTCGCCGATATACAATTCCCTTTCTATTTCCAAACCAATCAACAAAAAGAAAATCGCCATCAATCCATCGTTAATCCAATGCCCCAGGGTGTATTTCAGTTGAAGGCCACCGAGTTCAAAACCCACCTTGATGTGCCAAAAATCCAGGAAGTCTTTGCCGAGAGGGGAATTGGCGATGACAATCGAGATGACAGTACATGCCATCAGGATGACTCCCGAAGCCTGCTCGCTCCGGATGAATTCTGTGAAAAGTCTTGTCAGCTTGGGGCTTATAGGTTCCATTCAATGCCAGCCGATATTATGCGGTACAACTTTATGTTCATGGGTTAACACATTTCAAGGTTAAAAATTTGTCAGGGAATCAATGGGATATTCGGGCTATCAATTTCAATACCATTTCATTCCATCCAACAGGACCGGTATGATGAGCCAGATTAATATCGGGAATTTGTAAGAGAAGATCCTGATCATGCTGTTCGTTGATTTTTTTTACCAGGATCGGAAATTGGACGTTTAAAAGCATCTCAAGGTCGTTCTTGCTGTCTCCGACTCCAATGGACACAACAGGTCCATAACGTTGATCGAGAAGGCTGATCATTCTGGCGACCGCCAGACCCTTATCATTATTGCCGGTGATATGATAAAACCGCCCGCCGCGCAGGCATCTGAGCCCGCAATCTGCAATCAAAGACTCCAGTTTGGAGATAACCGTCGGATTATCCGTCAGGATTTTAAAAGGCTCATCGTATTCACGCTGCTTTGCAAGCTCAGCCTGTGACAAGGGCAGATTGCATTCCTCTGCCACCTGTTCAATTGTCATATCAGAAAAACCCTTGACCGGCGCATTGGCAATGCCGGAGCATCGGTGCAAGGCCTCAACAAGTTTATCGTATGAAACGCCCAGCTCAATAACTGTGTAAGGCTCTTTGCCAACGGCGCCCTCTATATCAAAGCCGAAATAGCCATCCGGCAAGAAAAGGGCCGCACCGTTTTCTGCAATGAAAGGATCTTCAATGCCTGTTTCAGTCCGCAATGCCTCGATTTCTGTCCGTGTCTTACTTGAGCAGAAGATCAACGGTATTTTGTTATCCTTGACTGCCTGAAGTGCGGGAACAAGCGCCTCAAAAGAATAGGTAAAATGATCGAGAAACGTGCCGTCAATATCGCTGAATATGACAATATGCCGCTTGTTGTCTTCAGATATCATCGTAATCCGTCTCAGATTTACGATTAGCCTAGTGCCCATCCAGAAATGCCCA
>DIKH01000249.1 GCA_002424495.1 Desulfobacteraceae bacterium UBA5623
AAAGTCAAAATCGTAAAACATTCTTTATGTTCTTGATGGCGTTTCTAGTCGCTTCTTTTATTGTTTCGCTTGTGGAAGTTCTGAGATCTTCTTTTACACCAGCCGGAGCACCGGAAATTCAGATGGCATCGGCTGTGTCTCCTTTCGACTCTGTAAAGACGCCACCTTCTTTTGCCGATCTGGCGGAACATGTAAAACCGGCAGTAGTCAATATCAGCACCACAAAAACATTTAAAAACCGTAAAGGGTTTGGTGTGCCCTTTGGAAGATCGCCCTTCGGGGATGATTTCTTTGACAGGTTTTTCGGTGATATTCCTCAGCGGGAATTCAAACAGCGCAGCCTTGGTTCAGGATTTATCATTAGTAATGATGGATACATATTTACTAATAATCATGTGGTGGAACAAGCAGACAAAATATTAGTAAAAGTATCCGATGGCAAGGAGTATGAAGCAAAGATAATTGGAACAGATGTAAAAACAGACATTGCCTTAATAAAAATTAAACCTAGCAATAGCTTGCCGGTTGTGGAAATCGGAGACTCTGATAAAGTGAGAGTTGGAGAGTGGGTCATTGCTATTGGTAATCCATTCGGTTTGGAGCAGACTCTTACGGCTGGTATAATCAGCGCGAAAGGACGTGTCATAGGAGCGGGACCATATGATAATTTTATTCAGACAGACGCGTCCATTAATCCCGGTAACAGCGGCGGGCCATTATTTAGTATGGATGGAAAAGTCATTGGCATAAATACGGCAATTGTTGCGCAGGGTCAGGGTATCGGTTTTGCAATACCAATTAATATGGCCAAAAGCATTTTGGCTGACCTCAAAACAAAAGGAAAAGTTACCCGTGGTTGGTTGGGTATTTCCGTACAGGATATAACAGAAGATATAGCGAAAAATTTAAATCATAAAGATAAGAGCGGGGCTTTAGTATCTGATGTTTTTAAAGGAGATCCGGCAGATAGGGCAGGCATTAAAGTAGGCGATATCATCAAAGAGATTAACGGCAAAGCCATAAAGGACACGCACGAATTGCTTCTGACGATTGCCTCATTACATGTTGGTGAAAAGATGACGGTTAAAGCATTGCGCGATGGCAAAGAAATGTTGTTCGAAGTAGTTGTGGTGGAGCGCAAGGATAAATCTGAAGTAGTGTCAACAAATAGAGGAAAAGGATATTTTGGTCTTGCTGTTCAGGAGATAAATCCGGAGGTGGCACGGCAATTTGGTATTGGGAAAAATGATGGTGTGATAGTAACTGATGTGGCTGGGGGAAGTCCGGCGGATGATGTGGGAATACAGCCGCAGGATATTATTGCCCAGGTAAACAAGGTAAAAATTTCGTCAATAAAAGATTATAACAGGGAAATGAGTAAAGCGGCAGAAAGGAAAAGCGTAACTCTTTTAGTAAAGCGGGGCAAGGATAGTTTCTTTGTCGCCCTGAGAATAGAATAGTGTCGTGTCAATCAAGGAATGTCATTTCGACCGCAGGGAGAAATCTAAGATTTCTCAGTCGAGACCTTTGCATAACCCCCACTTTTGCCCAATTTTGGTCATTGCGAGGAGCAAAGCGACGCGGCAATCTCGTGACTTATCAATGCGTTATGAGATTGCTTCGCTTCGCTCNNTAGTGTCGTGTCAATCCAGAAATGTCATTTCGACCGCAGGGAGAAATCTAAGATTTCTCAGTTGTGAAGGCTCCTTCGAAATGACAGAGTATCGTTGACATGACAGTAGTAAGAAATCTTATTTACAAGAGGCAGGCTACCAAAGCCTGCCTCTTGTATTTTATGGATAATTGAGGCAATCACAAGGTTGTGGGATACAAACGTTTCACGTGAAACATTTTTGACGATGTGTTCTCTGTAAAAATTATTTTCATTTTTAACGCAAAAATGCAAAAAAATGTTGACAAATTATTTTAGTCGAGTAAAATTTAATTATTAGATTTGCTTTTTATTAGAAATAAAATTTTAAAAGGAAGATACCTTCCAGAAGGAGGAAAAAATGGAAAACGAGACCCTGTTTAACGAGGAGGAGGAACCTCCTGGTCCTCCGACCGGTCTTGTTAAGGTTCAAAATAATGTAGCAGATTTATTTTCACTAGGTATAGAATCCCCCCAGCTATATTTGGCTAAACAAAAGCCACAGAGATTTTTATTTCCTTTTAAAGATTCACCCCGGTCACGTATTTTCCGAAAACGGCATTACCCGGATATTTCCCGCTTTGAATGGTTTGATTGGCATTGGCAGCTGCAAAACGCCATCAGGGATGTTAGCACATTAGACCAAATGCTCAAACTTTCGGATAATGAACGTCAGGCGATGATGCATCAATCAGGCGCTCTGCCGGTTGCGATCACCCCATACTATGCCAGCTTGCTTGACTCTCATGATCCCTCAGCGCCGTTGCGCCGCTGTGTTGTTCCCGTTGTAGATGAATGTTTGCATACAGCCGGAGAAGAAAAAGATCCTCTTTGCGAGGATGCCGATTCGCCCGTACCCGGCATTGTGCATCGATATCCTGATCGCGTGCTGTTTTTAGTCACTGATATCTGCTCTACATATTGCCGTTACTGTACACGTTCCCGGATCATCGGTCGCAATGATCAGCATTTTGTTGATATGGGAAAATGGGAAACAGCGATAAACTACATTGAAAATAATCAAAATATAAGAGACGTGCTGATCTCCGGTGGCGATCCGTTAACCTTATCCGATGAAAAGCTTGAATGGCTCCTTGAGCGCCTGAGAAAGATTCCTCATGTTGAGCTATTGCGTATCGGCACTAAGGTTCCAGTCGTTCTGCCGCAGAGAATAACCCCCGCGCTCATCTCCATGCTGAAAAAATATCATCCTTTGTGGATGAGCATCCATATCACGCATACTGATGAATTGACACCCGAGATGAGCGCCGCCTGTATTCGCCTGGCTGATGCCGGAATTCCGCTGGGCAGCCAAACCGTGCTTTTGTCCGGCATTAATGATGATGTGGCCACCATGGCGAGATTGGTGCATGGGCTGATACAAATTCGGGTTCGTCCTTACTATCTCTATCAGTGTGATCCCATTCCCGGCTCTTCTCACTTCCGGACGCCGATTAGCAAGGGATTGGAAATTATCCAGGGTCTGCGCGGTCACACCACCGGCTATGCCGTGCCTACTTATGTCGTTGACGCCCCCGGTGGCGGCGGAAAAATTCCTCTGCTTCCTGAATACGCTGTCGGCTGGGATAAAGGCGATTTGATTTTGCGGAATTACGAAGGTAATGTATTTCGTTATCCCGATAATCACGCGGAGTCGAAAGACATACACTGAGAATTACTCAGGTGGATAGGCTGTAGGCTGAAGACTGTTAGGAAAAAGCGGACTCTTTAGTTCCCTTCAGCCTTCAGCCTGACTACGTGAGTAGTCACCACTGAGGAATGTAAGAATTAAAAGCAGGGGGGTCAATAGTTCAATTTGAGTAAAGCCGTTAAAAAGTTGAAAGTTGGAATGACCTATGACTTACGCGATGATTATTTGAAAGAAGGATATGGTCTCGAAGAAACGGTGGAGTTCGATTTGCCCGATACCTTAGAAGCGATCGAGCAAGTGATTATAAATTGCGGTTTTCAAACCGATCGTATCGGCAATATTAAAGCGTTAACAAGGCGGCTGGCGGCCGCAGAGCGCTGGGATCTTGTATTTAATATTGCCGAGGGGCTGCATGGCTTTGGCCGTGAAGCTCAAATTCCGGCTCTTTTGGATGCTTATAAAATTCCCTACACTTTTTCCGGTCCATTAGGTCATGCCCTCACTCTGCATAAGGGCATGACCAAACATATTGTCCGCGATCTCGGAATTCCCACCCCTGATTTTGCCTTGGTGTACAGCGAGAAAGATATTGCCGCGATTAATTTCCCTTTTCCACTTTTTGCCAAGCCGGTTGCGGAAGGAACCGGTATGGGCATAAACGCGCTATCGAAAACAAGCAATCGCGAAGAACTGATTCTTGTTTGTTCTAACCTTTTGCAAAGATTTAAGCAGCCTGTCCTTGTCGAAACTTATCTGCCCGGCCGTGAATTTACTGTGGGTATATTAGGTACCGGCAAGGATGCCCGGGCACTCGGAGTTATCGAAGTAATTTTGAAGCCCACCGCAGAAAAGAATGCTTATTCCTATGAAAATAAGGAGCATTACGATAAACTGGTACAGTATGTTTTAGTTAATGATGATGAAGCCAGGCATGCCATGAAAATATCACTGATGGCCTGGCGCGGGTTGGATTTGAAAGATGCCGGGCGTGTGGATTTACGCTCTGACATCCGTGGTGTACCTCATTTCATGGAAGTTAATTCTCTTGCCGGTTTAAATCCCATTCGTTCAGATTTGCCTATTCTGTGCAATCTTCTGGGAATAACGTACCATGAATTAATCAGTTCAATTATTTATTCAGCGCTCAAACGTGCTAATATAAAACAATCAATAATCAGCAAAAGACGTTAGAAATAGGGAATAAATAAGAAAATGGGTAAAAAAGGGAAAATAGTAATTTTACACAGTGATGTTGAGCCTGATGCCAGTGAAGATGAGCTGGATTGTCTAAGGCAAGCCGACACCATTGCGGG
>DIKH01000248.1:0-337 GCA_002424495.1 Desulfobacteraceae bacterium UBA5623
TGAAGGGAACTAAAGAGTCCGCTTTCCCCTAACAGTCTTCAGCCTACAACCTAATCCACCCGAGTTACAAACGGCGTTGCCAAGGGGTAAAAGGAGAAAGAAGCATGGGTATGGAAGAGAAGCTCAAGTTGCTTGAGGAGAGGGAAAAGATGGCGCTTGTGCCGGGTACCAGGGAACGCATTGAGAAACAGCATGCCTCCGGCAGACATACTGCCCGTGAAAGGGTGGATATGTTCTTTGATGAAGGTACTTTTATAGAGACCAACATGTATGCCCAGCATCAGTGCAGGGATTTTGGCATGGATGACTACAGTCCGTATGGAGATGGTTTGATAAC
>DIKH01000248.1:523-3581 GCA_002424495.1 Desulfobacteraceae bacterium UBA5623
ATCAAGTCGTCGGGGGTGATTCCTCAGATATCTGTTATTATGGGAAATTGTGCCGGCGGTGCAGTCTATTCGCCCGCCCTGACCGATTTTATCATCATGGTAGAGGGGACGAGCAATATGTTTATTACCGGTCCCGCGGTCATCAAACGCGTGACAGGTGAGGATGTTACTATGGAAGATCTTGGCGGCACGAAGACCCAGAGCGAGATTTCGGGTGTGTGTGATTTAGTGGCCAAAGATGAGGCAGATGCTTTTCGAATGACGAGAGAATTGCTCAACTTCCTTCCGCCGAGTTATTTAGAGAGCCCCCCGGTAGTAGATACCGGCGATGATCCCGGACGTTGTGATGATGCCCTTTTAGACATAATTCCTGAGAATCTGAAGAGACCGTTTAACATGCATAAATTAATTGGCATGGTTGTGGATAATGGTGATTTCTTTGAAGTGAAGGCAGGGTTTGCCCGTAATATGATAACAGGATTCGCCAGGCTGGGTGGTTATTCTGTGGGTATTGTGGCCAACAATCCGATGGTGAATGCCGGAGCGATAGATTCAGACGCATCTGATAAAGCGGCGAGGTTTTTCAGGACTTGTGATTGTTACAATGTTCCCTTGATTACCCTTGTTGATGTTCCGGGTTATATGCCCGGCGTGGTAGAGGAACATAAGGGTATAATAAGGCATGGCGCAAAGATGCTTTATGGATACGTGGAGGCTACAGTGCCCAAGATATGTGTTGTAATCCGCAAGGCTTACGGAGGTTCTTATACTGCCATGGGCACCAAGACCATGGGCGCCGATTATACCTTTGCCTGGCCTACGGCGGAGATAGCGCTGATGGGAGCGGAAGGGGCGGTGCAGATACTTTACGGGAAAGATATCAAGGCGGCCGCGGATCCGGAGGCAGTCAGGGAGGAGAAGCGTCAGGAATATATGCAAAAATATGGAACTCCTTATTACGGGGCCTCAAGGATGATAGCGGATGTTATCATCAGGCCGCAGGAAACCAGGCCGCGCCTGATACGTGCCCTGAAGTTGTTGAAGGATAAAAAGAAAAGTTTCCCAGCCAGAAAACATGGGAATATTCCGCTATAAACGTAATTGAATTACGTCGGGTCTTGCTTTTTGATTTTTTCACGAATTCCAATCAGGAAGGCAGACTTTAAAGTCAAAAAGCAAGACCCGACAACCTATTAAAAATTATAGGAGGATTGACGTATTATGAAAATAGAAACAGTTTGTATCATTGGCATGGGAACGATGGGCAGCCAGATCGGCATAGTTTGCGCGGGCGGCGGCTACAGGACCATCATGGTTGAAAGGGACGATGGGCTGATTAAAAAGGGTTTGGAAAATATCAGACGCTTTCTCTCGTCCAGGGAAAAGAAAGGAAAGATGTCCGGCGATGATGTCAGCGCTATATTAAGCAGAATTGAGCCCACTACTGATTCTAATAAGGCCTTTGCCGAGTCGGATTTTATCATTGAGGCCGCCTTTGAGGACATTGACATAAAAAAAGAGCTATTTGCGCAGATAGACGCAGCCCGCAAAGAGGATGCAATTATTGCCTCAAATACCTCGACCCTGAGTATTTCCGAGATGGCTGCGGTAACTTCAAAACCTCAGAACTGCATCGGGACCCATTTCCTGATTCCCGCAGCTTTGACTCCTCTGGTAGAGCTTTCACGTGCCTTACAGACATCTGATGAAACTTATGAGAGAACTGTGGAATTTATCAAAAGTTGCGGAAAGAATGTAGTCACATCCAGCGACTCGCCCGCTTTCATTATTAACCGGTTGTATATTCCCTTGTTGAACGAAGCATTTTACCTCTTGCAGGAAGGGGGCGCCAGCGCCGAGGATATTGATGAGGCATGCAAGTCTGGACTGGGATTTCCTCTGGGACCATTGGCGGCATCTGATGCGTCAGGATTGGATGTTGTGTTATTCTGCATTGAAAGCATGCATAAGCAGCTTGGCGATAAGTACCGTCCCTGTCCATTGCTTGTCAAGTATGTAAAGGCAAAGCGGCTTGGACGAAAAACAGGGATGGGCGTATATGATTACACTAAGAAATAATTCCCCGTATATTGACGGTGGGGAAATCGTTTTGTGACGGCAAGAAGGATATATAAAATATGCAGATTTTACAATTTAACCCAATTTCGGACAATCTGATTCAGTTAGGTGATCAAAGAGTCTGTATGTATCTCCTGAAGGGTGAGCGTTATCTGTTGCTGGGAGGAGGCATGTCCTATGTGGTTCCCACTGTAGAGGAACAACTGGACCGCTTTGGAGTGGATCGCAGCCGTATCATGGGCCTTTTGATTCTGCACTCTCATTTTGATCATAGCACTGCCGCGCCTTATTTTATGCAGGCCTGGCCGGAGATGGAGATCATGGCCTCAGTTGGAACGAAAAAGGTGCTGGGCATTGAAAAGGCAGTGAAAAGCATCGCCGATCTGGACCGGGCCACGCGTCAACAATTTGGTGTGGATGACCAATATGGGGGTATATCTCTTGAGTTTAAGCCGCCTGAGATCACAAGAGTATTGAATGATGGAGACACCATTGATCTGGGTGGCGGAGTCAGTGTCTCAATACTGGAGACTCCCGGCCACAGCAAATGTTCCATTGCAGCTTACGCGCCCGGTTTGCAATATCTCTTTCCCTCTGACGGAGTACCGCTTCCGATTTTGAAGGAAGGCAAGTTGATGCTCATGGCCAATGACAATATTGCGCTTTACCTGAAGTCTCTGGAGCGGATGGCCGCGCTGGAGGTAAAGGCGGTTTGCTGTGAACACGGTGGCGCTTTTTATGGAGAGGATGCGGCAACTTTTTTAAGACAGGGAGTGGAATTGACCCGTAAAAAATATGATTCTTACCGGCAGTCGATGCGATCCGGCGCAGATGCCGGGGAACTGGCCCGGGATGAAGTGGATGAGATTATGAAGAATCGTGAATTCGGCCTGATTTCAGAGGAAGTTCTGTTGAACGTCGTTACCGCCATGATTAACAGTGCGGCCTGAGTCGCCGATTAGACATTGTTGACGCATTA
>DIKH01000248.1:3589-7342 GCA_002424495.1 Desulfobacteraceae bacterium UBA5623
GACTTTCAAAAAGTTATTTCGACCTGTCAGAATTGGTTCGCTGGAACTGAAAAACCGCTATGTCATGAATGCCATGCATCTCGGATTTGAGAAAGATTCTTTTGTTGGGAAGCGAACGATTGATTTTTACAGGGAGAGGGCGAAGGGTGGTGTCGGACTGATAATCGCGGGCGGGTTTAAGGTTGAACATATTGGTTATGGCCCAACATTTTTGAGTATAGCCGATGATGCCTTTCTTCCCGGCCTGCGGGAACTGACCGCCGAGGTGAAAAAAGAAGGGGCAAAAATATTTGCCCAGCTCATGCATGCGGGCAGATATGTGCATTCATCCGAAATAGGGCAACAAGCAGTTTCAGCTTCTGCTGTGAGATCCCGTCTGACAGGTGAAGAACCTCGGTCTCTGTCTATCGACGAAATAAAAAGATTAGTCGATAAATATGCGGAAACTGCGCGCAGGGCGAAAAATGCTGGTTTCGATGGAGTGGAGGTTATAGCGAGCACCGGTTATCTGATATCGCAATTCCTTTCTCCCCTGACCAATAAGCGGGATGACGAATACGGCGGCGACCTGCCCAACCGGATGCGCTTTGGTCTGGAGATTGCCCAAGCTGTTAGAAAGGCTGTTGGAGCGGGATTTCCCCTGGTTTTTAGGATATCGGGCAATGATTTCATGAAAGGGGGGAATGCAAACAGGGAAGCCGTAATGTTTTCCAGGGAGCTTGAACAGTCGGGAGTTGACGCTATAAATGTGCAGAACGGGTGGCACGAGGCAGGGATTCCAACAGTTCAGCAGGTTGTTCCTCCGGGGGCCTTTGTATATCTGGCAGCCGCCATTAAGGAAGAGGTTTCATGCCCGGTGATGACCTGTAACAAACTCGGGGATCCTTATCTTGCCGAAGAGGTGTTAAGAGATGGACTTGCAGACTTAATCGGCATGGCAAGACCTTTCCTTGCCGATCCTTATCTCCCGCGGAAGGTTCAGGAAGGAAGAGTTGATGAGATCGTTCGCTGTATCAGTTGTAATCAGGGCTGCCTTGATCGCGTTTTCACAGGGAAGCCTGTAACCTGTATGGTCAATCCCTTTGTCGGAAGGGAAAGTGATTGGAAGATCACTCCTGCCCGGGCAGAAAAGAAGGTCCTGGTCATCGGCGGCGGCCCGGGCGGTATGGAAGCCGCGAGAATTGCGGCGGAGAGAGGTCATCAGGTTTTCCTGTATGAAAAATCGGAAAAACTTGGTGGTCAAATTAATCTGGCGGCCATTTTACCCGACAAACGTGAGTTTGGCATGTTGATTGATGATCTTAATGTCCATTTGATAAAGAACGGTGTTCATCTGAAAACAGGTATTGAGGTCACACCCGATATTGTGGGGGAAATTGGTCCGGATGCGGTGGTGGTGGCTACCGGCGCGGAGCAGAGACCTTACTCTATTCCCGGAGCTGAAAGGGAAAATGTATTTGATGTTGTCCAACTGCTTGAGAATGACATTGAGACAGGGAAGAGGATTGTCATAATCGGCGGTGGCAACCTCGGATGCGAGGCGGCGCTGCTTCTTGCCAACAAAGGGGTGATAAAGAGTGATACCCTCTCATTTCTTTTCAGGATGAATGCAGAGGATGTTGAAACCTTAAAAAGGCTTGCGGACACCGGCGCCAAAGAGGTTACCCTCATCACAAGACAGGATAGAGTCGGGAAGGATATAGGTCAGACGACAAGGTGGATATTTCTCAGTGAATTTCACAGATTGAACGTAAAGGTGATTACGCGGGCAGAGAATATATCTATTACCTCGAGCGGGGTTCGTCTGGATGTTGACTCTGTTACCAGAGAAATTCCTGCGGATACGGTTGTGATTTCACCGGGAATGGAGCCGGTAAACAAATTATATGAAAAGCTAAAGAATAGCGTGAAGGAGCTTTATCTGGTTGGCGATGCGAAAGAACCCCGCAAGGCTATTGAAGCTATCTATGAAGGCGCTTTCGTAGGCAGCACAATATAAGAGGAACAGGTGTTTCTCAGTCACACAACGGGTAGGGGCGACTTCAGTCGCCCATCAAGCAGGAGCAGGCAGTGGCACAACCCACACACTTTGACATTGACGGTGCCATATACTTTCTTACCACACGACTTAAAGCAAAGGGAACGACCCTCAGCACAACCGAACGTGCAATCGTGCGGCAAACCATTCTTGAACTGGCACAGGAAGACTGTTTCAAACTATATGCCTACGTGGTTATGCCAGACCATTTACACATTCTTTTAAAACCCATGAAAGGTTCGATTTCGCGAGTAATGAAACTTGTAAAAGGAAGGTCGTCCCGGAAGATAAATAAGGGTGTCCTCTGGCAGAAAGGCTATTTTGATTTTTCAGTTCTGAGTGAGGAAAAGTTTAAGGAGAAGTTCAATTATATTCATAACAATGCAGTAAGAAGTTGTCTTGCCGACAGGGCGGAAAATTACCCATACTCAAGTGCGCAGTCTTATCAAGGCAGGTATAAAGAGGTCTTTTATGAATGAATGAGAATCGGGGAGGTTAAAACCTCCCCTACCCGCTATTCATACTTGAGTTCTTACAATATTAATTTTGAGGAGGTATGAAAAGATGTTGGATTATACAGATGAGCAAAATATGATCAGGGAAACGGTGAGCAAGGTTGCAAGGGAGAAGATTGAGCCTCTCGTTGAAGAACTGGATGAAAAAGGGGTGGGCGGTGGTGAAGCAATAGATATCCTTAGAGAAAATAATTTCATGAACTTGCCTCTGCCTCCGGAGTATGGCGGAATAGGAGCCGATTACACTACCACTGCTCTTGTTATTGAGGAGCTGGCAAAGGTTGACGCAGGAATATCCATGTATGTCTTTACAACAACAACAACCATCTTTTTCATAAGAGATTTTGGCAGTGAGGAGCAGAAAGAGATGTTTTATCCCATGTTCCAGAAAGGTAAAATAGGAGCGTTTTGCCTGACCGAGCCCGGATATGGATCCGATGCCGCGAATATTACCACAAGGGGGGTTCTTAAAGACGGTTATTATCTTGTTAATGGAACAAAAACCATGGCTTCCAGTGGACCTGATGCCGAGTGCTTTATTGTTTATGTGCGGACAGGCCCGGGAGAGAAAGCTCGCGGCATAAGCTGCTTTATAATGGAGAAGCTGCCCGGAATGTCGGCAGGCCGGCATTTCAACAAAATGGGTTTCAGGACTAATTCCACCAGTGAGATTTATTTTGAAGATGTAAAGGTGCCCCAGGAAAGACTTCTCGGGAAGCAAGGAGAGGGCTGGAATACTTTGGTGTTTGGCGGGGGAGCCATGCGCACCTTCGGCGCTGCTTCTCAGGCTCTCGGAACTGCCGAAGGCGCCATGGAATATGCCATAAAGTATGCCAAGGAAAGAACCACCTTCGGGAAACCGCTTATTCANNACCAGGCAATCCAGTTTATGATTGCTGACATGGGCATCAATATAGAAGCTGCGCGCTCCTTGCATTACAGGACTTTGCAGATGATTGATCGCGGTGGCTATTCACAACAGGAATATCAGTTGCTTACATCCGCGACAAAGTGTTTCGTGTGCGATATGGCCATGAAGGTGACGACGGACGCGGTGCAGATCCTTGGCGCTTATGGCGTGATGAACGAGTATCCCGTTGCGAGAAGGATGCGTGATGCCAAGGTCAATCAGATATTTGATGGCGCAAGCCAGGTTCAGAAAATGATAGTCGGAAGAACTCTGGAACAAATGTATTAATT
>DIKH01000012.1 GCA_002424495.1 Desulfobacteraceae bacterium UBA5623
AGGGAAAATGCCTCCAGCCTGATTCTTCTGGCGGAAAAGATCGCCTCTGCCTTTACCGGCGATAGAAAACTGATGGTGTGCGGAAATGGCGGGAGCGCGGCGGACGCACAGCATCTCGCAGCGGAATTTGTCAACCGCTTCTCCCTTGAACGGCCCCCTCTGCCTGCCTTGGCCCTGACAACCGATACCTCAATTATTACAGCTGTTGGGAATGATTATTCCTTTGATGAAATCTTTTCCAAACAGATAAAGGCCTTGGGCCTTGAAGGCGATATCCTTTTGGCTATAAGCACCAGCGGAAAATCCAAAAATGTTCTGTTGGCTGCCAGGGATGCCCGGCCGCGGGGCATTTACGTTGCAGGCCTCATGGGCGGAGACGGAGGCGAGCTAAAAGGTTCGGTGGACCTGGCCCTTGTGGTAAGGAGCGATGTGACTGCCAGAATACAGGAGTCGCATATTCTGGCAGGGCATATCATATGTCAGCTTGTTGATCACATACTGTTTCAAAGGCATTGATGTAGGGGCGAACCTAGTGTTCGCCCGATAGATTTTAAAGGCATTAAGAGTGTAAAGAGTGTAGCCATGGCCGATATCCGACCCATATCACTGGACAGAGTAAAATCATATCCCCTAAAGGAAAGAGTCAGCAAGGTAAGCACCGAGTATTTTGGCAGGCCTTGGGGCCATGGACATTCCATAGCCGAATGGCTGGAAACGCTGCCCAATATCCTTGCAGGAAATGACATAAAAGAGATCGTTGATCGTCTGGTCAGGGCCGCCGGCTCAGGAAAGACCGTTATCCTCGCCATGGGGGCGCATCCGATAAAGGTCGGGCTAAGCCCCATTATCATTGACCTGATGGACAGGGGCATCATAAGCGGCATCGCCACGAACGGCGCGTGCATCATACATGACGCAGAGGTGGCAATAGTGGGCAGCACCTCCGAAGACGTGGCCCAGGTGCTGGGACAAGGAAAATTCGGTATGGCCGAAGAGACGGGAAGGCTTCTTAATGCCGCAATCTCAGAAGGGGCGAAAAAGGGCCTTGGCCTGGGAAAATCCATCGGCGACATGCTGGTGAGGCAAGGTTTTCCCTTCAACCATCTGAGCATCCTGGCAAGGGCATACCAGCTTGAAATCCCCGCCACCGTGCATGTGGCCATAGGAACAGACATCATACACTTTCACCCAAATGCGGACGGGGCTGCCATCGGGGCCACATCTCACATGGACTTCCGGATATTTTCAGCCTTGGTTTCCACATTAAAAGAGGGGGCCTTGATTAATCTTGGTTCCGCAGTCATCATGCCTGAGGTATTTTTAAAGGCCTTAAGCCTTGTAAGGAATCTCGGCCATGACGTCAGCGATTTTACGACGGTCAACATGGATTTTATCCGGCATTACAGGCCAATGACCAATGTGGTGCATAGGCCGACGCTGGATAGCGGCAAGGGTTATAATCTGGTAGGGCATCATGAGATTATGTTTCCATTGCTTGCCGCGGCCCTTGTTGAGAGATTAAAGTAGCGAGTGAGTTAAACGCCCCTGCTGGCTGGGGCTCAATTTGATACGGAGAAATTTACTATGCCTATTTATGAGTACAGGTGTTTAGAATGCAAAGAAGACTTTGAGGCTCTTGTCTTTGGGACCAGAGACAAGGTGACATGCCCCCGCTGTAACGGGGATAATCTTCATCGTCTTATGTCATCTTTTGGGTTTAAAAGCGCCAGTAACGATGGCGGTGAAAGTTACGGGGCATCCTCGGCTTCTTCCGGATGCGCCTCCTGTGCAGGCGGCAATTGCAGCACCTGTCATTAAATTTCAGACAGCAGCGATTTGATTCTATCAAAAAAAGGAACTTGCCTTGTTTCGGATCGGCTTTGGATATGACGCCCACCGCCTGGTTAAAGACAGGCCCCTGATCCTGGGAGGGGTCAAGATCCCCTTTACTTTGGGCCTGGAAGGCCATTCCGATGCGGATGTCCTGATCCATGCCATAATGGACGCTGTTACCGGCGCCCTGGGCAAGGGGGATATAGGGCTGCACTTTCCTGATACTGATCCGGCGTTTAAAGGGGCGGATAGTCTTATGCTGTTAAAAGAGGTAATGGATTGGGTCAAGGATGCCGGTCTTTGCGTGAATAACCTTGATGCAACGATAGTGGCGGAGCAGCCAAAACTCGCCCCTTTTGTTCCTGCTATGAGGGAACGGCTTGCCGCGGCCCTTGGATCACACCATGTCAATATCAAGGCCACTACAACAGAGGGGATGGGGTTTTGCGGCCGGCAGGAGGGGATCGCGGCCTATGCCGTGATCAGTCTGACAGGAGAATAAATTGACATTTAAATTATACAATACCGCCACCCGCAAAAAAGATGATCTTGTCCTTTTGCGGGAGGGAAATGTCGGCATATATGTCTGCGGCGTCACGGTCTATGACCTCTGCCATATCGGTCACGCCCGATCTGCCATCGTATTTGACATCCTGGTCAGATACCTGAGGGCAAGGGGACTCAATGTGACCTATGTGCGAAATTTTACCGACATTGACGACAAGATTATCGCGAGAGCAAATGAACTGGGCAAAGACACATCTGTCCTTGCACAGCAATTTATTGATGCATTTCGAGATGACATGAAAAGTCTCGGGGTATTGGATGCGGATGTGGAACCCAGGGCCACAGATCATATTGACGGCATGATCGAGATGATTATAACTCTGCTCGACCGCGGATATGCCTATCAGGAAGGAAGCGACATCTTCTTTTCAGTTGAAAGCTTTAAGGGCTACGGTGCACTCTCGGGCAGACGCCTTGATGAAATGCAGGCAGGCAGCAGGATCGCCGTGGATGAAAACAAAAGACACCCTATGGACTTTGTCCTGTGGAAGGCTGCAAAGCCCGGAGAGCCTAAATGGGAGAGTCCCTGGGGCCATGGCAGGCCCGGGTGGCACCTGGAATGTTCCGTAATGAGCAACCGGTATCTGGGTATATCCTTTGACATACATGGAGGCGGCAAAGACCTGCTGTTCCCCCACCACGAAAACGAGAGGGCGCAGTCAATCTGCGCAAACGGCGGAGAATTCGCCAGGTGTTGGGTGCACAACGGGTTTGTGACCATAGAGTCTGAAAAGATGTCAAAGTCCCTGGGCAATTTTCTGACCATAAGGGATGCACTGAAAAGCCATCATTCGCAAGTCCTGCGCCTTTTTCTCCTGTCCAAACACTACAGAAGCCCGATTGACTTTTCCGCAAGCGGGGTAGAGGCGGCCCAGGCAGGCCTTGTCAGGATATACAGGACCCTTGAACGGCTTGATGACATACTTGGCGCCAGGAAAGCTCATGGGGATAAAAAGGCGTTTTTGTCAGATGCCTTGTCTCAGGTGCCTGTTGAGGATTCTTTTATGGCGCAGTTTGTCTACTTGATGGATGATGACCTTAATACCGCAGGGGCAATAGGCCTGATGTTTGAAAAGGTAAGAGAGATAAACAGGCTGATGGACTCATCAGCGGCCCTTTCCGATGATTCCACCTTGAGAAGGCTTGAACACGACAGGAAAAACCTCATTTCCGCCGGACTGGTATTGGGATTGCTGGAGACAACGCCGGCACAATTTTTTGGCGAACTGTCCAAACCCTCTGAGGTTGAGAGTATTGACCCTGCCGTTATTCAAGAGATGATCCGGGAAAGGACCGAGGCAAGGGCACAAAAGGACTGGGCAAAGGCCGATCTGGTCCGCAATCGTCTGAAAGACATGGGCGTCATCCTGGAAGACGGGCCACAGGGGACTTCCTGGAGATTTGATGTTTGAGATCGTTACAGACCTTGCGCCGTGCGGGGATCAGCCTGCGGCAATAAGGACACTCTCGGACAGCATCAGGAATGGAACAAGGCATCAGATACTCCTGGGGGTCACCGGCTCCGGCAAGACCTTCAC
>DIKH01000013.1 GCA_002424495.1 Desulfobacteraceae bacterium UBA5623
GCTGGTGTTGAAGGTGCAGGCATGCCCAGGACATCGCAAATTAACCCGTATTTGCGCATATGCCTCTGATCAACCATCATTGCAATGCGCTTCCCCTGCTTGAGGGCGTCTATTAACATTGAAATCACACCGCCTTTAGGAGGAAGGATAACAACTCCCGGCAACCGCGATCGGATATCGCTTATAATGGCCTCCTGTTTTGAATCTCTTCTTATGTCCATTACAATATGCAGCTTCCCTCCTATGAACCTGGCAATATTAGCAAGGATCTCCCAATTGCCTATATGGCCTGCTATAATCATCAGACCCCTTCCGGTCTTAAGTGCTGTCTCCAGATTTTCCGTGCCCTGAACTACCAGCCTTTTTTTTATTTCAGCATCATCAAGATAGGCAAATTTTATCATTTCGATAGGAAGCATGCCAAAATGCATGAATGCCTTAAAAAGCAGACCTCTATTATAGATAGGTCCCAGGGCATTCTTCATTTGAAGTTCAACCATCTTCCTGTAGTATGGGCTGACCATCAAAAAAATCAGACCCAAGATTCTACCAATGGTCATTGCTATTGCGTGAGGTGTCACCCTGATTGTAAATATAAGTCCTTTAAGTGTCAGGTATATTGTCTCACTGACTACGGCGTCCATTATCTTCATAATAAGCAAGCCCAAAATAATCGAGGGGTTGACCTCAATGGTGAACCCCTCTTGTTTGTCTTAAGATTTATTGGTGCGGAGGTCGGACACACATTATTATGTCAACCTCCTGTAATTATGTGTTTTTTAAATATTTGAGATTTAGAATACCCCCGATACTACCCCCAAATCTCAGCGGCTGGGGACCTCCAGATGGGCAGATACGCCTGCAAGTCAAATTTTTATTCCCGCTTCCCTACTACCTATTTGCTTCTGTCTTATACATCAACCCCCAGACGAACGCAATCTTTTGTACACTGCCTCAGCAATTTTGTCGGCATCTGCCGGAATTGTTTTTTGAGGCTTCGTCAGATCGCGGATAATTTCGCCCTGACTTTGGCACGCAACCTCGCCATAGCGCAGAAAGATCGTCAAAACTTTTTCATGCCCCAGGTTCTGGCTCCAGGCCTTGAACCGTTCCGGGGTCCTACAGCCTCCTGACCGAGCTGAACGAGGGTATTTCTGAAGCCGTGCGGATTAAAATACGGCAGGCCGGCACGGACAAAGGCCTCGCGAAATATTGTACGAATGGGTGTGGCATTGCTCCAGTGATCCCGAGTCAGTCCTGCTACTTCAAATTGGCGAGTAGCCCCCAGCGCGATGCGCGTCGCCGGAAATAGTGGATCATCATTGTCCTCTATCCCAAGTCGCTGTTCACGGTGGATTTGGTACTCTCACCTAGCCCTTTTCCGCTGACTTCGTTCCCCAACTATCTGTACTGATATTAGAAAAGAAACTGGCTACAAGATTAATTAATCGTTCATCGGGGCAATAAATTTTGCTGGCCCTTTTAATGTCCCTTTCAGGGATGGTTGAAATCCCTCGCCTTTAGGCGAAGCAAGTTTTAGATTGTCGCAGAGCGACTTTTCATCCCGGCCAATGAACCACAATCTGCGCCTCGTCATTCCGGCGAAGGCCGGAATCCAGGAGATAGGACTATTTAGGTCTCTGGATGCCGGATCAAGTCCGGCATGACAAAAAAGTTGATTTTAATCAACTGGTTTTAGAACCCCTCGTCTTATAGACGAGGGTTGTTCAGTTGCCCGTTTGGTGTTGCGACTGAATTTCCACCCGATACCTGATTGGGCCAGCACCTGCAAAAATGCCAGCACAATTGTTTCTTCCGGAACCTCTGGATCATACTTTGCTGCGATGGTTTTAAGGGCGGTAATGATCCATTCCGGCAGATCATAGCTCAGAAGATCATTGTAGCTTGTAAGTTTCTGAACAGGACGCGGCCACTTAGTATGAAGGCGATTACAGTAACCTATAAAATCGCCTGGTGTTATTTCTTTCGGTCCTACGCAAAGTTCAGTCTCAGCAACCCTAAGTCTGGTCACTCCTCCAGCATAATCTATCCTGCTTTCCATCAACACTGACCCTGTCCCTCCCCAGCCAGCGGCCAGCATCTGCGGCACTTTTCTCAGCATGGGCAGTTCTTGCACCTTTTCACCCTCGACCCTGGCGGATACGATAAGATAATTGGTATAGGGACTGATTATCTGATATCTGACGGCCAGTTGCATCGCTTCTGTTTCATTTTTATCCGCCAGTTCCTGATGGATCGCCAGCCGGGTGATGGTGCCGGGACAGTCATTGGTTGTAATGGTGTTTTCCCCATCCGGCAGCACTGCGTTTTGGGAAAAGGCACGGCCGTCGGACAAGGTTATATCGAGAATGATTGATCCAGAGGGCTTTTCGCTAAAACAGGCAAAAACATGCAGAGTGTCGCCGTCATAAACTGGACCTATGTCATTGGAGATGATTCTTTTGGGCTCCATTGGCCAGCGAACGGCGATCTCCTCCGCCCGTGGAAGATAGATTCTCTGAAATTGGCGGGTGATTTTCTCTGCCATTTTCTCTCGGGGCGCAACCAGTTCACAAGCGCCGCTGGTCTCTTTTGCCAGATGGCGGACAAAACCCTCGGACACAGAGCTGCCAACTCCAATGGTAAAAAATCGATGGCCTGATCTTTTTGCCATGTTGATTATTTCGCTATTCTCCCAGACCTCGCCATCGGTAATCAGCAGGACATCATGGGAAATGGCGGGACCGGGAACCTGGACCGCCGCCAGGAGCGCCTGCCGTATTTCTGTTCCGCCCATATCGGCATCAAGACTTCGGATATGGCGTCTCATTTTGCTGATGTTCTCCCTGCCCGCCTCGACCTGGCGATCAAAAAAAATTTTGAATGTACCGCCAAAGGCGATGACATTAAAAAAATCCTCCGGCCGAAGCTGATTCAGGATATCACTGATCCTGTCAATTCCCTTTGGCCGATGCTGAGTTTTACGCCCAGCAGGACAGCCCGGCTGGGCAAAGGAAAGGTATAAACCGCTTCAATCGGCTTTTCTTCCCGGTTCTGATAAACCTGAGTCAACGAGGCCTCACTGAGGAGATTATTGATAACCACCTCAGCACTGACTGATTGCAAAGCAATCTTTTCCCCGGCCGCTGTTTGCAGGCGATGGGCAGTTTGTTCATACATTATCAGATTTCCTCCTTCTTGATTTTTTCGTATTGTTCGATGATCATCTTGCACAGGGCGCGGACCTGTTCAGGGGTCAAACCAGAACGCTGCGGCTCAATATTCAGCTCTATCCCGTCTTCAATATGCAGGTGGCTCCAAACCTCGATCGAACCGGGCCTTTTTGGCCGTGGCGGAGGAATGAGACTGCTGGAATCGGATGTCTTGTTTTCATCCCCCAGCAGTTCCTGTATCCGTTCAAGGGACAATCCGGCCTCTTTCCATTTGAGAATACCCAGGAGCTGTTCGAGGTGCCGATGGGTATAATAGGAACCCTTGCCGGTCCCCTGTGGTCTGTCAACCAGGCCTTTCTGGATGTAAAAACGGATTTTCCGTTTGTTCATCTCAACAAGCGTGCAGAGTTCCTCCAACGCGAATGTTTTTTGTTCTTTTTTCATAACATCAATATATAACACTTAAAGTGTCATTGTCAAGAAAAATTTTTTACCGGTGCCGGGGTCTATAGTCCCATAAGAGGTTTTGTCGTCTAAAATAAAAGGCTGGCAAGTCAGCGCGGTATTATAGAAAAAAAACCGGGAAGGAATTCGAAAAGCTTATTGAATATAGGAGGAATGGGTGGCTCTGATCGTACATACATATCAAAGGTTCCTGAAGCGTCTGATATCCTGAGGGTTTCAAGAGGGATATGCAAGCTCTGCTCTCGCGGCAGCAGCCGACAGTATCGGATTCCACTCCTCTGCTCTTGAATTTTTAGTTTCCTTCCGCTATATTCACCCCGTTCGTCCAATACAAATTCAGTCGGAAATATTTTTGAAAGCAGCTTTGCTGACAACAGTAAGCACATTTACTTTTCATAAATTTTACTAATAAAATTAAAGCATTAAGCCTGATTCGATCTTTTGTTAGGTGTGTTATTCCGTAAGATGAAAAATTTCGCAAGCACAAATACTGAGCACTGAAATCCTATGGCCCTTACCGACTATCAGGCAAAATATTTTGCTCATTAGCTTACCCGGCGCTTTCCACCCGACAGTGTCGAAAAAGTTACTGTGGCATTTGCGGGCGCGCAGGTGGACTTGAAGCCACATCAAATAGATGCCGCCCCTTTTACCTCTAACTCGCCGCTTTCAAGAGGTGCTCTCCTGGCCCATAAACTGGGGCTGGAAAAACCATCGAGGCTGACCCGACGGTAATGAGGCCTTTGGAAAACTGTAAGCTTATTTGACAAGATACCCTTCCTGTGGTGTAATGATTACTGCTCATTTAGGTTAAATGTAGACAAAAAAGGACACAAAACGTGATAACTCTGATAGAAGCGAAAAACTACCGTTGTCTTCGATATACTTGCCAGGGCCTGGAATCTTTTCATATTTTGGTTGGCCCTAATGCCAGCGGCAAAACCACATTCCTCGACGTGGTCGCCTTCCTCGGTGAGCTTATATCGCACGGCCCACTGGCTGCTATTAACTCAAGAACGAAAAATTTCCAAGATATGCTCTGGTGGAGGACCGGTGATGGATTTGAACTGGCCGTAGAAGCAGCAATTCCGGAACGGCTAAGGTCAATGTTGCGAGAGCCGAATAGTGAAACGGTGCGCTACGAAATTGCATTGAAATTTGATGAATCAAGCCAGGAGATCCGCATCCAGACGGAAAAAGTCCTTTTGAAAGCTCCGGCTCCGGAACACATAATTCAGCAACGCTCACTTTTTCCTGTATCTGCAGATCCTCCTGATACGATCATCACACAAACACGGGCAAAAGGAACAACTCTAGTGGTTAACAAGGTCTCAAACGGCAATGACAATTTTTATTCGGAGGTCTATCGGGAAAAGGGCAAGGGCTGGGCTCCTTCATTCAAACTTGGTCCCCACAAATCATCCTTGGGCAATTTACCAGCGGACGAGGCCAATTTCCCGGTGACTTCCTGGTTGAAAAATCTCCTGACTGAAAACGTCACCCGATTGATGCTGAACAGCCTGCTGCTTCGCCAGGCAAGTCCACCCGGACAAGGGCGTAATTTCAAGGCCGATGGATCGAATCTACCGTGGGTGGTTGATCATTTTAAAACCGTTGATCCTTCCGGGCAATTTCGGAAATGGCTGTCTCATTTGGAAAGCGCGTTGCCCGATTTGATAGATGTGCGCACTGTGGAAAGACCCGATGACCGGCATCGCTATTTGATCCTGGACTATAGTGGTGGACTCAGTGTTCCATCCTGGATGGTATCAGACGGCACGCTTCGGCTGCTGGCGCTTACCATCCTGGCCTATCTTCCAGGATTTTCCGGCGTCTATCTCATCGAGGAACCGGAAAACGGCATTCATCCTCGCGCGGTTGATACGCTGTTTCAATCGCTTTCATCGGTTTACGATGCACAGATACTAGTGGCTACTCACTCGCCGGTTGTTCTCAGTTTGACTGAAGCCGACAAAGTACTGTGCTTTGCAAAGACTAAGGAAGGTGCTGTAGATATTGTCAAAGGCAGTGAACATCCGGCCTTGCGGGATTGGCAAGGAGAAGCCAATCTGGGTGTATTGTTCGCAGGCGGGGTGCTGGGATGAACCAGGATGCCACTGTTTCAGACCTGGTTGTTCTTACGGCGGACAAGAACATGAGATTCATGCTTGAAGGATTGCTCAGCCGACCAAAGGCCCTCTCCATCCGACCGGTTATTGCCGTCTTTTATATTCACCCGGAAAGAGATCCCGGCTGCCTGCTCCGGGCTGACGCTTTTCTCCGCCCCTTTGTAAATCAATTCCACCACGCCATAGTCATGTTTGACCGTGAAGGTTGCGGCAAGCAGAAAAAATCAAGGCAAGAGCTGGAAGAAGAAGTCTTATCAAATCTATCACTATCAGGCTGGGGGGATAGGGCGACAGCCATCGTCATTGATCCTGAACTGGAAAATTGGGTATTCAGTGATTCTCCCGAGGTTGATGCGGTCATTGGCTGGGCTGCCAATACACCACCTCTGCGATCCTGGCTGGAAGAGAAAAATTTTTTAACGCCGGGGCAAATAAAACCTCTACATCCCAAAGAAGCGATGGAGTCGGCCCTTCGTCACGTTCGTATGGCGCGATCTTCTTCGATTTACAAACAACTGGCTGAACAGGTCGGCCTTGGCCGCTGCACGGACCAGGCCTTCCTGAAATTGAAAGATGTTCTCCAATCCTGGTTCCCGGTCTTGGAAGATAAAAAGTAGCGATGGGTCCTTCATAATATTATAAACACAAGATCAACACTAAATACGCAATGACAAATAAACAAAAGCTCGAACTCACCTGGATAGGAAAAGAAAACCGGCCTAAGCTGGAACCACGGATTCTGCTGGAAGACCCGGAAAAGTCCTATCACGCAAAGCACCGGGTGACGAACAATGATATCTACGACAACCGGCTGATTTTCGGTGATAATCTGCTGGCGCTGAAGGCCTTGGAACAGGAATTCGCGGGGAAGGTTAGATGTGTATTCATTGACCCGCCTTATAACACCGGTAGTGCTTTCAATCATTATGATGATGGAATTGAACATTCACTATGGCTGAGCTTAATCCGTGACCGCTTAAGAATTATTCGTAACCTACTGTCCGACGATGGTTCACTATGGATTACTATTGATGACAACGAGGCCCATTATCTCAAAATTTTATGCGATGAAGAATTTGGTAGACCCAATTTTATTGCAAATGCCATATGGGAAAAAAAGTTTTCACCTCAAAATGATGCTAACTGGCTTTCTGATAGTCATGATCATATTTTGATATATGCGAAAAAGAAAGACATATGGCGGCCAAATCTTCTACCTCGGACTGCAGAAATGGATGCTCGATATAAAAATCCCGATAACGATCCAAGAGGAGTATGGACTTCATCAGACCTGACCGTAAAAACATATTCAGAAGCCACAGATTATCCTATAACTCTCCCATCTGGTCGAATAGTCACCCCTGTTGAAAGCCGATGCTGGTCTGTTTCAAAAGAAAAATTTTCAGAGCTTGTAGAGGACAATCGAATTTGGTTTGGTGAAAAAGGAAATAATGTTCCAAGATTAAAGCGATTTTTGTTTGAAGTTCAAGAAGGTGTTGTTGCAAAAACGATCTGGTATCGAAATGAAGTAGGAGATAATCAAGATGCTAAGAAAGAAGTAAAAATGTTTAACAATAATGACGTATTTACTACGCCGAAACCTGAACGACTTTTATTTCGCGTTATTGCTCTTTCCACAAACCCCGGGGACATGGTTCTTGACTCCTTCGCCGGTTCCGGCACCACCGGCGC
>DIKH01000145.1:0-3306 GCA_002424495.1 Desulfobacteraceae bacterium UBA5623
TTTGGTTCGGTCTTGACAGCCCCATTTCTGTTTCCTTCGGCTTACCGCCAAAAGCTAACCTGATTTTCCTTGAAGGGCTTGAACGGTTTTTCCTGATTGTCCCCCCAAGTGATCTTCCCGTGCAAAAACCACATTGATTTCACATTCGGGAAAAAGGGCCTTGAGCAACGAGGATAAGCTGTCAGACATATTACCTTTTTTAGCTATGATTGTTATCTTTTCCATCTGAATTTACCACAGCAGGATAAAGGATCTCCACAGAGTCATTTTTTGAGCACCTTAAACAGTATTAACGCCATGCACATCTGGCCTGTCCGCAATCCACTCGGGTTTTTTAAGCAATCCGTGTTCTCAAAATTTATAATTTTTGGTATTAAGAGAATATTTGCTGAATATTAGAAATTTGTAAATAGAGAGAAAGGTTCATTTTGATAGTCCAAAATCCCGGGACCAAAGGGATTTTTTCCCGAGTTCAGGGGAGGATTCCTTAGGGACGCGAAAAACTATACCTTCCAGAGGTCAACGTCAATCAGTCCGAGTTTTGCCGCATATCGTACAAGTTCATAGTGGCTGTGCAGGGAAAGCTTTGCCATTATACTTGCACGGTGGTTTTTCACTGTCTTGGGGCTTATAAAAAGTTTATTGGCGATCTCTTCAATATTCATGCCCTCTGCAAGCATCTTCATCAATTCATGCTCCCTTTGGGTCAGGGTTCTATAATCCTTGTCGGCAATTACTTTTTCTTTTTTAGGGACACTTCTTAACTGCTTTACTACCTGTCCCGATACAGCAGTGTCCAGGTAATATTCTCCTTTTGAGACCCAATCCAGTGCCTGCAGAAGCTTTTCATATGCCGAATCCTTGACAAGATAACCGGATGCGCCCGCCTGGATCGCCTCGGCTATATAGTCAACTTTTGAGTGCATACTGAGGATTAAGACCCGTGTCTTTGGCAGAAGGCGGCAGATTTCCCGTGTAAGCTCAATACCGTTTTGATCCGGCAGAGATATATCCATAAGGCAGATATCAGGCTTTAGGTCTTTGGCCAAAGTGAGCGCTTCATGACCGGTTGCCGCCTCCCCGACCACCTCGTACTGTGCATCGGCGCCAATGATGCGACCGATGATTGCCTTCAGGCCTTCCCTGATAAAGGGATGATCATCAACTATCAGTATGGTCTTTTTTTTGATCATTGGTCTTCTCCCAAAATTTCCCTCATCACCAGTTCCACAACATCACGGGCAGAGTTTTTCACCTCAGGGGAGAGCCCGACCCCCTGGCCGAAGTTTTTTCCCTCTATCCCATAGATAATTATGCGTGGCGGCAAGAGATTTAGTCTCCTTGAAAGCTCCACTGCCTCTGAAACACCTAGGTTGTGACTTGATGAAGGGTTGAACAACCGGCCTGGAACGGACTGGCTGTGCGCCTCAAAACGATAGATTTTTCCTGCCGGTGCGCCTGATCTTACTGCATCAAAGACGATTGCGTTCCTTTTGCCCCTCCATGCCTCTATCAGTGATGCTGCTTCACCGCTTACGAACTCGAAATGGGTCCCGGGCAGATTTTTTGTCTTTAACTCTTTTGCAATGTAATGACCTACCCCATCGTCGCTTGAGTGTTCATTCCCCACACCGATTAG
Organism: Desulfobacteraceae bacterium UBA5623; assembly: GCA_002424495.1. Lineage (GTDB taxonomy): Bacteria > Desulfobacterota > DSM-4660 > Desulfatiglandales > Desulfatiglandaceae > UBA5623. Next base: position 1,640 of record DIKH01000145.1, read on the forward strand.
GACGATCTTTCCATCGGATTCATGATATCTGCAACCACATGCCTTTACGGCGAGATCCATACCGTTATTCCCTTTCAATCTTCAACTTCAGGTAATGACAGGAGCATGAGATACAGGGGTCATAATTTCTTACTACCTGCTCGCACATCCATGTGAGTCTGTCCTCCGGCAGGGATATGTTCTTTTTTACGAAATGCAGAAGATCGTCTTCAATAGCCCTCTGATTTTGGGACGTGGGAGGGACAATCCTTGCATCCAGAATCGTCCCGTCTTCATCAACTCTGTACCTGTGCCAGCAGATCCCGCGGGGGGCCTCTGTGCAGCCATAACAGATGGCCGCCCTGGGTGCAACCTCGATTGCGGGCATTTCAGGCATCTGATATCCTGATATAATACGCAGGGATTCGTCACAGGCATATACCAGCTCAATCGCCCTTGCAACAATACTCATAAATGGGTTCAGGCACACAGGCCCAAAACCAGCTTCCCGTGCAGCCTCCCTGGCAAGAGGAGATAATTTATTAAAGTTGATATTGATCCTTGCCATTGGCCCTACGCAATAGGCCCCATGACCCTTGATGGATGCCTGAAGTGATGTGGAATGTCTTACGTGATCTTCCCGGATATATTCATCAAACGAGCTTATTGGAAAGGAAAGGCCCTTATTGGAGACCAGGTCCCCTTCAATGACCGCGTATTCTTCAGGGTGCCTCAGGGCGACATACTCGTAATCCTGTTCAAAATCAGGAAACTCCAGAGAGGAAACCCAGCGGACGGTCTCAAGGGCTGCCTCCCGTGCCCATTTCAGGCGCTCTGAGAGAGAGAAGAGCTCATTTTTTGTCGGAGCCCTGTAAAAGCCTCCAACTTTTATGTTGACAGGGTGTATCTCACGACCTCCAAGCAGTGTCATGATGTCGTTTCCCAGTTTTTTGAGCTTGAGACCCCGCTCAACTATTTCGGGGAAATCCCCGGCAAGCTGGATGATATCCTGGTAGCCCAGGAAATCCGGGGCGTGCAGCATATAGATATGGAGTGCGTGGCTTTCTATCCATTCACCAAAGTATATCAGCCTGCGCAATGCGCGGAGCATTCCTTCCACTTTATAACCGAAACCAGTCTCCATTGCCTGCACAGAACTCATCATATAGGCGATGGGGCATATGCCGCAGATACGGGCAGTTATATCAGGGGCCTCCAAATAACTTCTGCCGCGAAGAAAGGCCTCAAAAAAACGTGGGGGCTCGAAGATGTTGAGCTTTGCATCCACGACCTGGTTCCCTTTAATCCTCACAGTCAGTCCGCCTTCACCCTCAACGCGGGCAAGATAGTCCAATTTTATTTTCCTGTTATTCATGGGCCTCGCTCTCCTTGCGAAAAGGCTCCGCATATGAGTTGAATCCGCGAAAAGATCGCATGATGTCTTTATCTTTTATCCCTAAGCTGTCGCCCAGCCAGCGGCTGAACGAGGCCGTGTTAGGTGACTCTTTTGGGCCGAAACAGGCATAACAACCCCGGTTGTAAGTTGGGCAGAGGGCGTCACAACCGGCATGGGTTACAGGTCCAAGGCATGGTATCCCCTTGGCGACCATAAGACAGATATTGCCTTTTCTCTTGCATTCCATGCATACGCTGTAGGATGGGACATGGGGTTTTCTGAAATTGAGCAG
>DIKH01000145.1:3347-11627 GCA_002424495.1 Desulfobacteraceae bacterium UBA5623
TCAACATTGATATGGTCTGATATGGGTGTGGACTTACTCAGTGTTGCGATATATTCTGGTCTTGGGTAGACATACCTGGTAAATTCCTTTACGTCTTTAAAGTTCCTCAGCGCCTGGATGCCGCCTGATGTTGCGCAGGCGCCTATGGTTACGACGGTCTTTGACACACGCCTGACCTTATGAATCCGCTCTGCATCGTGGGCAGTGGTAATGGAGCCCTCTATAAGAGATATGTCATAGGGGCCTTTAATCACTTGCCGGAATCCCTCGGGAAAATAGGCAATCTCAAGCTCCTGCGCTACCGATACGATCTCGTCCTCACAGTCCAGCAAGCTCAGTTGGCAGCCGTCACATGAGGCAAATTTCCATACCGCGAGTTTTGGCCTTCGCCTTACTGCCATGTCACAACTCCCTTTTCCTGAACAGATGTTTTACCTGGCTGAGAAGAAACACCGGCCCGTCCTTGCAGACAAAGGCCGTCCCCAGCTGACAATGGCCGCAAAAGCCTATGCCGCACCTCATGTTTCGTTCCATGGATATATATATCTGATCGTCTTTAAGGCCCTTTTTCATCAACTCCTGTAAAGTGTAGTGCATCATGATCTCGGGCCCGCACAACATGGCGAATGTGTTTGAGGGATCGAGCACGATCCTTGGCATCAAAGTTGTCACGACCCCGACGTTTCCGCGCCATCCCTCCCTGGCACTGTCCACCGTAACCTCAAGCTCAAGATCGAACCTGCCGCGCCAGCGTTCGATCTGGTTGCGGTATATCAGATCTCCGGGCGTGCGCTCTCCATATAGCAGCAGCACTTTTCCATATCTTGCCCTGTTGTTCAGTATATGAAACAGGGCGGGCCTAAGGGGTGCAATGCCTATACCTCCTGCCACGAACAGAATGTCACGACCGGCAAGATCCTCTACCGGCCAGTGGCTCCCGAACGGGCCGCGCACTCCTATCATATCCTGTTTTTTTAGTGTCATCATCCTGCTGGTCACCGCCCCATATGCGCGTATGGTATGAATAATCCTGTCCGTGTCCCCTGGGTCTCCGCTTATGGATATCGGCACTTCGCCAACACCATACATGTAGAGCATGTTAAACTGGCCCGGATGAAAGCTGGAACCCTCAACCGGTGGTGACAGTTCAATTGTAAAGGTATCCTGTGTCTCTTTTTTGAATCTCTGGATAACGCAGGCCGCGGGTGACATTTGGTCTCTTATTAGGGCGTTCATAAAGATATTCCTGATCAGACGTGTTTTCCGTAGATATCCAGAAGCTGTAGTCTGGTGGCCTGGAGGCGTTCTACAACCAGCCTTGAAAATCTCCTTAGCAGTTCATAGCCCAGGCGATGGTTTTCATCGGCCTTTTGCCTCAGGAAGTTTCCATCCAGCGCAACAGCCCTGGTAAGCTCAATAGCCCTTGCATCGAACCGTCTCTTAAACGGAGGAAAAAGCCACGACCAGCCCAGGATATCCCCGGGACCAAGCGTTTGAATACCCAGGGAGCCCCTCTGGGTCGCAAATATCTCCACCGACACCTTGCCCTCCAGAATAAGAAGAGCCTGATTAGCGTCATCGCCTTCCCGATAGATAAACTGGCCGGGCTGATATTCCTGATGGCATGCGCAGCAGACCATGACTTCGAGTAAATCAGGGTCCATTCCCTCAAAGAAGGGGTGTAACTCTAAGGTTTTTTTTGAATTGTCCATTGGGTTACTCCTTTTTGATAAAGGTAAAAACAGGGGGGCGCCCTTACAATGTATTAGGTTTTTCCATAATTGCCTTTGCCTCTTCGGTAATATCAATACCCACCGGACACCAGGTGATACAACGACCGCATCCGACACAGCCAAGGGTACCAAACTGCTCCATCCATGTTACCAGTTTATGGGTAAGCCACTGTCTGTAACGGGACTTCTCTGAGGACCTTATGCTTCCCCCATGGATATAGGAAAAATCCTTTGTAAAGCAGGAATCCCATTTACGCCATCGCTCCGCGTATTGACCGTCCAGGGCCGTCTTATCCTCTATGGAATGACAGAAGCATGTGGGGCATACCATGGTGCAATTGCCGCATGTCAGGCACCTCCCCGAAACCTTTTCCCATTGAGGATGATCAAAGTTATCGGAAAAAATGGTCTTTAAATTTGATGTGTCAAGTGTGCGGCCCATTTGTCGCAAGGCCCCTTCAAGAAGGCCCCGGGCAAGGGCCTTATCATCTTCTTCGCCTGCCGCCCTGAATGTGACCTTGTTAAGCACTGAAGCCCCACGCTCACTGCCCACTTCCGCAAGAAAGCAGTGCCTGCCATTATCCAGCAATTCGGTCAGTGCGATATCAAAACCTGTCTTGGCCCTGGGGCCGGTATTCATTGATGCGCAAAAGCATGTGCCTGCCGGGCTTGTACAGTTGACAGCCAAGATAAAAGCCTTCTTGCGGATGCCGTTGTAGATGGAATCCGAAAATTGTTCATTATTAAAGACCCTGTCCAGCACATCTATGGCGCTGATTTCACAGGAGCGCACCCCGAAAAAGGCGTATACGTGCGATTGGTCTTTTTCCTCTGAAACGCGGAATCCGCTGCCGTCGCGTTCTGAACGCCACAGCCTTGCGATGGAAGGATAGAGATATCTCTTCCAGGAATGGGCACCCACCACATAACCGAAGAGACTGGGGGCCTCTGACTTTTTCAAGCGATATGTCCCAGGCCCCTGCTCATCACGCCATCCGATGGGAAGCTGGGCGACAGTCTTCAACTCTCCATATTCCATTGAGCCTTCGCGGATCACCGGGCCGATGGTTTGATATCCATCGTCTCCGAGCACTTGCAGGATCTGTTGAAGATCATCTCTCTCTATTACTACTTCATCAGCTACCTTCAGGGGATTTTTGGTCATCAGAAATTATCCTTTTAAAGAGTTCGCTGTGAAATGTTTGATTTTACACCCTAAAGATTTCCCTCTTTTTCCACAACAAATAAATGGCAGGATAGACCAGGAGCTCCATGATGAAGGATGTAAACAGCCCTCCCACCATTGGGGCTGCAATGCGTTTCATCACGTCCGCGCCCGTACCCATGGACCACATAATTGGCATAAGCCCCATTGCGGCTGCCATGACCGTCATAATCTTTGGCCGGATACGCCTGACTGCTCCGTGTACTATGGCCTCTTTCAGATCATCAAGGCTCTTTAGACCCTTGTTCTTTGCCTCGTTGTAGGATAGATCCAAAAAGAGCAGCATAAAGACACCTGTTTCCGCATCAAGGCCCATCAGGGCTATCATGCCCACCCAGGCTGCTATGGAAATGTGATAGCCCAGAACATACATCAACCAGACAGCGCCCACCACGGAAAAAGGCACTGCGAGCATCACCACGCATGTCTTGAACGCGGACTTGGTGTTCATATATAAGAGGAAGAATATCAGAAACAGGGTGATAGGTACAACCACCTTCAGGCGCTCGGTCACTCGTTCAATGTTTTCATACTGCCCGCTCCACAAAATCGTATATCCCGCCGGTAGCTTGACAGATGTTGACACAAGGCCCTTTGCCTCCTTTACATAAGAGCCGACATCCCTGTCTTTGATATCCACATATACATATCCCGCGAGCCTTCCGTTTTCATCCCGTATCATCGCAGGCCCGTAATTTATGGTTATATCGGCAAGCTCCTTTATCGGAACCTGCACCCCATCCTTTGTTGTAACCAGGACCCTTTCAAGATCATCAATATCAGAACGCAGCTCACGCGGATAGCGTAAATTGATGGAATATCTATGCCTGCCCTCAATAGTGGTGGATACTGTCTCGCCCCCGACAGCACTTGAAATGGTCATCTGGAGATCATCAATACCAAGACCGAAACGGGCCAGTGCTTCGCGTTTGGGCACAAAGTCCACATAATAGCCTCCTCCCACCCTTTCAGCGAATATGCTCCTGGTCCCTTGCACATCTTTTAGTAATGTCTCTATGTGCTGACCGATTTTTTCTATCTGATTTAAGTCTGAGCCCAGAACTTTTATGCCGATTGGGGTGCGCACCCCCGTGGAAAGCATGTCAATGCGGCCTTTAATAGGCATTGTCCAGGCATTGGTGTTGCCCGGTATCTGCAATTCCTTGTCCATCAGGCCGATCAGTTCTTCATAAGAAATCCTGTCAGGCCATACATGCCTTAAAATCGCCTTCAGACCATCCGGGGCCCACGAGGAATACCACTGATCCTTTGCCCGCCACTGCTCCTTGGGCTTCAACTGCACCGTGGTCTCCATCATGGAAAAAGGCGCCGGGTCTGTTGAAGTATCAGCCCTCCCCGCCTTGCCGAAGACGGTCTCCACTTCGGGAAAGCCCTTTAATATTCTGTCCTGCATAACAAGCAGATTCCCAGCCTCGGTAACGGATATGCCCGGAAGCGTCGTCGGCATATAGAGGATCGTGCCCTCGTTTAAGGGGGGCATGAATTCAGAGCCCAGCCTGAAATAGACAGGAACGGAAATCATGACCACAACAATCGCCGCGGCAATGACGCCCTTCGGGTGTCTCAACACCCATCTGCACGGTTTTTCATAACACATAAAAAGCAGCCTGCTTATGGGATGCCTTTCTTCCGTATAATAGGTGCCGACGGTGATGGTGTTGACGATGCCTGAGATAAAGCCCGGCCTGAATGTAAAGGGGCTTACCCGTGTAAAGAGCATGCGCACAGCCGGGTCAAGTGTAACTGCAAGCAAGGATGCTATTGAAATGGCCAGAGTCTTTGTCCAGGCAAGCGGGGTAAAGAGTCTCCCTTCCTGATCTACAAGGGTGAACACGGGCAGAAATGAAACCGCAATCACCAGGAGGGAAAAGAATACACTGGGGCCAACCTCCATCAGCGCCTGAAGCCTGACTTGATGAAAGTCACCCTGTCTGCCGTTTTCAATCCACAGCTCTATCTTCTTGTAGGCGTTTTCCACCTCGACGATGGCGCCATCCACCAGCACCCCGATTGAAATGGCAATGCCTGCCAGACTCATGATGTTGGAAGATATGCCTGCCAGATACATGGGGATAAAGGCTATTGTTACGGAGATGGGGATAGTGATAATGGGGACTATTGCAGAGGGAAAATGCCAGAGGAATAAGAGGATGACCAGGCTTACGATGATCATTTCCATTATCAGCTCGTCCCTTAGATTTTCTATGGATTCCATGATCAGTCTGGAACGGTCGTAGACGGTTACAATATCCACCCCTTCCGGCAGAGATGGCCTGATATCCTCGATTTTTTGTTTGACGCGGTCAATGACGCTTAGGGCGTTTTCCTTGTGGCGGATGACCACGATGCCTCCCACAACATCGCCTAGACCGTTAAAATCGGCAAGCCCCCTTCGCAGCTGAGGGCCGAGTGTGACAGTTGAGACATCTTCAAGGAAGACCGGGGAGCCCTGGCTTTCCTTGACCATGATTTTTTTCAGATCCTCTACACTACGGATATATCCCCTTGACCGGACCATGAATTCCTTTCCGGACCATTCTATAAGCCTTCCCCCTGTTTCGTTGTTGTTGCGCTTTATCGCCTCCGCCACATCCAAAAGAGATAACCTGTATGTCTGAAGCCTGGCCGGATTGACTATCACCTGGTATTGCTTTTCAAAACCTCCGACGCTCGCAACCTCCGCGACGCCTGGCACGCTCTGTATGGCGTATTTCAAGTCCCAGTCCTGAAATGAACGCAGCCGCGAGATATCGTGCTTTCCGTCCTTGTCGAGGAGAACGTATTGAAAGACCCAGCCAACCCCTGTGGCATCCGGGCCTATTTCCATCTTAACACCCTGTGGCAGGGAGCCTTGTATCTTTGAAAGATATTCAACCACCCTGCTCCTGGCCCAGTAAATATCGGTCTTGTCCGTAAAAATTACATAAACGTATGAAAAGCCAAAATCGCTGTATCCCCTTATCGCCTTGACAGAAGGAGCCCCAAGGAGGGCCGAGATTATAGGATATGTCACCTGGTCCTCGATGATGTCCGGGCTTCTGTCCCATTTGCTATAAACGATTACCTGTGTGTCACTCAAATCCGGTATGGCGTCTAGCTGGATGTGCCTGATGGCGTAAACCGCATACAAGACAACGACCGTTATAATACCGATAACAATGCCCCGGTTGTGGGCGGAAAATTGTATCAGGCGTTTTATCATAATTTAACGCTTAATGACCTGAGTGTTTTTCGGTAGCAGACTTAAAAGCAGCCTTCAGCGAAGATTCGGAATCAATAAAAAAGTTTGCAGATGTAACCACCTTTTCACCTTCACTAAGGCCGGATATCACCTCAAAGTAGCCGTCCGAGCCCATCACGCCCAGGGTGATGTCCCGTGGCTCAATGGAATCGCCTTTTCCTTCAACAAAAACATAATTGTTGCCGCCGGTGCGCATCACTGCCGATTCAGAGACGCTGATGCGTTCACCAATCACATATGTAATCTTTGCATCAGCATACATTTCGAGCCTTAGCAGCTTGTCTGGATTGGGAATTTCCATCCTGGCCTTGAGTGTCCTGGTGGCAGGGTCAAGGTACGGATACATAAAACTGACCTTACCTGCAAACACGGCCCCGGGAACAGCGGCAAGGGTCAGCTCAACCGCCATGCCGGGTTTTACATAGGAGATGTCCGGTTCGTATATATCAGCCTCGGCCCAGACCTGCGACATGTCCGCTATTACCAAAAGAGAGTCATTCGGCATGATCTTCTGCCCCTCAAGAACGGACTTTTCTATGACAAAACCTGATGCAGGGGAATAGACGGTAACTTGCCGTCCGGCCAAGCCGCTTTTTTCAAGCTCTTTTATCTGCCCTTCTGTCAGGTCGAACAGCTTTAGCCTTTCCCTTGCAGCCTCCTTTATTATACCGATGTTTCCGGCTATCGGGTCATTACCGGCTCTTACCGCTGCCTCCGCCTTTATTGCGGACAGATATTCATATTGCGCCGAGACAAGCTCGGGGCTGTATATTGAAAGCAGGGCATCCCCCTTCCGAACATGGTAACCGGTCTGGTTTATATACAGTTTTTCTATCCAGCCGCCTGTTTTGGTTGTTATCCTGTGCATGCGTCTTTCATCTGCAACAACCCTGGCCGATGTCTTTATCTGCTTTGATATTAGTCTCCTTGACACAACATCAAATGTCACACCCAGCATCCGCCTTTTTTCCGGAGGAACGTTTATGGCGACAAGATGGCCCTTTATTTTATCCTCTTCCATGGATGGCTCCGGTGTTTGGGCCTCCTCCCCTTCCGGGCCATGTTGGCTGACAGGGACCAGTGACATCCCGCATATGGGGCAACTGCCCGGCATATCCTGAATAATCTCCGGATGCATCGGACATGTATAGGTAAGACTTGCATGGTTTCCATGCCTGTCGAAAAGCTTATATCCGCCTGCCACTGCCGCTGCTATCACAGCGGTAATCAATAAGCCGACAAAAACTCTTCTCATCGAAGGACCTCTTTTCCCATTAACGAGGATAACCCGGAATAGGCGCTGCGATATCGCCTCTCGGCCATAACCAGTTTTATCCTGTATGTTAACAACCGCCTTTCCTTATCAATTACAGAGACAAGGCCTCCGTCTGTCCTGTATGAGGCAAGGATACTCTTGAGGGAAAATTCCGCCTGCGGTATCAGCCTGTCACTATAAAGCACCATGATTTTTTTCCATTTATTCATTTTAAAAAGCAGATTCTCCGCACGTGTCTCAAGTTCATTCCTCTTATCCTGTATGGCGCTCCCTGCGGATTGGCATTTTTCATTCATCTCCTGCACCATCGCATCTTTTGCTGCCAGCCGTAACGGAATATTGAATGACACCATGCCTGATACCATGTCGGCCCTGTTTTCCATGGCCCCGTTATCCCTCTGCATGTAAGAGGCTCCTATTTCCATGTCGGGCAGATATTCCAGTTTTTTGAGTTTTATCTGCTCCTCGCTTATCTGTTTTTCATACTTGAGTATCTTTACGGCAGGATTATCATCAATGCATTGTCTGATTGCTTCCTTATCCATCTCAACAACCTCAGGATTGATATCCTTGATGGCGACCGCTGCATTTTTCCCGACAAGATATTGGATTTTTTGCAGCAGTTCTGATTCCTTTTGCTCAAGCATGATGATTTCTTCATCTGTCATCAGCGTTTCGATGTTTGCATTGATAACACCCTCAAGACTTCCCATGCCAGTCTTTGATAAGGCGGTTTCACTTTCAATCACCATTTTGAGATCTTCCCTTATCTGTTTGAAAATCT
>DIKH01000145.1:11715-19340 GCA_002424495.1 Desulfobacteraceae bacterium UBA5623
AGTCATTATGCGGCCCTTTGCAGAGCGTTTCCCCCATAAAGGTATCATCTGTGAGATGCCGATCTCTTTTGAGGTCATGTCCTCCTTATCAAAAGAAAAGCTGTCGGCAGGCAGGTTATTTACACCCAATTTCAATCTGGGATCATCCAGCGAGCTGCTCTGAACGATCTTATGTCTGACCATTTCCGCTTCGCTCTCCATCGCCTTTAACCTGGGATTTTCCTGTAGAAGGGTGTGTTGCAGAGAGACGAAATCCATCCCTTCCTGGGCGAACAAAGGAGGGTTAAGAGAGAAGAAGAAAATGAACAGATACCGAAATTTCACAGCATGCACCGGAAAATATTTGACTGGAACCGTTTGCGAACAGTGCGCTGGGTTACTTTTACAGACGCCAAGAAGATGAATAAGATGATAGCGGTTTACTTTTAACATATGAGAATATTGCAGGATATGACGTTTTGTCAACTTGAAAATGACACCGGCACATTATTGGCCAAACTTCAGGGTGTGAAAAGTTCTGAAAAAGTCTTTTTTGTTCAAACTTTGATAACTTCGCAAAAAGTCGAATTCATCGGGTTTTAGGTTTCAAGTGTTATGTTTTAGGGAATGCTTTGCTCATGAAATTAAATAGTTAAAACCTAGCACCTAAAACTGAGTAAAAAACCGATTTTCGACTTTTTACGGGACCATCAAACTTTATTTGTCAAACACCCTCTCCCATATACGAAGAAATGACGGCCTTTCGACTGCCATCCCCGCACTCCTCAGGCGTTGGCAATCTCTTTCAAGTCGCCTGTTCGCCACCTCCACTACGTCCTCGTCCTCCGCCTTTGCATCATCGTATCCCCCGATGCCATAGAGCTTCTCAATGGTAGTCTTCTCCGTAGCGGTCGTGAAGGTAAAGGCCCCCATGCAGCCAAATCCCTTTTTCTTAATGCCTTCCTGCTCCAGTTCAATAGACGGTCTGGATATGGTTAGATCAACGGAAACCGCTATTCCTGCACGTGAAAGATGGATAAAGTCCTGCAACCTCAGGGCAGGGCTTTTAGCAGATACATCGCCCGGCAGGTCTATCAGGCAGTTTTGAAAATTAAAAAATTCAAACTCTGCTTTTATACCAACATCTTTGAGCCTTTCTACGTCCATCTGCAATCTGTTGTTGGCGATTAAAAGGCATTCAAGTGCATATTGCGGGAGGTCATCAACAAAAGAATAGTTCTTTGTGAATCTGAAAGGCCTGTCATCAGCAACGCCGCTATACTCCATGGACAGAATGACGGTGTTTACATCGCCTCCCTCACGCTCTAACCGAACAACTTCTCTGACGGGTTTTGCATGCAGGCTGATCTTTTTACCCTGGCCTGCATACACTATCAATTCTTCCAACATGTTTATTCTGTCAGATTTTTCTTTTGTCATAACATCACCTCTATGTAATTTGGCCCACGGCGATTTTTAAGATTTATTCCAACTGGGACCTTTGGACCCGTTTCGAGGGCGGAGGAAGATACCCCCACCTCTGTTATCTTAAACCGGTGCAAGAGCCTTGCCAGAGTTTGGCATCTTAAATATTATTTAAATTTCAAATGGTTATATTTTTTGATGCAGACGAAATTGGGACGTGAATACATAAATTTCAAATTTTATATGCTAGAATGAAAATTCTTAGAAAAAATTAGAACCGCAAGGGATTTTCATGAGCTTACTGCCCGACGACCTCTTCATTTGATTTTGGGCATCAGTGACCATTTTATAAACCAATCACCGGTTTCCGGATCCCTGTCCAGACAGACAACACCTCCGTTCTGGAATTTAAATATTCTCTTTTCGATGTATCCGGTGATTAAATAGGTGGTCAACCGTTCCATAAAGGGTAGATGCCCGACGATCATCAGATCCCTTTCTCCGATGATCTGGCCGGCAAAAGCCTTAACATCATCCAACGGCAGAAGACCCGCCATGACCTGCATGGGCTCCTCAGGAATAAGCGCATCTTGAAAAATGGCTGCGGTTTGGAGCGCCCGCTTCTTTGTGCTGTGTAGTATCTGCCTGACGTGGATGTGATATCCCTTAGCGACTTGAGCAATTTTTTCAACCTCTAAAATGCCATCTTTCGACAGGCCCTGGTCAGGATCAACATCCTTTGGCAGGCTCTTTCCATGCTGAACCAGATAAAGCGCCATATTGCGACTCCTTATTTGCTATCCAATGTCATTAACTTAAGCCTTCAGCTCCGGTGTGGAAGGCTAAAGTTAATGACATTGGGTTCGACCCGCCTTTCTACCCCCATATCGCCTGGAGTGAACTTGAACATGCACTGCGCCGGTGCATGTTTTTCACATATGCACTGATTTTACTGAAATTAGTGTATATCTGAAAAGGTCTTAAACAAATCATACAGTCCGGTATCTATACGTATTTCGGAATTTCCCAAAAATGTTTCCCCTTTCATATGGTAAGCATAGTTTATCCTGCCATTAAAACGTACCGATTACTTTATCAATTTGAAATCTGATATCTCTTGTCAATATCCCAGAATATCATCCACCCTAAGAACCTTTGATAGGTTTGCATTAAAATACCAAATAGCCATTTGATATTACAAAGAAATCAAAGCTTGCACTGTGTAGGATCTAGGGAATAATGTTGCTCAGCGGGGAGAAACAAAGTGTGGCTATGCGCACAAACCATCCCGTAATCACATGTCATCCTCCCGCGTAGGAATGCATAAACGGTAATTGGTCCAGAACATTAAGTAGCGTTCGATCCTGTAAAATCTTTTCAAGCTTCTTTAGATGTTAGAGTACATTTAACTTTGCATTAATGGCATTAACTTAAAACCCTGCTGTCTCATGAGACAGAAATGTTTCGAATGAATTATGAGACAAGGAATGGCCGTTACGCATCGAAAATCAATAAAGGAACTGTTCATTCCCTATTCTTTTGTTACAACCTTTAATGCCTTAATTTGGATATCATAGTAATATCAAGAGGATGATTTTTATTTGGTGAAGTTGATACAGAGCTGTATCAAAATTAGAGTTCTATTCCATGATATAATTTCAGATAACGTCAACGATAGGATAACCTCCTGATATTACTTCTTATTAAATTAATTACAGTCTTTTACTTTTTTGGCACAGATTTTGTTTATTCTAATAGAAGAAGTTGCATGTAAATAGCACTATTGTCTTGACAGGATCAACCGGATATACAGGATCTTTCTTACTCTTATATCTTGTTAACCCTGTAAGAAGATATTATTGGGGTCATCTACAGATTGAACAAAAACTTATAACTTTCATTTAATTTTGAGTTGTGTTTTCCAAGAAATATCTAATTGGTCTAAAAGGGAGGATAATTCATTATGGAGAACAAAATGATAAGCGCAAATGATCTGAAAAGCTACTTTGGCCATTCGAAAAAGATCGCCGAACTTGAGGCGACACTTTATGAAACCGGTAATAAACTAAGCCAAGAGGAATCTAAAATTGAAAATGTAGTGTCGGCACAGAACAAAATTAGATTTGATGACAATGGAAACGACCTTTTTAGAGATCAGGTCGAAAATGTAATCCAGACCCTTGCAGCCAATTATAAGGTTTATGGTTTTGACAAGGAGCTTTATTTTGATCTTGTTTACAATTTATTAATGCAAGAGTATGAACGGGTCGAAAAGCTGATTAAAGAGGATGGTGTTTCAAATATGCTGCAAGACCTTAAAATTACTGATCATTTGAAAGAAAAGATAAAGGCCCTCTTGGATCATGAGAAGGAAGGATGTGGTTCTTGTCATTAAAAGAGAAGAATATGAAAGCATAGGTAGATAAAGAATTGTGTATGGGGCACAGAAACTGCAATATTTTATGCTCGCGCTTTATCAATGGAGGGAGTCATGTTAATTTCAATGAACAAAAAGGGCAAGGAATGGCAAGCCACTATTACCAATGGTGACGAAAGACAAACAGTAACATTCAAAACACAACAAGAGGCGCAGGACTACCAAAGCTTTATTGAGAAGCTGGGTATCAAAAAAACCAAACCCAAAAGGGTGACCCGCCTACAGGCCAGTATTGCAGCATTCAAACAGCTGAACGAGGAAGGCGTTACCAAAGATCAGCTTGTAAGAAGGGCCAATGAGATTTATGTGAAAGATGGAGGGGCTGACAATCCAGAGGAACAAACAAATTATGTTAATTGGACGTTAAAGTTCCTCAAAGACCTGGAAGAAGGTTATACGGTGCCAAAAATTAACTTAGGCGGTGGACTTGAAAAGGGCGAGGTTTTGTCCATTCAGGTGAACAAATGACTTTATCCGATGCCCCAGCTCAAAATATGTAAATGGTTATGCCTCTGTTTTTGTTGCCTTCTGCCTTCGGCCTCAGTCTTCAACCTAACTACCTGAGTAGTTACCACTGGTGCTGGGAAAAAATCAGTTTATCTGATTCCAGGATCTTCCTTGTCAAACAAGATTAATGGTAGCATTGTCCTTGTTTTGTCATGTTCTACTATGATGTAATCCGGTTTAATTTCTACAACTTCGCCTGATTGGTCGCCAATGATGTCACCGACCATAACCTCTTCAGATGTGCCGTCAGAGGTTCGCAATAAGGCAACTTCATCTGAAATTTCAATGACAAAGATCTCTTTAAAACTTTTATTCAGAAAAAAATCAGCCGCATATGCGTTTGCATTAAGCGCCAATGCTATGATTGACAGATAGATCGCTCTCATTTATTGCCCTCCTATTGCCCTATGGGGTCCATTGGGACGATTTCTTTATCTTCCAGTTCAGGCCATGCATCATTGTCATACCATAGATCAATTGACATTGAACCGAGCCACAGGACATTGGTGGTTAACCAGTGGTGATTTATGCCTCTAAAAGACATGGGGAGATTGAAATAAAAAATACCATTCTCATCAAATTGACTTTCTTGAAAGTTTATGGTCCGTAATGAATTGGCTTCCGAATGTGGCTTTATGTAGTTAGACCGTAATAGAAACTCTGGCTCGTCTATCAAAAATATGATGTTTCCGTGTCTTCCAGGCGGTAATAGTGAATAAGTTGCCTGGTAACAACTGAATTCGCCAGTAGTTGAAAATATTGCCACCTTCCTGTATTCATCATGCGGATCAATATAAGGCTCCCCTTCCCAATATTCGTTCACAATGCCGTCATGATCGAAATCCACCATTGCCCTGAGAGCAGGGGTAGTTTTAATTTGAGCGGCAGTATAAATGTTATTGTCAATACAGAATACGTCAGAGGTATTTAGTATGGATAGATGATAAGGTTCCATAAGGTCTTTCATTCCCACTGCCACGGCGATATTCTCTTCATTCCCTAGCGTGCCTTTAAATATGACTTGAAGATAAAGGTCCGTGATTCCAACGGGGATAGGGTTTTCAAAAAAATCGAAAACCTTTTCCTCCGATGCATCAGAACTTAAAGAGGCAATATCAACCTTCGCTGAAACGGAATAGGAATATTCCACATCCTTCATTTCATCGTATGTCGGAGGGTCGCCTGAGAGGTCAGCGTGGTAATCAGGGATTACTCTGTATTTTGCAACTGCCTGAAGCTGGCCTTGTCCTATAGGCTCATATGAGATGATGTTACCCTGTTCATCTTTTTCTTTAGCTGAGTTATTTCTTATCCTTGCCTTGATCTGTTTGATTTCCTGCTGGGTCTTTCCGGGTTCTATTACACTGCCGTCAATTAGTGCATAGACGTATTCGTCCGGGGCGGTGATTTCCAACTCGCCGCGGAAAAAATAGTTAATGAGTCCAGCTGTGAAACCGACTGCCTTAGGGATTAATTTTTCAGCATATGCCTCATGCACTTTGTCATCCAAATGGAATGCCAAACGATAGTATAAGTTTATGTCCGTTAAGGTAATATACAAGCCTTCACAAAAATACCTTGCCTGTGCGAAATTATTAATAACTTCGCCGTGTCTGTATTTTCTCAAATATCGAACTTTATCAGCTTTGCCATCTTCTGCCATTATTGTTTCAGGAGGCATTTCCTCTATACTGTCTTTATTGGGGAAGGGAAAGTAATGACTATCCCCGAAAGGTAAATTATCTGTAAATATGGTACACTTACTTAAAAAATTCGCATTGCTGTATTCAGATAAGCCAACTTGTTCTTCACCATCAACAGGTAAAGTTATATCAGCACTGGCTCCGATGTACTCACCGCGATCCCAATAATCCTCTTTCTTTTCAAAATCCGGTATAATAGCATTTGAAGAGATTCTGGAAATATAACCATTATCCTTTTCCAACTTCAACCTTACCCAATATTCGAATAGATTTCCTCCCCATTTGAGAGGAGTAACACCTTCAAATCTGGTAAAATCAAGATGACCAAACATGTCATTCCTTGTATGAGCTGGCACTGCAACATCCTGAAGAAGATGAAGCACCCTGCCAAGTTTTTCATAAAAACTTATAAAATTGTAATTCCGAATTTCACTGGAAGTTTCAACTAATGCCTCGTAATATAGTTTTCTTGCTTTGCGCCATGAATAATCGTTGCAATCATTATCTGAAGAATGATCCCCTGAACCACATTCATCGAGAATTTGTCCGTCTTGCGTTTCACCCATGGCCCAATACAGATTTGGCAGTCCCGAAAATGACCACCACACATAGTCTCTCAAAAGGAGATTATTTTCAAAAATCCACCCAAATCCACTATCGTCCAGTCCTTCATTATGAATCGGATTCCAGAAATGATTATAAGCTCTTAAAGGGATGTCTTCGTTTGTGCTGCCGTCTTGAAGAAGATCTTCTATTTTTCCTTTTTGATACATATGTAGCTTTCCATCAGGAATTCCTAATAGTTCTTTTAGTTGCTGGTCCAAATTAGATTTTTGGATTGCAACTCTTGTAATCTCCGGATGAGTTAATTTGTCATCCCAGGCAAAAGCATTCCCAAAACAATAAGATAAAAATAAAGTCATCAAAATTATTTTCATGTTCATTCGATGCCTCTTTTATTTTTCTTTATTTTTGTATTTAATTCTTTAATAGTTAATTTTCTTTCAGGCTCATAGGCCTTAAGTAAAAGCTTTTGTTCGGCTTCAGACATATCGCCCTCTGTGGAATAGTCAACAAAACCTCCATGACGATCAAACGAAAAATCTTTCGGCCATTTTTCCATCCGCACAACTCGATTCTCCTCATCAAAATCTTTTCTGATAGTCGAACCTTCCACAGGTGTAAAAAGCTGTTTCTGATCCCAACATACATAACCAAATTTATATACTGTTAAACGAGGATATCTATTTTCAAACAAATGCCAGTCCCAGAAACCTTCAAAATATACGTTTCCTTCCTTGTCCGATATAGCCTCTTCAATTCTGACAGGGACCATTTTTCCGCCTTCAAACCATGCAGCTTCCTTTATGCTGTGCTTTCTCCATATAGCTATTGCTACGGCTCCTTCAATCGGTTCTCCTGAATCGGCATCAACAATTATAGCCGTTGGTATTTTGTTTCCTTCCATGCAGTAGCCCAGCTTTCCAAATAAAAAAGAGTGAAAAACCAAAAATAAAATACTCAGAATTATAAATAAAATCTGTCTTAAATTATACATAACGTCATAAATAGTT
>DIKH01000404.1:0-5900 GCA_002424495.1 Desulfobacteraceae bacterium UBA5623
GTCCCCTCTGCCCTGTAAGAGAAAAACAAATCCTTCCTGCACTTGGTGCATATGCCTGCAACTTCTATGTGCTCCGGTCTGAGTCCAGCCTCTGTAAGCTGCCGGCAACTGACGGCCCATAGGTCAAAATGGTTTTCCCGAGTCATAAAACGCTCAAATGACTTTGGGAATATTTCCTTATGGCTTATAAACTCGGCGCAACACGGGCCCAGTGATGGGCCGATAGCGGCCAGAAGGCCTGATTGTCTGCATCCAAATTCCTTATTCATTCTGGATACAACCCCGGCAAGTATGTTTTGAACATTTCCCCGCCAACCGCAGTGCACATCGGCCACCACGTTCTTTTCAGGGTCATATATGATTACCCCCTGACAATCGGCCTGTTTGACCATGAGGCCGACCCCCGGAATATCGGTTATCAAGGCATCAACATCAAGGGCCTCTCCATTGATGCATAGGGCTCCCTGACGCAAAACCAATATGCCGTCCCCGTGGGACTGATTCATATACATCAGGTCTTTGGCCTGAATGACACCTCTGACTTTCCGGATATTTTCTGCAACATCTTCCTGACGGTCGCCAACAGCATAACTGGTGTTAAGGGTGTCAAAGGGCGGGGCGCTTACACCTCCATGCCGGGTAAAGACGCCGTGTATGAGATTGTGCTCATGGGAAAGTCTTGTGAACTGAAAACAGGGGATTTCTTTTTGGAGCCAGTTTGCATCACTTGTAAAAGACATTTTTTTGAGAAGAGAGCCAGTGTTAAGCCTTTGCAACTGGCTCAAGAGACAAAAGTATGGGGGTATGATAATATAGAGGTCCTTGGTCGCGCATCCCCAGTTGATGCCTGACAGAAAGATTTAGCCTGCCCGAAGGGTAGAGATAGATTCCGCCACGACACATACTTTCTTATTTACCGCTGCTTCCTTCCGGATCTGACGGGGTTCATAAGCGTCTGTTACGTGAGGTCCATCTCGTCTCCGGGCAGGCTGAATAAGTCTCGTTCAGGGATCTCTTTGAGGGACATCCAACCCCGCATGAGCGGATTTCGGGTTACAGGGCACCGCTAGCTCCCCGTCCAGCACGACCAAGGTCCTTCAATTGTAACCAGGAGGCTGTCCCGTGTGAACATCTGGCCCAGGTGGACACCTGGCGTCTTAGTCAACGTCCACCCTTTCTTTGAGCTCTTTCCCCACCTTGAAAAAAGGAAGCCTCTTGGGTGACACCTCGATTATTTCACCTGTCTTGGGGTTTCTACCCTTATAACCTTCATATTCCTTTACCTTAAAACTGCCAAGCCCCCTGATCTCCATTCTTTCCCCTTTGATCAGGGCCTTTTCCATCTCTCCAAACACCGTGTTGACCACCTCTTCGGCCTTTTTTAGGGGCAACCCCTCTTCCTTGGCAAGCGCTTCTGTCAATTGTGATTTGTTCATAACTTTCCTACCTCAACTATTTTGGAATGAATAAAAGCGGTTATCCAGGCTGATGGTAGAAAAAATAAAGGATCAGCCTGCGCAAGTCAAGTCAAAAACAGTAAAAAATATTTGGCTTGAGCCGGCTGGAGGAGTTTACATTTTACCAACCATGGGCTATAAGGGCTCAATTAAAATTTCTAAATACAGGAGCATGCCTAATGAAGAGCTTGACCCATAAAGGTGTTGAGGAGTTGATTCCTTATCCCCCAGGTAAGCCTATTGAGGAACTGGAGAGAGAACTGGGGATCAGGAATTCCATTAAACTCGCATCCAATGAAAATCCTCTGGGCCCTTCACCTATGGCTGTCCGGGCGATCATGGAAAAGGTTCATGGCCTCCATCGTTATCCTGACGGAAGCGGCTATTATCTCAAAACAAGGCTGGGCAAGGAGTTGGGCCTGCCTATTGAACAGATCATCCTTGGCAACGGCTCAAATGAATTGATCGAGTTGGTTATCAGGACCTTCCTGAGTGCAGAGGAACACGTGGTCCAGGCCTTTCCCACATTCCTGGTGTATGAAAAGGTGGTAAAGGGTGCCGGAGGGCTGATATCGTCTGCGCCGCTTTCCGATTTCAGGATTGATTTGGATGCTGTTTTCGAAAAAATTACGCCAAAGACCAAGATCCTATTCATTAACAATCCTAATAACCCCACCGGCTCTGCCTTGAAAAGAGATCAGTTGCTCGGGTTTTTAAAAAAAATACCCAATGATATTGTGGTGGTCCTGGACGAGGCCTACATTGAATTTGTAACCGACGAAGGTGTGGCCAACGGGCTGGATCTTTTTAAAGAATACCCTCTGCTCTTTGTGCTCAGGACCTTTTCAAAACTCTACGGGCTTGCCGGACTTAGGATCGGTTATGGATTTGCCTCTGAAAGACTGATTGATTACATGAATCGGGTGAGACAGCCCTTTAATGCAAACTTACTGGCCCAGGCAGGGGCAATCGCCGCATTGGACGATAAGGAGTTCGTCGCCCGCACTCTTCAGGTTGTGCAGGAAGGGCTTCGTTATCTTTACAGAGGCCTCGGTGAAATGGGTCTCAACTATATACCCACCCAGACGAATTTTTTTCTGATCAAGGTGCCTTCCGGCGGTAAAGAGATCTACAACCGTATGCTGAAAGAAGGGGTGATTGTCAGATCCATGGACAGTTACGGACTGCCTGAATATATCCGGATCAACGTGGGCCTGCCAGAGGAAAACGAAAGATTTATCAGGACATTGAAGAAAATCCTGTAAATGTAAAAATTGCCATGAGCAACATTATAACCATTGACGGCCCGGCAGGCTCAGGAAAGAGCACTGTCAGCCGTCTGCTGGCAAAAAGGCTTAACGCTGTCTATCTGGACACTGGGGCCATGTACCGCGCAGTGGCCCTGGCTGCCAAAAGGCGGGCCATCCGCCTTGACAACGGAGGAGCGCTGAAAAACCTGTGCAGTTCCCTGGATCTTTTTTTTGACTCCAGTGTTGACCCCCCCAGGCTCTTTTTGGACAAAGAGGACGTAACCCTTGCGATAAGGAGCCCGGAAATGGACATGGCCGCCTCCGATGTATCTTCCGTCAAAGAGGTTAGGGAAGCGATGACAGGGCTCCAGAGAAAGATGGCCGAGCGCTCAGATGTCGTGGCGGAAGGCCGTGATATGGGCTCGGTTGTCTTTCCCCTGGCCAGGCATAAATTCTTTATTACCGCCTCTGCCATGGCCAGGACAGAGAGAAGATACAATGAAAGGCTTGCCCGGGGGGAGTCTGTTTCAAGGGATTTCGTTGACTCGGAATTGAGAAAAAGGGATCACCAGGACCAGGGCCGGGTGCTGGCGCCGTTAAGACCTGCAGAAGACGCGATAATCATAGATACCACCGATCTTTCAATAGGGCAGGTATTTGAAAAAATTTTGAGCCACGTAAAGTCAACTACCATCGGCTAAAGCCGAGGGCGTAAGGGTTCAAGGATTCAAGGGGCCGAGGGGTCCAGTGGTCAGGCTCAAATACACTTGGACCCTGGAACCCTTGTTCAAAAACTCAAACTTTTACCCCGATATTGGCAACAAGAAAATATTCCAAATAAATTATATGTTGAACTCTGTTTATATTTTTGATATATGTTATAGATTAGGCCATTATCAATGGGAAAAAATCGCAGGGGGTAATTAACTTAATGGAAAAAACAAACGAAACAACCAAAGACGAAACTATTAGGGCAAAGAACAATAATGCGACCTTTGAAAATCCACAAAAGGCTTCCGACAGGGGGGCGAGCGGAAAGGATTTTTTAGACTCTTCACAAGAAGAAATTCCTGATAGTGATAATTTCATGAAATTATACGAAGAAAGTCTAAAGAGCATCCAGGAGGGGGAGGTAATCAAAGGCCAGATTGTCCAGATAGGCAAAGAGTATGTCTTGGTTGATGTCGGTTACAAATCAGAGGGGCAAATTCCCATTGATGAATTTATGGATCAGGATGGCAATCTGACCGCCAAGGTTGGAGACGAGGTTGAGGTCCTTTTGGAGAGGGAGGCCGATGACGAAGGTGGCATCCTGCTTTCCAAAGAAAAGGCAGCAAAGATCAAGATATGGGATGATATAAGAGAAATCTATGAAAATGACGGCGTCATCAGCGGCACCATCACATCCCGTGTAAAGGGAGGTCTTGCAGTTGATATAGGCCTTCAGGCCTTTTTGCCGGGCTCCCAGGTTGACTTAAGACCGATCAGGGACATGGATTCACTGGTCAACAAACAGCTTGATTTCAAAATCGTAAAATATAACAAACGCCGTGGCAATATAGTGCTGTCCAGGCGGGCACTGCTTGAGTCAGAACGGCAGTCCTTGAGAGAGAAGACCTTAGGAGCCCTTGAAGAAGGCACGGTCTTGAAGGGCGTAGTCAAAAACATTACTGATTACGGCCTATTCATTGACCTGGGGGGCATTGACGGTCTTGTCCACATTACCGATATGTCCTGGGGAAGAGTCGGACATCCGTCTGAACTCCATCAGGTGGGAGATGAAATCACTGTAAAGATACTGAGCTTTGACAGAGACAGGGAGAGGGTGTCTCTTGGCATCAAACAGTTGGCTTCCGACCCTTGGACTGATGCAGAAGTAAAATACCCTGTTGGCCAAAAGGTGAAAGGCCGTATCGTAAGTCTGACAGACTACGGGGCATTTGTAGAGGTGGAAGAAGGGGTGGAAGGTCTGATCCATGTCTCTGAGATGTCATGGACCAGAAAGGTTAGACACCCATCACAGATTGTCAGCGTTGGTGATGAATTAGAGGCAATGGTCCTGAATCTCGATGTACAAAAGAAGAGAATTTCCCTGGGGCTGAAACAGGTGGAGCCTAATCCATGGGATATTATTGCAGAGAAATATCCGGTGGGGACCATAATTGAAGGAAAAATAAAAAATATTACCGACTTTGGAATCTTTATCGGCATTGATGAAGGTATAGACGGACTCGTCCACATCTCTGACATATCCTGGACCACCAGGATAAAGCATCCCTCCGAGGTCTATAAGAAAGGCCAGGAAGTTCAGGCAGTGGTATTGAACATTGACAAGGACAATGAACGGTTCTCTCTTGGCATCAAGCAATTGTCAACAGACCCATGGGATGAGATACCGGAAAGATACAAGCCCGGCACCAGGATAACCGGTACAGTAACCAATGTGACCGATTTCGGCATATTTGTTGAGCTGGAAGAAGGGATTGAAGGCCTTGTCCATATCTCGGAGATTTCCACAGACAGACGAGGGAACCCTTTGGCCCAATTTCAGGTGGACGATGTTATCCAGGCCAAGGTCTTGAATGTCTCGCGTAAGGACAAAAAAATAGGCCTTTCCATCCGAAAACTGGATGAAGTCAGTGAAAAGGATATCTACAGAAGCTATCTTGATAATCCCCAAGAGGCGACATCCAACCTGGGCACCCTCTTAAGAGAAGAAATGATGCATTTAGAGCAGCAGCAAAAGGCCCAGGCCGAGGAAGAGAAGTCCAAAGAGGAGGAAGCATCCGAAGACAATCCCTCTTAAGGACTCTTTTAAGACAGCCTCAACCGTTTATTCCATTTTGCATTCAAGATGACACCGAGGCGACAGCTTCGTCGCAGTCAACACTGGCGGTGGCCTGGATACGAAATGGAATTAGAGTCTGTGTCATAAAAACCGGATAATGGCAGACAAAAAACATCCTATACTGACGGTTTCGGTCATTCTTGTGGCCATTGCCCTGTTTTTGTGCATTTCCATGGTCATTGTCATAAAGATGGTTGACCCTGCCTCAAAACTGTCATTTTCTGACAGGATCGGCGTTATCCCTATAGACGGCGCCATCATGGACTCCCGTCTAACCTTGGAACAGCTTGTCTCTTTCAGGGAAGATGATAAAATCAAGGCGATTGTCCTGCGTATAAACTCACC
>DIKH01000404.1:5966-10243 GCA_002424495.1 Desulfobacteraceae bacterium UBA5623
CAGGTGGGTACTACATCGCCTCGGCCGCCGACAAGATCGTCGCCAACCCCGGTACTCTCACCGGCAGTATTGGAGTGCTGATGGAATTTGTCAGGGTCGAAGATCTGTTAAACAAGATCGGCATCAGGCTTGAAGTGCTCAAGAGTGGGGAATTCAAGGACATTGGCTCCCCTCACAGGGAGCTTACCGAGAGGGACAGGAAATTAATATCTTCCATTATTACGGATATACAGGGTCAGTTTGTTCAGGCAGTCGCCAGTGGCAGGAATCTTTCGGTTGAAAAAGTAAAAGAGATCGCCGATGGCCGCGTCTTTTCAGGAGCCAAGGCAAAAGATCTGGATCTGGTGGACGTCTTGGGCAATTTCCATGATGCGGTAAATGTTGCCAAGGAGATTGCGGGCATCACTGGGGACGCAACGCTGATCTATCCAAGGAAGGGCAGGATGGAGATATGGGAGGCATTTGTTGAGGGGACTGCTCAATCTGTCGTCAGGGCTCTTCAGGCCATCAAACCACGGCTTGCGTATGAATGGGGCGGTTATTAAATCCCTTGCTGCGTAAACATGCTCACGTCCCCTTTCCCTTCTCTGATAACCTCCGGTGCATCGTCAATAAGTGAAACAACACTGGAAGGGATTGGAACAAGCTCACCTCCTTCAATGACAATGTCCAGATTAGAGTCATATGCCTCTTTAATGGATTGAGGATCATCATAGCCCGCACTGGTGCTAATGATAGGGCGTCCTAAAGTCTGGACAATGGCGAGACAGATTTTATTATCCGGGACCCTGATGCCCACGGTCTTTCGTTTGGTCAGCATGATCTTAGGCACTAGCGTGGTCCCTTCAAGGACAAAGGTGTAAGGACCCGGCAGAAGTCTCCTCATTGTCTTGTATGCATAATTTGAGACTATGGCGTACCGGCTTATTTCCTTCAGGCTGTCACATATAAAGGAAAAGGGTTGTTTGAGCGGCCGGTTTTTCAGCCTGTAGATAAGCTGTATGGCCTTTTTGTTGTAAAGGTCGCATCCTATTCCATAAAACGTGTCCGTGGGATAGGCGATTACGCCTCCATCTTCCAGTACCTCACTGACGCGCTTTATCAGACGCTGTTGCGGGTTATCAGGATTGATAGAAAGTATCGGGGTCTTTTTGCTTTCGCCTGTTGAGCCAAGTTTGACCATATTATTAAGCAGGGGGCCATCCAGATGGACATTCAATCGGTTATGGTTGTCTATTCCGCTCTCTTAGGGCTTGCCCTGGGGAGTTTTATTAATGTATGTATCTACCGCATTCCCCTCAAAAAATCAATAATCAGACCACCTTCAAGTTGCCCCCATTGCGGGGAGAGAGTAAGATTCTATGACAATATCCCTTTGATAAGTTACCTTTTACTCCTGGGTAGGTGCAGATACTGCCGTAACCCCCTTGCATGGCACTACCCGGCAGTGGAGGCCATGATCGGATTATTGAGCATAACCCTTTTTATCAGATATGGTCTAAGTTATCAATACGTACTCTGGCTTTTGTTTACTTCGGCCCTGGTTGCCACCACTTTTATTGATCTACACCACCAGATTATCCCTGACGTGATTTCTCTGCCGGGGATTGTTGTGGGATTGGGTGCATCTTTTGCCCCGGGGGCCACTGTCTTATGGCATGAGTCCCTTATCGGGATCATTGCCGGTGGCGGATCTCTCTATCTGGTTGCAGTTATTTACCAGCGTATCACAGGAAGGGACGGGATGGGAGGCGGAGACATAAAGCTCCTGGCCATGATAGGTGCATGGATGGGCTGGAGAAGTTTGCCGATGATAATCTTCTCATCATCTTTGGCAGGCGCTGTTATTGGGCTTTGTTTCCTGCTGGCGTCCGGAAAGGGGTTGAGGGTGAAGATTCCATTTGGCCCTTTCTTGTCGCTCGGAGCCCTTGTCTGTCTCTTCTTTGGTCCTGAAATTTTGAATTGGTACTACAAGCTGGTCTAGCGTCTAAGCAAATTATTAATTTTGAATGTTGAATTTTGAATTAAAATAGGATTATTTCTTCCATTCACAATTAAAAATTAACAAGTTAAAATTGGACTCTGGCATAACATTCAGGCTGGGCAAACCAACCGTCTCTGGATAGACCCCTCCCCTGGAGATAAAAACCCTTGCGTCTACCATTACACAGCCTTAGAACAAGCATAATGGCGCACCTGGCCTTTTTGATACTCTCGGCCATGCTTCTTATCAATGTAGTGATGATAAGGGTTGCAGAAAGGCATCTGATTCAGAACAAGTTGCAGACAGGCCGTTTATTACTTGCAGGCCTGGAGCAGTTGGTCAAAAGCCGGATCGAATCCGGAAACAGGCCATTGGAAGAGATTGCATCAGACCCGCTCTTTAAGGAACAGCTCAGCCGAATGCTCAACGTAGGGGAATTTTCGGACGCACTGGTGCTTGACAGAGACGGAAGTAGACTCTTTGTTACGGATTCATGGGGCTTGGAGTTCAAAGGCGCAAAGGCTATTTCCCGTGAGTGCCTTACAACAAAGAAGCCTGCATATAACTTCAGCGGGACCACATGGGGGGCTGTCTGGATTGCCCAGGAACGGGTTGACATTTCAGGTCCTGTGCTGATTGATGGCCGTCTTTTCGCCGTCATAACCATAGGCTCCAGTCTCTCTGCCCAGTATAAGACCTTAAGGGACTCAGAGGGGCTCATCCTTCTCTATATCCTGGCCTACACTATCACTCTGGTGCTGTTCGGTTTCTGGCTGATTTCCAGGACCGTTGTCAGGCCTATACATAAGCTGTTAAGGGTTACAGAGGAATTCAGCGACATTGAGTCCCTGGAGCCGATTGCCGATTCACCCAAAAATGAAATAGGGCAGCTTTATATCTCCCTGGATCTGATGCTGAAACGTCTCGATCAGAACAAGAAGGAACTTAAGGAATATATTTCGTCGCTGGAGGAGGCCAATCAGGAGATAAAAAAGGCTCAGGATGAGATCATCAGGTCTGAAAAGCTTGCCTCTGTGGGAAGGCTTGCGACCGGTGTCGCCCATGAGATAGGAAACCCCATTGGTATTGTACTGGGCTACCTTGAGCTTTTAAGGGGTGAAAACCTTGGGAGCGAAGAAAGGCAGGATTTCCTGGACCGTATGGAATCGGAGATTACGAGGATAAATCAGATTATCAGAGATCTTCTTGATTTTTCAAGGGCCTCTGCCGGTGCTGTCAAAAGGATAAGCATCCATCAACTGGTCATGGAAACACTTGAAATGCTAAGACCACAGCCGATGATGGCCCATTTTACCATGAGCCATATGCTGGATGCGACCAGGGATATTGTTCAGGCAGACCCCAGCCAGTTAAAACAGATTTTTCTCAATATTTTCATCAATGCTGCCGATTCCATGGCAGAAGGCTTACCGGATCTGTCCTCAGCCAATACCCTGACCATATCGTCTCAAGACCTAGGCGAATTTATAGAGTTAAGGTTCGCAGATACTGGTCCGGGTATTAAAAAGGAAGATCTCGTCCGCATTTTTGACCCATTCTACACAACCAAAGAACCAGGCAAGGGCACCGGACTTGGTTTATCGGTCTGCTACAGCATTGTCAAAGGACTGGGAGGAGAAATACGGGCTGAAAGCTCAATGGATGGTGGGACAACGATTATTGTCATTCTCCCGATCTGCCGGGAACAATAGTTTAAGGATGAAAAAGGTTGAACGGTATGGAGAAACCACATGGCTCAACAACGTGTGCTTGTCATTGATGACGAAAACAACATGAGGCATATGCTCAAGACTATGCTCGAAAAGGCAGGCTATGGTGTTGAAGGCGCCAAAGACGGATTGGAGGGCTTAAGCCTTCTTGCAGAATCTGATTTTGACGCCATTCTCTGTGATATAAAGATGCCCGGCATGGACGGGATGACGTTTTTGCGGAATGCCAGGGAAAAACATCCTGATAAGACCTACATAATGATGTCAGCCTACGGTACAATTGAAGTGGCGGTAGAGGCCATGAAAGAAGGGGCCTATGATTATATCTCCAAGCCCTTTAAGTCGGACGAAGTCCTCCTGACACTGAGAAAGTCGGAAGAAAGAGAAAGGTTAAAAGAGGAAAACATAAGGCTCAAGACAAGGATTGATCAGATCGAAAAAAGGTATTCCTTTGAAAATATCGTTGCCAGAAGTGAGGTCATGGCGCGTGTATTCGATCTGGTCGGCAAGGTGGCTGAACACAAGACCTCGGTGCTGATCACGGGAGAGAGCGGTACAGGCAA
>DIKH01000404.1:10312-12335 GCA_002424495.1 Desulfobacteraceae bacterium UBA5623
TCGAGAGCGAGCTGTTTGGATACAAAAAAGGGGCATTCACCGGTGCTGTTCACAATAAACCCGGACGGTTTGGAGAGGCTGACGGCGGGACGATCTTTCTGGATGAGATAGGAGAGCTTCCCTTGCCTTTGCAGGTAAAACTCCTGCGGGTCCTGCAGGAGGAAGAGGTGACCCCCTTGGGTGGAGTCGGGTCTGAGAAAATTGACACCAGGGTAATTGCGGCGACAGCAAGGGATCTTGCTGAAGAAGTGGAAGAGGGCAGGTTCAGGGAGGACCTTTTTTACCGGATCAATGTTATGACCATCCATGTCCCCCCATTAAGAGAAAGACGCGGCGACATACCCCTGCTGGTCGGCTATTTTATTGACCATTTCAACAAGAAGCTTAACAGGAACACAGAGGGCCTTTCTTCCGAGACAATGCCAATGCTTATGGGCTATTCCTGGCCTGGCAATGTGAGAGAACTGGAAAACGTTATTGAAAGGGCGGTATTGCTCAACACCGGCAGATGGATTTCGCCCAGAGAACTGCCGGCCAATATTGTTGATGTAAACATGAAACCATCAAGGAGAGATTCCGATCAAACCCTTTCTATCAAAAAGGCATCAAGAAAAATGGAGCGTGACCTTATAGAAAAGGTCCTGAAGTTGACTGCCGGAAACAGGTCTCAGGCCGCAAGAATCTTGGAGATCAGCAGACCAATCCTTATTTCAAAGATAAAAGAGTACAATCTGGACTTATAATTTACGCCCTTAGGGCCGCGGCCCTAAAATTCCTATTATATTCCGTCAACCCCGGTTTTTTGTTTGACAGCACCTTGATGGTGGGCTATATAGATTCATTACCGCGGGGTGGAGCAGTCTGGTAGCTCGTCGGGCTCATAACCCGAAGGTCGGAGGTTCGAATCCTCTCCCCGCTACCAAAACAATATTAAGGACTTAGGATAATTTCTTAAGTCCTTTTTTATTGCCGTAAAAATTAACACCCAACGCATAGCGAGCATATCGGCTCTTCAGACACAAAAAACCGCCCGGAGGTTGGTGATCTCAGACCGTAATAATAAATTTCAAAAAGGTCTCAATCTGCCGGTCATTGAAAACAGATTCCTGTTTTCGACCACTTTTCACGAGGAATCATAAAAGGCGGGGTTTCCACTTGTTCGTCGGAAATAGAGGTAAAGTCTTTCTGTATGACAGCGTTAATTTCATCTTGTGGAACACGTCTCATATTCAAATACAATAAACGGAAAAGACGGTCATGGGGGCTCGAAATTGGCTGCGAGCCTTTTTCCCAACGGGATATGGTGGCATTATCTATCCCGAGATATCCCCCGAGTTTTTTTGCAGTCAACCCCATGTTTTTTCTTAAAAATCTTAGTTCTCTTCCATTCAAACGATGTTTTTGTTTGATAAGATCAATCGCAATCAGGTCATGCAATTGGTTTACCGTTGGAAGACTAATAATTTCCTCGCCACAAGAGCAATGATAGATCTCAATCCCCGATAGATAGATATTATTCAGCCCTGATTCGGTGTAATGGTAATCGCTCTGAGTACAATTCATCTTGTTTTTGCAATTTGGGCATTTCATATCTTAATCCCCTTTCACCGTTATACACACAACTGAGGCGTCATTTTCATCAATAGCCGCCACAAAAACCAATTCTTCTCCGTCAATATCAAGGCCCTTGATCGTGCATTCCCAGGTGCCGTACTCCTCGCCTCCCTTCAATTCGACGATCTCGCCCCAGTGAATCACATACAGGATATCGTTAACCGTAACATCCCGTTCGGCCATACGTTTTCGGCAATGCTTTGTCAACCTTATCCCGTAATCAGCATAACGCCGAAGAAAAGTCTCTGCTTGAACCTTGTTCATAATATCGGCCTGGAAATGAATTTAGTCAAGATTTTTTGACGTGGCATCAAATTTTTTAATCTTTAATGAGAAAAGATTTGGAAAGCTATGGCATTTTAGATAACCGGTCAGTGATTTTTGTTAGCCCGACTTTCGCTATTGGAAC
>DIKH01000088.1 GCA_002424495.1 Desulfobacteraceae bacterium UBA5623
TGATCAGGATCGGTCTGATGAGTTCTCCTTCTTTGCTGGAGGAAGGCCAGATTATTGCCGGACCATGGCACCCTGCCTTTGGATTTCTGGTCAGATCCGCTATATATCAGTTAGGCATAGGCCTGATGCTGCCAGGTCATGGTGAGGCTGCACAGATAAGGATCATAGCGCCCAAAGAGGACATGGCCATGCTCCGAGGATACAAAAATCAGGGTCTGAAGGCGATTGGGGAAAGGACCGGCGCAAGGGTTTTAACAATAGAAACTGACGACTCCATTCCACGCGGAAAAATAAGGGTAGAAAAAATATGAGCTTTTTATCCGGTTTTATCGCTATCATCGGTCCCCCCAATGCCGGGAAATCCACTCTCCTCAATCGTATCATGGAGACAAAGGTGGCCATAGTGTCTCCCAAACCACAGACCACCCGAAACCGCATCATGGGAGTTTACCACGGCGATGGCTTCCAGATGGTCTTTATCGACACCCCGGGAATCCACAGGACGAGGTCTGCGCTGCACAAGAGCATGGTAGGATCGGCCCTTGCCACGCTTCAGGATGTGGACGTCCTGGTGGCCACGATTGATATGGAAAATCCCGATGACCCTGAGATGTCACAGGTCATCAGCAATCTTAAGGGCATTAAAAGACCGTGCATCCTTGCCATAAACAAGATAGACAAGGGCGCCAGGGAGCAACTGTTGCCGATTATTGACAGCTACAGCAAGAAACACCGTTTCGATGCAATTGTTCCGATTTCCGCACAGACCGGAGAGGGGGTGGAAGGGCTGTTAAATGAGGTCAAATCCCGGCTGGGGCCTGGGCCCCGGTTTTTTCCGGAGGACATGAATACCGATCAGACAGAGTCTTTTCTGGTCTCAGAGATCATCCGTGAAAAGATATTTCTCCATGTGAGGCAGGAATTGCCCTATTCGTCTGCGGTCACAGTGGAAGACATGACGGAGGCAAGTAATAAAAACCTCTTGTCTATCACCGCCAATATCCATGTGGAAACCAACTCTCAGAAGGGGATACTGATCGGCAAGGGCGGCAGCATGATCAGATCAATCGGCGCCTCTGCCAGAAAGGAAATAGAAAGAAGACTCGGGGTGCGGGTCTATCTGGATCTCAAGGTAAGGGTGGAAAAAAACTGGAGTAAGGATACACGGGCGCTTAAACGATTGGGGTATTAACAGCTAAGGAATGCAAAAAAAGCTAAAATATCCTCTCGGAAGGCTGCCAGGTTTTACCAAGATGCCGACATGATTATCGGCAAACATATGAATCTTGTATTTCCAAGGCTCGCCCAAGACCCATTTCAACAATATAATAACAAAAAGTTTTCCGGTGATCTTAAGGGACACGGATACCTCTCCCGCTGGAAGATTTTTTAGCGCCAGATCAACCATGTTAACTTGATGATATTGGATCGAAACCCTCCACTGGCAGGAGTTTTTTGAGCAGCTTTGGGCCGGTCCTGTAATTTGAATCTAGACATCCAATCAACGAACATTGTCCATTTCCAGCAGTGCGATATTTTTTCTTGATTACCCACACATAAAAGCCTATATTTTTCGCCAAGTTACTTCATAGATCAACTGCTTTAATTTCTTTTATCATTTTTTCATTGTTCAAGACTGTTTGACTGTTCATAGAATTATCCAGTTAATAGTATAACTACACAATGCTGCATGTTATCAGGAGACTTTAAGATATTTAACATTCCCACTTCAATGAGAAAGTTGTACTATCCTTTTAATAAAAACAGCAGGAAGTTTGAACGCACCCCCGCCGAAATTATGGAACAATGGAAAGAAGACTCAATAGAACGCGGAGTAGTTCAAAGACCTTTAAGCAAGCTTTCTGATAAAGAGAAACAAATTAAGGAAGAAAATACAAAATAAAGACTGCCGAACCTTTTTCTGCACCTGACCGGTGTTCCGCTGTCGCTACACACCTCCAGGTGAGCAAATTGTTCGCCGTAAAAAAACTTGACTTTTGTGGTTTTAAAGCTACAATATAACCATGGATAATTCCCAGACGCAACTTCTCGAATATATAACCGAAGACGGGGAGAACCCCTTCCATAACTGGCTTAATTCGCTGAAAGATCGATCCGCACGGGCGCGGATCCGTGTTCGGTTGAATCGTGTAAGGCTTGGTAACCTTGGTGTTGTAAGCCTGTTGGAAAAGGTGTGAATGAGTTACGGGTGGATTATGGTCCAGGCTATCGGATTTATTATGGAAAATCCAAGACGACGGTCGTGATTTTACTTTGTGGTGGTTCTAAAAAATCGCAGTCAAAAGATATTCAATTGGCGCAAGCATATTGGACCGATTTTAAAAGGAGGACGAAATGCACAAAGTAACAGAAAAATATGAAAATAATCTCAAAGAAGATCTGCTCGATCCTGTTGAGGCCGCAGAATACTTAAATGCCGCACTGGAAGACGGTTCCCAAGAAGTGTTTTTAATGGCGTTGAAAGACGTTGCAGACGCAAAGGGTATTTCTGAAATAGCACGCGAAACAAAACTTAATAGAGAAAACCTTTATCGAATTCTTTCAACACAAGGCAATCCAAAATTAAAAAGTTTGAATTCTGTTCTGCATAGTGTTGGTTTGAAATTGTCTGTTGAAGTAGAAAATCAATTATAAGCATCAGTCCACATTTCTTTGAAAAGGGGTCTGCCGATGACTCTTATTGATTTGTAGATAATGGTAGCAAGAGTCAAAGGCAGACCCCTGAACTAATGTGAGCCAAGAGCAGATTTGGCCCCTATTACATCTGTTATGGCAAGAAAGTAATTTGGAGGATTAATGATATGGATAAGCTTCCGAGTCTTAATAAGAAAATTGTGACTGTTTTTTCCTTAGATGATATCGAGGAGGAAAAGAAATATTGGTTTTCAAAAAGTCCGCTTGAACGAATTGAAGCTATTGAAATCAACAGAAGGATGATTTATGGCCAAGATCGAGTTACATCCAGACTTCAAAGATTTCTTGAGACTGCTGAACTCTCATAATGTCAAGTACTTGCTAGTTGGAGGCTACGCGGTAGGTTACCATGGCTACCCACGAGCAACCGGTGGTATGGACATCTGGATTGAAACAAGCGAATCGAATTCCAAAAAGGTCTCTTCAGCATTTCGTGAATTTGGTATGCCTTATGAGACTATTTCAGAAAGTCTGTTTTTAGAAGCAAACAAAGTAATTCGTATGGGTGTGCCGCCGGTACGGCTTGAAGTCATCACAAGCGCATCCGGGGTAGATTTCAATAAATGTTACTCCAATCGCGAGGTCATAGAAATTGATGGAATCCTAATCAACTTCATTTCACTCCAGGATCTCAGAAAGAATAAACAGGCAGCCGGCAGACATAAGGATTTGGAAGACTTGGAGCATTTGCCATAACATATCCTTTTAAATCGTACTAAAAATTCAACATTCAAAATTAATAATTCGTTGAACTATTTCGATCAAAAGAGAAATGAATTCCTCGCCTGCATATATTCCGGCAATTTTAGAGATGCTGAAAATGTATATAAGGCTATATCGCAGCGGATTCACAATACTTCGGAATTGTCTGAACTAGATCAGAAGGCGATCAATCAGTTGCAGCAGGCCGCAAAGAGGTTCCGGCCGCAACTGATTGAAAACTCCCAAGGCGGTTTAATGGCGGCCTATGAGGCAATTAGAAAGAGGCTTGCTAGGGCGGTCAGATGGCAAACTAAAAATATAGAGTTCATTGGCTATGATCAGTGGGCGCAAAAAACCGGGCTGACAGAGGACATAACTCATGTCATGTTTAAGACCGTATCCACATTACAGATGACCGTGGGGTGCAGCATCTCTTGCAGGAGGTGCAATGAATGGGCGCTTCCGGTGCCCAGAAAGCATTTCACATTTGATGCGGCTACAAGATTGATAAGGGAGTTATTTGATGCGGGCAACAGTGATTTCGCCCTCTACTGTGCATCTGATCCCCTGGACTGGAGATGCGGGGAAAAAAATATTGTAGATATTATCGGTTTCATGTCGGACAGAGGATATAAATCCAGGTATGGGCTTTTGACAAAAATCCCCAGGGGCTCAGGCAACATCGTCAAGGCACTCTTGACCCTTGGGGCGGACATAGGTTTCAGCATTACAGACAAGAACAGGTCAAAAGCGGAGAGGATCAAGGATGAGGCAGGAATAGATATTGAGGTTCAGCACGATTTTGATCAACTGCTGATTCCTGCCGGTCTTGATGAGGACTTTATCAGTATCAAGTCCTCAATCACTGACAACTATGGCACGGAAATCACTCCCGAGGGGGCGTTTTTGATTGTGCCGGCATTTACAAGCTCATTATATCCCACAGGGCAATGCAGGGTTCCGGTGACGCATGACACCAGGTTTTTTCTGAAAAAAAGGGTGGGAAGAGACGCCCTGCCAATCCAATATTTTAAACCCCTTGAAGCAGTGGACTCAGACGGCAGGGAATTTATTCCAAATGAACTCTTTGATGTCCAAATCGCCAATATCCTGCTTGATAACGGTTCCGATCAATTGACGCCACCCGGAATGATGAATCTTCGTGAATATTTTAAGACATACGAGCCTGACGCGATAATGCGCAGAAGAGGCCTGCTTCCTGCGGTCGCAAAAGGGCTTAAAAAAGATATCCTGCTTAATGGAAAAGATAAAGAAGAGTCAAGGAAAAAACGCTATACTCGTTTCAGACAGGCCGTTGGTGACTATTCCAGGACCTGCCGGATTTCAGAGGTTCAAAAATTAAAAATAAATTCTTTTTCTTTTTATCTGGAATCCATCTCAAGGTATCTGAAATCCCATCCTGCGGAAGGCGATATCATTCGGTTTTTAAGAAGGCAGGACAGAGAAAAGGCCATTAATGAGTATAGAGCATTAAAGGGCCATGGCCGGCCTGTGTATGACCTGATAACTAACAGGGAAACAGATACCTTTAATATGTTCCAGATCCTTATGTTCCAGTTGATGGAAGACCCGGACAATGAAGAAGTCCATGGATTCATCAGGGATCATCCTGCCGACGCAACAGACATCTTATAAGATTGCAGAAAATCCTGAACGAGACTGTACAAAAAAAACCAGCCGCTAAATGCGCGGCTGGTTTTTAGGAGGAAAGAGTAAAGAAATTTGACGTGACGGTT
Source organism: Desulfobacteraceae bacterium UBA5623 (assembly GCA_002424495.1). Lineage (GTDB taxonomy): Bacteria > Desulfobacterota > DSM-4660 > Desulfatiglandales > Desulfatiglandaceae > UBA5623. Next base: position 5,175 of record DIKH01000088.1, read on the forward strand.
ATAGTGTACTGCAAGATATCTGCCAAAACATTTATCCCAATTTATTTTTTTGGCAACCATCTGGTTTTAAAAGATATTTTTGCAGATCCGCATTCAGCCCCATCTTCAAGAGGCCCCACCAAAGTACAACAAATTGTACTCAGAAAGCTTCTACCAAGACATATTGCATATAATATATTTAAATAACTAATAATTTTTAAGGTACAATATTTTGGTCCTTAAAAGTGATATTGTACTTTTTCATCTTGTGTTGTATCAGGCTCTTTGTGATGCCCAGGCTTCTTGCTGCATGAGACTGGATATTATCAGCACGGGCCAGTGCATTCCTGATCAGCCTCTCCTCAATCTGTTCGAGGGCCTTTGGCAGGGAAACATTTGCTGGGATGAACCTGTCTATATCCAATTCGCCTTCTGATTTGACAAGCCCCGGGGGAAGGTCATCAAGTGTGATTTCACCGCCTGAGGAAAGGACAACGGCCCTTTCTATCACGTTTTCAAGCTCCCTGACATTTCCTGGCCATGGATAGCTGTAAAAGGTCTTCCAGACCTCCGGGTTTAACTGGATTTTTTCCTTTTCCCCCTTGTACTTATCCAGAAAATGTTTTACCAGTAAGGCAATGTCATCGGTGCGCTCCTTTAAAGAGGGGACCTCGATATTAATGACATTCAACCTGTAAAAGAGATCCTCTCGAAACAGGTTGTTTGACACGTCTTCCTTAAGGTTCCGGTTGGAGGCGGAAATGATGCGGACATCCACCTTGATTGTCCTTGTACCGCCCACCCTATCGAATTCCATCTCCTGAAGCACCCTCAAAAGTTTTACCTGTAGGGCCGGCGTCATCTCACTCACCTCATCCAGGAAAAGGGTGCCGCCGTCTGCAAGCTCAAACCGCCCCTTTTTCATGGCCACGGCCCCTGTAAAGGCGCCTCTTTCATGACCGAACAATTCACTTTCCAGCAGTGATTCCGTCAGTGCCCCGCAGTTTATGGAGACAAAGGGGCGGTCTTTCCTCTGGCCACTGTAATGAATTGCCTTTGCTATCAGCTCTTTTCCTGTCCCGGAGGGGCCGGAGACAAGCACCGAGGCCCTGGATTGGGCCACCTTGTCAATGACGTCATAGATCTTGAGCATCGCCCTGCTCTTGCCGATGATATTGCCGTGTCTGAAGCGGTCTGAAAGGGCGGCGCTAAGCAACCTGTTTTCCTTGATAAGCCGATAGTTTTCCAGGGCCTTTTTGACAGTGAGCTTAAGCTGCTCATTCTGGAAAGGCTTGGTGATGTAATCATAGGCATGCTTTTTCATCGCCTCGACCGCTGTTTCTATGGTGCCATAGGCGGTCATTATAATCACGGGCAGTTGGGGCTTGATCTTTTTGCATGCCTCCAGAAGCTCCATCCCGGTCATGCCCGGCATCTTCATGTCGGCAACAACCAGATCGAGATCAGAGTTGAGGACGATTCCAAGGGCATCATGGGCGCTTGAGGTTGTAACCACCTCAAAACCCTCAGGGCTCAACAGCGCCTCAAGTACAACCAGGTAATTTTTTTCATCGTCAACTATAAGGATAGTTTCCATTTAGGCCATTATCTCCCCTTTGGAAGTTTGATGATAACCTTTGTACCGGAGCCCTTTTCGCTTTCAAGCCATATGGAACCATTGTGAGCCTCGACAATATTACTCACTATGGGCAATCCGAGACCGCTTCCTTTATCCTTGGTGCTGTAAAAGGGGTTAAAGACCTTGCTCATCGTCTCTTCATCTATTCCGCAACCCATATCTTCAATTGTCAAAAAGTAGTGGAGCCGGTCCTCATCCAGATTGATTCTTATCGTCCCCCCCCCCTTCATTGACTGAATTGCATTTAAGAAGATGTTTAAGAAGGCCCTGTAGAGGAGGTGTGGATCCGCCTCAAGCCTGACCAATCTGCCGCTGAGACCGTTATTGACCGAGATCCCCTGTTTGTCCAGTTCCGGTTGCAGGAATTCCAGATTCTTGTCTATTATCTCATTCAGATAACTCTCCTGAATATCCGGACTCTGGGGACGAGCGAAATCCAGGAATTCCGTTACAATGTTATTCAGACGGCTGGACGCCTCAATGATCAGACCGGAGAGTTTTTTTTGCGTCGCGTCTGATCCGGGCATTTCTCCCAGGAGTTCCGCCGTGCTCCTTATTATCCCCAAGGGATTTCTGATCTCATGGGAAACACCGGCTATCATCTGGCCAAGGGCGGCTAGACGTTCGGACTGGTTCAACTGGGCCTCCAGCGCCATCTGTTCCCTGGTCCTCTGCTCAATAATATGCTCCGCCTTGCGGACAATCAAAAGCAGGGCTACAAATATCAGGCCCATTATCAGGGCGGAAAGCCCGAATATCAGGTACTGGAGCTTGATCACCGACTGATATTCCTGGGTCAGATCCTGGGTGATCTCAAACACGCCCAGGACATCCCCTTTTCTGCCCGTAAAAGGGTCCATGCCCCTGAAGGGGATATATGTCCTCAGTTTTTTTTCGGCCCCGGGTTTTTCCAGCCCAAACCCCCAGAGATAACTGCCCCCTGATATCAGCCCTGATGAGTGCTCCCCTTCTACGGCCTTTTTGTAACCCAGGTTTTCGTTCACTTTTTTTTCAATCTGACCTGGATCAGTACTGTATGCGACAAGCCCCTGTGCGATGTCGTAAATATTGACCTCATCTATCTTAAAGCTGTGGATGGTATTTCTTACAATCTGATCCAGCCATTTTTGCTGCTCCTCCTGTCTGAGGCTGATCTTTCCGAATCTGGTTGCAACTGGTATAACAAAGTTCTGGAAGACCTGGTGGCTCAGATTGTCGCCGAGCATGATGGCATAATTTTCATAACTCCTCATCAGGATGTCCTTGGCCTTCTGGGAGGTAACCACAGAGAAGGGAAAGCTGAAGATTATCAGGACAATGAAACTTGTATAGGCAAAAAATTTAACCAGCCGAAAACGTCTTTCTTCTGTGTTGGAGCTTCTGTGATTCAATGGCATATATATCCTGATCTCCTTTGCCTCTCAACATTGACATTTAAAAGGGTGAAAAAATCTGATATAGACGTTATATGATTTTGAAACTCATCAGCATTCTATTATTAAAAAGTGTAAAGGGTCAACCGCTTTGGCATGAAGAAACAGGTTAGAGTAAAAAGCGCAGGAGACCTCCCTTTCATGTTGTATGCTGACAGGGAAGGCCGTATCTATGAACATCCCTATTTTCGAATGGCAGGCCTGTGGGGCCGAGAGCCAGCACCATTGGCAGAAGGAGACCTGATCCCCTTGTCTGAATTCGCAAAGCTCTTCTATTTCCCAGGATGCCCTGCCGTCGGTATTGACCCTGAAACTGGAGAGCACAAAATAGTAGCCGATATAGACCTCGGCGGCGAAACAACACAATGCCAGGCAGTTGCAGCCTTTCTTGAGCCGGGCATTGTGCGCAGCCATCTTCCGGCAGTTGATTATAGGCCAAAGTCCTATATCCTGCCCATGTGGGCTTACACGGCAGTGGGATTCAGGGATGATGGATTTCTGGCCGCCGGATTCAGGATCGAGGACAACTACAGGTGGCATCCCTCAAATTACGATGACAGGAAACTTGTCCGGGCTATCGGAAAATACAGGGCCAAATCTCGAAGCAACCGCCTTGTAGAGCATCTGGTCAATTGTGCGACAGAAAATCACTGCTTTGCGGCAAAGAATCTTTTTCTGAAAAGATGGGAGGCGCCCATGCCTGTAAGCCGCAGGTGTAACGCCTCCTGCCTGGGGTGTCTGTCTCTCCAGCCCAAGGATTCCTGTGAGGCCTCGCATCACAGGATAACCTTTAAGCCCTCAATAGAAGAACTGGCGGCAGTGGGGGTTGAGCATCTGAATTCTTCGCCGCAGGCCATTATAAGCTTTGGGCAGGGCTGCGAAGGAGAACCTCTTACAGAGTACAGGTTGATTGCCGATGCCGTCAGAGAAATCAGACGCCGGACTGACAAAGGAACAATCAATCTTAACACCAATGGGAGTTTTCCCGAACGGGTCCGGATGATTATTGAAAGTGGTCTTGACTCCATCCGTATAAGTCTCAATAGCGCAAGGCCCGCCTTGTACAGGGCCTATTACCGTCCGAAAAAATACGATTTTGAAGATGTAGTGGAGACGATCTCCCTTTCCAGAAAAATGGGCATGTATACAATGATCAATTACCTGGTATTTCCCGGAATAACAGATCAGGAGGAGGAAATCAGCGCCTTAACTGAATTGATTCGCAAGACCGGGGTAAACTTTCTGCACCTTAAAAACCTGTGCATTGATCCGCAGCTTTACCTGAAAAAGATGCCGGAGGCCGAGGCTAAAGGCATCGGGATAAGGCAGATGATTGACATCCTAAAAGACCGGTTTCCAGAACTGGAAGTTGGCTATTTCAACCAGCCGGTGCGATAAGGGGTTTTAAACCTTTCATGTTAAGATGGATTTAGACTATGCGGCATAAAAACTTGCAGCAATTTATTAAAGTGATTGATTCCGCCGGTGAACTTTCCCGGATCTCGGCCGAGGTTGACCCCAGGCTTGAACTTGCTGAAATCGCTGACAGAGTCAGCAAGGCTAATGGCCCGGCCCTGCTTTTTGAAAACGTAAACGGATCATCGTTCCCCCTTCTCATCAATGCCTTTGGAAGTTACAGGCGCATGAGGCTTGCCCTGATGTGTGATTCCTTTGATGATATAGCCCAAAGGATAGAGGCGCAGATGAAGATCCGTCCGCCAAGGGGCTTGAGGGAAAAGATAGGGATGCTCTTTACCTTGAAAGAGATGGCGGACATTATCCCTAAAAAGGTCCGCAAGGCGGCCTGCCAGCAGCGGGTGTTTGATACGACAGGGCCATTACTTGATATGCTGCCCATACTCACCTGTTGGCCTCTGGACGGCGGGCCTTTTATCACGCTCCCACTTGTAATCACAAAAGACCCTGACAGCGGCATACAAAACCTCGGGATGTATCGAATGCACAAATATGACAATGCCACCACAGGGATGCACTGGCAGTACAACAAGGATGGAAACCGTCACTTTGACAAATACAAGACCCGTGGGCAGCGTATGGAGGTGGCAGTCGCCCTTGGCGGTTCCCCTCTGGTCACTTATGCCGCAACAGCTCCTCTGCCCCCTGATATAGATGAGCTGATGTTCGCTGGCTTTATCGGATCATCCCCAATAGAGATAGTCAAGGCCAGGACTGTTGATCTCTTTGTCCCGGCTGAATCTGATTTTGTCATCGAGGGCTATGTAGATCCAAACGAAGAGAGGATCGAGGGACCTTTTGGAGACCACACCGGCTTTTATTCCCCTGCGGATACCTATCCCATATTTCACGTCACGTGCATCACATGCCGTGATGATGCAATATATCCTTCGACCATTGTCGGAAAACCCCCAATGGAAGACTGTTACATGGCAAAGGCGACTGAAAGGATTTTTCTCCCCATGTTGAAGATGCTGGTTCCGGAATTGGTGGATATGGAACTGCCCATGGAAGGGGTATTTCATAACTGCGCCCTGGTATCAATTGACAAGAAATTCCCCGGGCAGGCAAAAAAGGTCATAAACGCCCTTTGGGGTCTTGGTCAGATGGCCTCGACAAAATACATCCTGGTATTTGACAGGGATGTTGACCTTCGCGATTCGAGCACAGTGGTCTGGAAGCTACTCAATAATGTAGACCCGAAAAGAGATCTTATCATATCGGAAGGCCCCCTGGATGCCCTTGACCACTCTGCGCCCTACCCGAATTTCGGTGGAAAGATGGGTGTTGATGCCACCAGAAAAACCCGTGACGAAGGCATGGGACGCCCATGGCCGGATGAAATCTCCATGTCCGAAGATATAAAGGAAATGGTGACCAGGCGCTGGAAGGAATATGGACTTTAGGCTGTTTTCAAAGCTCATCCTGATAGAGCAGACCTTTTTTGCCATGCCCTTTGCCTTGATTGGTGTTCTCTTTGCGGGAGGCGGGACGACAATGACCTGGGTCCTTGTGATCATCGCCCTTGCAGCGGCAAGGACTGCGGGGATGTCATTTAACAGGGTAATTGATGCTGAAATTGATGCAAAAAATCCCCGCACCAGCGACAGGCCCGTCCCAAAAGGGGAAGTCAAGACCTCAACAGTCTGGTGGACCGGCATTATCTCTTCCCTTGTGCTTATAGGCGCATCGTTCATGTTGAACAGTCTCTGTTTCTACCTGTCATTTCCGGCTGTAGTTATGCTTTTCACCTATTCATATTTCAAGCGCTTTTCATCTTCTTCGCATCTTTATCTGGGCTTTGTCGAGGCCGCTGCTCCCATCGGAGGTTATCTGGCGGTGACAGGTCAATTTGCCCTTGTCCCCTTTGTGCTGGGGTTTGCTATAATGACCTGGATTGCTGGGCTGGATATTGTCTATGCCCTCCAGGATATGGATTTTGACAAAAGGCAAAGTCTTCATTCCATACCGGTGCGCCTCGGAAAAGAAAAATCCCTGCTGCTGTCCTCCATTAGCTACCTATTGTCCTTATGCTCGATGATATATGCAGGCGCGCTTGCCCATATGGGCTTTGTCTATTGGGTCTCGCTGATCTTAATCGCGGTAATATTTACCTGCCAGCAGATTCTTGCAAGGAAAAAAGATGTTGCCTCTTCAATAAAGACGTTTTTTAAAATCAACATGTTTATCTCCCCTATCCTATTTTTCGGAAGTCTGATTGATGTGCTTCCGGATTAAAACGAGATCGCTATGCAACTGACGGATGACATTAAAGACAAAACACTAAGGGCCATCGCCCAAAAGGTGGAGGACGGCATCCCGGTTGGCCGAGATGATGCTGTTTACATGCTCCGCACCAATGACGTCCTGGATTTGGCCGCCATTGCCCAATACATCAGGATGAGACTCCACGGAAATGTCACATACTATGGCGTCAATATGAACATGAATTATACCAACATATGTGAATTGCGCTGCCCATTGTGCGCATTTTCCTGTGACAAGGGTGATGAAAAGGCCTTTTTGCTTTCCATTGATGACATTGAACAAAGGGTGAAAAGCGCCGTCTCTTCCGGCATTGATGAGGTCCACATTGTCGGCGGACTTAATCCTGAACTTGACATCGGCTATTTCGAGAAAATGTTCACCTGCATTAAAAGGATTAAACCTGACATTCATATTGTAGCCCTCACTGCCGTTGAGTACGACTACATTGCCGGAAAAAACAACCTGCCTCTTGAAGAGGTATTCAGGCGATTGATCAATGCAGGGGTTGATGCACTGCCTGGGGGAGGAGCCGAAATATTCGCACCAAAGATACGAAAGATTATTGCGCCCAGAAAAATTTCCGGTAACAGATGGCTCGATGTTATGAGGACGGCCCATAATATGGGGCTTAAGACAAACGCAACAATGCTCTACAACCACAAAGAAGGAGCAGAAGACATGGCTGATCATCTGGCGCAAATCAGGGCGCTCCAGGATGAGACAGGAGGTTTTAAGACCTTTGTCCCCTTACAGTTCCACGGCAAAAATACGGCGATATCCCAAAGACAGTCAACAACCGGATATGATGATATCCGCATCTATGCAACCAGCAGGATATTTCTCCACAATGTGCCCCATCTTAAGGCGCTTTGGATGTATATCGGCGAAAAGATGGCCCAGGCCCTTTTAAAATTCGGTGTAGATGATATAGGCGCCACCTATCATGATGAAAAGATTGTCCACTCCGCAGGGGCAAACACCCCTGATTACGGTTCAGAGGCATACTTAAGACGGCTTATTGAAGAGGCGGGGCTTACACCTGTAAGGACTACGGCGGCCTACAACAAAATTGATACAGGCAGGGATCATGAACCTGGGACACATTGATTATCTCAACTGCTACCCATTCTATTTCCACATGTTTGAAAAGGAGTCCTTAAAGGGCGTGAAAATTTTTTCCGATTATCCCAGCGTGCTCAATATCATGATGGCCAAGGGACAACTGGACATGAGCCCGATATCCTCAGCCGCGTGTGCTGACATCGCAGATGATGTGCTCATTCTTCCTCAATTCTGCCTAAGCTCAATCGGTTATGTCGGTTCAGTAATTCTCGTCAGCAAGGCGCCGATAGAAGACCTCAACCACAAAAAGGTGGGTATTACAAGCGCATCACATACCTCTGTGGTATTATTGAAGGTGCTTCTTAAAAAATATTACCGACAGGAGCCGATATTCGTTCCAACCGGGCCCAGGCCTGCTTTGACAGACCTTGATGCAGCCCTTATCATTGGAAACGATGCAATGGTGAAGATCTCGGTGCCTGCCCCATATGTCTATGATCTTGGGGACCTGTGGCTCAGAAAAACCGGTTTTCCTGTGGTATTTGCAGTGGTTGCAGTAAGAGAAAGTATAGTGAACAAATTTGAACCCCAAATAAGAGCCGTGGTTTCGTCATACCACACCTCCCTGGGATATCTGGAAAGGGAAAAAGAAGTTGTCATCAGGAAGGCAAAAAAAAGGTATCCTGATATCCTGTATGACATAGATCACTATTACGATCTGCTGGAATTTCAATTTAATGAAAATCTAAAAGACGCCCTGATGTCATATTATAAAGCAGCAGGCGAACTGGGGCTGATACGGAATGTAAAAAGATTAAGATATATGGATATTTGAGCTATTAGCTATCAGGTGTAAATGAACTTTTTAAAAGAAAAAATATACAGCGGCGAAAGAATATCTGCCGAAGAAGCCTTGGAGCTGTTTACATGGGACATCATTGATCTTGGAAGGGCTGGGGATGCCAGGAGGAAAATCGCTTTTCCCAAAGAGGAGGTGGGCTTTATTGTAGACCGCATCGTAAACTTTACCAACATCTGCGAGGCGGCATGTTCGTTCTGCGCATTTCATGCGCGGGCGAATCTGATTCAGCCCTACGAATTGACGATGGAAGATATCTTCGGGAAGATCGAGGAACTGACTGCCGCAGGCGGCACCCAGGTAATGCTCCAAGGCGGCCTCCACCCGGATTATACCCTTGCAATATACACCAATATGATAAATGGGGTAAAAAAACGTTTTCCCGGCATATACCTCCACTCCCTTTCCCCTGCTGAAATAGTTCATATCTCCAGAAAAAGTTCAATGTCAATTACGAACGTTGTAACGGCTTTAAAAGAGGCGGGCCTTGATTCCGTTCCCGGCGCTTCAGATCTGCTGGTTGACAGGATCCGTCAGAGGATAAGCCCAAAAAAAATCACTGTAGACGAATGGCGCAATGTCCTCCATGCCCTTTACCGGAATGACATGAAGACGTCCGCGACCATGACATACGGGATGGGAGAGACCGTAAAAGAAAAAATCGAGCATCTTTCCGTCATACGTGATATTCAGGACAGCACTGGAATAATAAGGGCCTTTATCCCATGGTCCTTTTCACCGGCCAATACCGGCATGAGCCATATTTTGCCCGCAACAGGGATGGAATATTTAAAGATCGTCCCAATTGCAAGGATATTCCTGGACAACATTACCTATATACAGGCCGGTTGGCTGACAGAGGGACTGAAGCTTGCGCAGCTTGCCCTTGCAATGGGCGCAAACGACATGGGAGGGGTCCTGATGGAAGAGGTGGTTGTAAAGGCTACCGGAATTAAAACCAGGACGAACAGTGATGAACTTGTCGGTATCATAAAAAACGCCGGCAAAATCCCTGTTCAAAGGGATTCACAATACAAGGTAGCAAGGAAATTTTAGTGACTGCCAATATATCTTATGAAATAAACAATAAAGACCCCGAAGATAAAAAGCGCTTTATCCGGAGGATGTTTGATTCGATCGTACCGACATATGATCTGTTGAACCATGTGTTGTCTTTTGGCGCGGATATTTTTTGGCGCAAGAATATCTTCCGGCATATAAACGAGATCAAAGGCAGTCCTGCCATTGATATCTGCTGCGGCACAGGGGACCTTTCTCTGCTGCTGTATAAAAAAGGGGCGAAGGTGGTCTCCCTTGATTTTTCCTTAAATATGCTCAAAAAGGGCATGACAAAAAACGCCCTTAGAGGTCAATCGGTTTCCGCCGATGCATGTCTGATGCCGTTCAAGAGCAATACATTTACCCTGGCCACCATTGCATTTGGGATCAGAAACCTCCCTGATATTGATAACTTTATCCAGGACGTGTTCCGCGTATTGGCGCCGGGAGGCCAGCTCGGGATACTTGAACTGGTAAGACCTAAAAACAAGATTATAGGAAAAATACATTCATATTATCTGGGAGCAATCCTGCCCCTTGTCGGCGGCGTTGTATCAGGCAGGATGCTTGCCTACCGATATCTTGCAAAGACGATAAATACCTTTGTTGATCAGTCCGACCTCAAGATCATGCTTGAAAGATACGGATTCAAACGTGTTGTCTTTTATCCCCAGACTTTCGGCGTTGCCACAATCGTCGTCTGCGAAAAGGAGGCTTTGTGACAACCCTTGACATCGGCCTTTCAACTTGCCCCAATGACACTTTCATATTTCATGCCATGCTTCACGGATGCATTGATACCGGCGGACTTAGCTTCATACCGCACTTGCATGACGTGGAAGAACTGAACAAAATGGCAGTCTTGCAGGCCCTTGATGTAACAAAGCTCTCGGTCTATGCCTTTCTTAAATTGAAAGACACATATGAAATCCTTGGTGCAGGCGCTGCCCTTGGTTATGGCTGCGGGCCGCTTCTGGTAAAAAGATCATCTGAAGATTTCACGCCACAGGCAAAGGTCGCCATCCCAGGGGATCTGACAACTGCATATCTTCTTTTGCAGTTATGGAATCCTGCAATCAAAAATATCGAGGTGACCAGGTTCGACAATATCCTCGAAGGGGTTAAAAAGGGCATTTACGACGCAGGGCTTATCATCCATGAAGGCAGGTTTATCTACAGAGAATACGGATGTTCTGAAGTAATTGATCTTGGTGGATGGTGGGAAACTGAAACCGGGCTTCCCATACCACTGGGATGCATAGCAATAAAAAAAGACGCTGAGAATATGCTGATTAAAAATGATATAGAAACCATACTGAAAAACTCTGTTCAATATGCATCCGGGAACAGGGATGCTTCAAGGGAGTTTATAAAACTGCACGCCCAGGAGATGGACGATCAGGTCATTGACGGTCATATTGACCTCTATGTAAATGATTTTACCCTGTCTCTTGGCGACGATGGGAGGCATGCAATAAAGACCCTTGAGGAGATGGCAAGGTGGAAAAAAATCCTCTAGCAGCTTTTATCATGGCCACCATGCTAGAGGCAAAGCCCTTTGTCGCCGGCATGTCAATGGAAGAAATCGAAAAAAAACCATTCGCCATTTTCAGGCATGATAACATTGTTCTTGCCATATCAGGTATAGGTAAGGCAAACGCCGCCATTGCCACTGCCTTCTGTTGTCAGAGGTTCAATCCTGCCGCCGTCTGCAACCTGGGTGCAGCGGGCGCTGCGGATTTTTCCCATCCGCTGGGAGGGGCCTTTCATGTAACTAAGATCATAGAACATGACAGGCCGGAGCTTTCATCCCAAAGGCCGACAATACATCAGCCCGATGTGCTTGATGGTTTTAAGACGGCAACGCTTTCCACCAGTGACAGGGCAATACTTGATCCTGAAGAAAGAAGACAAGTTTCAAGGGATGCAGAGCTGATGGACATGGAAGGGGCATCTGTAGCCCAGGCTTGCAAGATGTTTGGAACAAAATGTTATGTATTCAAATTCGTGAGCGACACCCCCGACCACACGGAAGACAAGGATATAATAAAGAACATCAGGCAATACCGGACACCGTTTTATGAATTCATTACCCGCTCGGTTATCCGTCTAATACTACCGTAATACAGGTTTGCTCAAAGGTTTTTTATGACAGGCCAAAGCTTAAAAAAATGCGTCCTTATAATACTTGACGGCATTGGGGATCGTTCATATGAACAGCTCGATCATCAGACCCCTCTCCAGGCAGCAAAAACTCCAGTCATGGACGAGTTGGCCTCATGCGGGGCAAACGGCCTCTATCATGCAGGCCATTTGGGTCAGGCCCTTCCAAGCGAAAACGCCCATTTTGTCATGTTCGGTTATGACATGTCGGCCTTTCCGGGCCGGGGCGTGCTGGAGGCGCTGGGCGCTGGCATCAGGCTGAGACGAAAAGACGTTGCTGTCCTGACACATTTTGCCTGCCTGCGTGAACAAGGCGGCATCCTTTTAGTGGATGAAAGAAAACCGGTAATATCTGAACATGATGTTTCCAGGCTGATCAATGAAGTCGAAGAATTTGAAACGCATGGAGTGCATGTCCGTTTCATTCAAACAGGAGGGATCTTCGGGATTATTCTTCTGTCTGGAGATGTGGCGCCCTATATCACGGATTCTGATCCATTTATTGACGGGCGGCCCCTGATTGAAATTGAACCCTGGTCGGACTTTAAGCAGGATAAGGCTACCGGAAACACTGCCCTGGCGCTAAAGGAATATCTGGTATGGGCATATTATTGCATGCAAGATCACCCTGTTAATCGTTCCCGCGTCAGTAACGGCCAATTGGCGATTAACGGGTTTATCACACAGAGGGCGGGTCAATTAAAAGAAGTCACACCCTTTAAACAATGCAATGGGCTCCGGGGGCTTTCCATTGCATCAGGAATTGTCTATTTGGGATTAGGAAGTTATACAGGCATGGATACAATAAAGGTTGAAGACACTGTAAATCCTGGAGAAGACATCGCGGGGCGAATCAAAATCGCAATTGACAACCTGGACGATTATGATTTTATACATGTCCACACAAAAGCCCCGGATGAGGCGGGCCACACCAAAGATCCGGAATTCAAGATGCGTGTTATTGAATCCCTTGACAGTGGTATCGGAAAGGCGATACATCCGCTTATGGATGATCCTGAAGTCCTGCTAATCGTAACTGCTGATCATTCAACACCCAGCACCGGTCCGCTGATCCACTCAGGTGAAGCAGTGCCCTTGACATTTTATGGCCAGGGGGTCAGGCGTGATGCGGTAATGCGCTTTAATGAGATTGACGCTGCAACAGGCGCCTTGGGAAACGTCCGTGGAAGCCAGTTGATGTATATGGTCCTTGATCATCTGGATATGTCAAAGCTGCATGGCATCATGGATACACCCGTTGATCAGCCCTATTGGCCAGGTGAATATCAACCTTTCAGGCTCAAGTGAGAAGAGGGAGTTGCCTTTTTATGTCAACACCTGAATATAAAACAGGCGTAATTCACGGTCGTTTCCAAGTGTTACATAATGACCATTTGAAGTACATCATGGCAGGAAAGGCGCTTTGCAGCCTTTTGGTTATTGGGATCACAAACCCTGATCCTTTTTTGAGCAAAAGGGAAAATGCCGATCCGGATAGGAGCAACCCCCTGGCAAACCCACTCACCTATTATGAACGCTACCAACTTATAAATGCTGCACTTGAGGAGGCAGGATTAGATCTCCATCAATTCAGTGTGGTTCCTTTCCCTGTCAACTTTCCTGAACGTTACAGATATTATGTCCCAATGGACGCACTTTTCTTACTGACCATCTATGATGAATGGGGGAAACAAAAGCTGGACTACTTCAAAAAGCAGGGATTAAAGACCCATGTCTTGAGGGAGGTGGCGCCGGAGAAAAAAGGGATCAGCGCCAGTGAAGTCAGAGAGTTAATGATGGATAACAAGCCATGGGAACACCTGGTCCCACATAGTGTGTCTGTACTCCTCAAAGAATGGCATATTGCGGGCAGGCTCAGGGAGATTAAAGAAAGGCTGAGGCTTTAGAAAAAGGGGAATTCCAAACAGTCTTCCCCCTTGTTCTGCGTTATTTTACCGTCTCTGTCTCGCACTTCGCCCCCTTCCAGGCGTAGATGCCGCCAGGGTATCTGTAGACATTTTTATATCCCAGACTTTTTGCCCACACTGCGCCATTGTGACTGCGGGTGCATTTTACAAATCCGCAATAAATGACAATTACCTTGTTCTTGTCAGGGCCGAGCAGAGCCTCGAAATCTTGTTTGTTCTTGCCTGCTGTCTCCTTTACGTCCCAAGACTGCATGTCTGGGATGGGAAAGAGAAACTGCTTGGCGCCAGGAACATGTTCCTTTTTGTAGCTACCTTCATATGGCATGGTATCAATGATCGTCATATCTTTTTTTTCTTCAATCATCCTCTTAAGCTCTTCAGTGGTGATAACATCGTATCCGCCCTTCTGAACCTCCCGGACAAACTTTACCGCACCCTGTTCTTTTTCGACTTCTTGCTCAAAAATGTCCATTGCCGCCCCTGCTGGCATATTCAGCGCCACAGTCACTATCACCAGAACCAACAAAATAAAAAAGGCTTTAATTGTTCGCATTTTGTAATTCTCCTTTCTGCTTTAAGACGTTTTCAAACGTGTTTTTTATCGAAAGCGGTTTTACGGACCACTTTACTCGACACCAGTAAAGATAAAAAATCCCAAGCATAATGACTGCATCCCTGCAAAATGCAAAGCGCAGCCCGTGAAAGGCCTCCGCCTCAGAATCAGTGGGGCCAAAGCATCCGCAGTCAATATCAAAGCCCATATAAATGCCGTAGCCCAAAACCGCCATGAAAAAAACCATCAGGCAGGTTGTAACGGCAAGACTTCCACGCAAATCAATCAAGAGCCCCAATCCGGTCGTAACTTCAAGAATAGAAATAATCAGTGCAATCGGCATGAGCATACATTCCGGCACAAGACCAAAGGCGCCTATAATCACAGAAAAGGATTGCGTACCCGCAATTTTGGCAAGGCCGGAATAAAGCAATATCAGCCCGAGCCCACATCGGGTAATCCTATATGCCCAGAATGTAAAAAAGACCGATTTAACCAGCATAATAAAAAACTTTTTTTGGGGGAGCCACACAGTCCGATAAAACGCATGGCCCCGATAGTTATTATACACAGCGTCTTAAATAATTGCGAATAAAATAAAGACAGACGTTTATATACGTGCTTTATCGAGAACCAAATTCGCAATTATAATAGCCGCTGTGTATAATGATGCATCTAGAACATAAAACTGGCCCAGCACCTGAAGGTAATCATATCATCTTCATTATTCAAACCATTATACACCCCTATGCCTTCATGATCCGCATACCAAAAGGCCGCCCACATGGTGATGTTTTTGATGCCTGTATATTTGCACTCGAAATCAGCCTCACTGCAATCGCCGTCAACAGTAACAGCGTAGTCTTTTGCGCTGTCCATACTATAATAGGCATAGGCTGTGGTCAGTGTTAGTTGATCAAGGGGAGTTATAGAGGCGGAAAGCTTGTAGGAGTTGGAATCCGGCCTTCCGGCGATGTCCCCATCCCCGCCGATTGTGGCGGTATATAAAGGTGTTTTAATGTGATGATCAGAAAGTTTGGCAGCCAGACTGGCGCCGTCGCTGACATGGACATAAGCGGCGGTCATATCGAACATCCATAACTTGGTATTGATCTTAGCCCCAACAGCGTTTGTGGGATCTCCCTTTCCCTCAGCCTCAGGATCGATTCTGATAAACTGAGCGCCCAAGTTAAACATTTTAAATTTGGACTTCGCCTCAAGATAGGAAGCAATTGTACTGTCATCGCTTTCAGTTATTTTTTTATAGTCATTATCATCATCATCGGCCTCATAGAGGTAGGCGGTCAGCTCACTATTCGGAATAGATTTATTGACTGCGCCCACCATCAGGACATAATGATGAAAATCATTAAATTCCTGATCATCGCTTTTCATCCACCTTTCCTTCCACACATAACCGCCGATCAGGGTGGTATCCGGTATGTCACTGTTTTTAATCAACAATGCCTCAAAATTATTGGGAAAGATCGGCCAATCATCGCTGTTTACCAGAGGGGACAAGATATTCTGTCTGCCTGCCTTGGCGGAGGTATTAGCTATGGCGTAGGTTATGTAGGCCTCGCCGAGCCACGCCCCTGTATCGGAATGCTCGACATTCAACATGCTGCGGTTGGCCATGTTCTCATAAGCGCCCAAATCATCTACTGCGTAAAATGTTGCGCCGACACCCAAGCCCTTATAGTTGTCAGTGGAATAAGAAAACCTGAGACCTGCGTCAAACCAGCTGTTTTCAGTATCGAAAATGTGTTTATTTGCATCGTTGTCATCTGACTGATACCAGACCTTCGCCTCTCCGTCGAACTTCCCGTTTTTAAAAGAATCTGTAATTGTGTCAGCAGCGATTGCGCTGCCGGCGATAGATATTAATGCCGCCATTGTTACGCCAATGAATTTATTCTTCCTCCAAAATCTCACCTTTCTTTCCTCCCTCACAGTTCAAGCCTAAAAGTTGAATTTCCGTTACAATAACCAGATGTCACGTCTCATAGGTTTGGCTGTGTACTATTGGAGTTACGTCATGTCAAACTGGAATTTCCGATAGAATTTTCAATATTGATCGGAATTTCCGATAGGGTTAGAAATGGGAAGTCCTTGCGGTGAAATTTGCTGGAAAAAGGGGGAAGAATTTCAGGTCAATATCTGTTGTTCAAGGACAGTGGAACAGACCGGTAATGCCGGGTTGAGATTTAGATATTGATAACCTTGTCCGCCAATTGCATGGAGGTTACAATATCCAGCATATTAGTGGTCTCTCCCACCTGTTTTTTATCAAGAAGGTTGAAATGAGTAAGACAAGTCCCGCATACAAGAATTGAAATACCTGCCTCTTCCAGTTCATTCAGGGACGGGAGCATGTCTGAGCCTTCGATTGTCAGTTTTACGCCGTTGTTTAAAAATACAAGGCGCCAGAGGTCCTCCCCCATCTCCTTGAGGGTCTTCAGAAAGGACACCATAAGTTTTGAGCCCAATTCAGCATCACCATGGCCCACACTGTCGGAGGCAACCATCACCATGATTTTTTTTCGGTCGTTTTGGAAAATTTCCGGCGCAGCGCATTCTGAACCGGCAGGTTTACCTTCATGCCTTCCAATGACATGAAAGTCTGCTCCCACCTGTTCAAACGATACACCATATTTTTGTGATTCCAGAAAACGGGTGACGTTTTGCCTCGCCGCCTCATTATCCACCAGAACCCTTACTATAGCCGGGGCATCTTTATCCACGGCCTCTTTGGTCTGCAATACCGGGGCAGGACAGGCAAGGCCCCTGGCATCTATCTCTTTGTCCATTTTATATCACCTCGCATGTTACTAAAATTTTTTCCTTTGGCTGCTGCACAACCTTTCCAATTATGGCAGCCCAGGAAATCCCATGGGTTCTAAGCACGTTCAACAGGCTCTCCGCCCTATCAGACTGAACACATATCAGCAATCCACCGGATGTCTGAGGATCAAAAAGGATATCCTGAAAGACTTTGTCTACACCCGGTGCAATATCCACCATATGCTCCCGAAACTCCCGGTTGTTATGGGCACCGGCCGGAACAAGTCCCATGCCGGCATATTCAAGCGCTTCCTTCAGGAAAGGAACGCTGTCTGCCTGGATATCAATGCCCAGGCCGGAACCTACGACCATCTCCGCCATATGGCCCAAAAGACCAAACCCGGTAATATCCGTGCAGGCATGTACAGGAAACTCCTCCATTATTTCCGCTGCATCCCGGTTGAGGGTGGCCATCAGTCGGGTGACGGTTTCGATAATATGATCAGATGCAATTCCTCCTTTTATGGCCGTGTTGATGATGCCGGTGCCAAGGGGCTTGGTCAGTATCAGGCGATCCCCTGCCTTAAGATTATTTTTGATCAGCACACGGTCCGGATGAACAAAGCCGGTCACTGACAGCCCGTATTTGAGCTCACTGTCTTCAACACTGTGCCCGCCAACCAATACCACGCCTGCCTCTTTCATCTTATCCAGCCCCCCCTGGAGGATCTGGCGCAGGACAGAAATATCCAATTGTTTGATGGGAAAGCCGATCAGGTTCATGGCGGTTTTTGGCACGCCTCCCATGGCGTAGACATCACTCAAGGCATTTGCGGCGGCAATCTGACCGAACCAGTATGGGTCATCCACAATGGGGGTGAAAAAATCCACGGTCTGAATCAGGGCAAGATCGTCTGATATCTTGTAAACCCCTGCGTCATCTGCCCGGTCCAGTCCCACGATCAGATTCTCATCTGTCGGGAATTCCAACCCGCAAAGCGCCCGATCCAGGTCCCCTGGGGGTAATTTGGATGCTCAGCCAGAGCCCCTGACTGTCTCAGTGAGGCGGGGCTTCTTTTTATCTTTCATCATATCATTTCCCTCAATCCAGATTGGTGTAACAATATCCAATGGGGGGACTGATTTCAAGTAAAAGGGTCCGAACGGCCTTTCTTTGCTATATAATTGGTTGTCACTCTTGTCCAAAATCGACTTTTTCTTTGGTCAGCCTTTTCAACTTTTGACAACCTGTATTCCAGGGGTCAATTGACGCTATGTACTATCAATCTGTTACCTGTCCAAAACGCCGGATTCCGATTTATTTTGGACGCTATTAATCTGCGTTATCTATCCATATTAGAAGACACTAGGAAAATGAGGCTGAATTGTCAAACTGGAAAAACCGATACGGAATTCATTTACTATAG
>DIKH01000332.1 GCA_002424495.1 Desulfobacteraceae bacterium UBA5623
ATCAGCTTACCCTTGAAGAGAAGACACCCTTTTTCAGACTCAAGGACAAGGGGCTTTACCGGCCTCTGGATGAAGGAGAAGAAGGCTCTTTTTTTCTCACAATGTCACAAGTTCTCGAAGACAACGGCTACAGACATTATGAGATATCGAATTTTGCAAAAGGCGATTCATTTCTGTCAAGGCACAACCTGAAATACTGGCAACATGTCCCGTATCTTGGCCTGGGACCGTCGGCCCATTCATTTGACGAATCGCGACGCTGGTGGAATGTCAGGTCTGTCAGGAGGTATTGCGAGGCGATAGAAGGCGGTGCACCTCCTGTTGAGGGTCACGAATGCCTTTCAGATGAACAACTGGCCTTTGAAAAGGTTATTCTGGGACTGAGGACAAAAAACGGGCTTGATGAAAATAGTATCCCCCATGACCACAGGTCATCGGGGTTGATTTCCCAGCTTCGTGATTCAGGGTTTATTGTCACTGATAACGGCAGGATCGTGCCGACAAGGAAGGGGTTTCTAATGGCGGATTATCTTGCATGCATTTTGTAGATGTTAATATATCACCGGAGGTTAGCTGTTTTAAAAATGGCGTTCAGGGCCGTGGAGGGGTCTTTTTTAAATGGTGCATCAAAAATTCTTCAGTGCTTTTGGCTCCAGCCCCAAGCCCCAATACTCCATCAGACCCGACTCTGCATCCTGGCGTGTTCTGCTTCCTTATGTCAACCGGAGATCGTTAAAAGTGTTACATGTATGCAATGTGACACTAGTGTCAATGTTACAGCCTTCCTTTCCGCCAAAATCCAGAAATCCGATTCGATCTTGACAAAACATATTGGATTTACGTATGAAATATTTATATGCTTTAAGTCTTCATAAACGGCATGCATCTTGAATCAATTCTGATACAGGAGTATGCTTATTTATGGTGTCTGAATGAAAAGGTTGCTCAGACTTAATTTTAAATTTTTAATTGTGGATTTTGGATTAAAAAAAGAATGTGATTTTAGCATGTTAACAGGTTCAGGCATTAAAAAGTGTATATCCCATTCACAAGGATCAATGGGAGGGAAAAATGGCTCAGAAGACCAATAATACGCTCCACCATCACCTGGTTTCAGTCAAAGATGGAAAACGCCGCTTTGAAAACGCCTTTCAGGGCGTGTCCAGAATGATTCTGGACAATCAGATCGAAAAGATTACCGTTCACGGCACAACTACCTATAATTTCAAGATATTTGGAACCGGCAAAAAGCATGTCATAGGCATGTACGATGAAATCAACAGTTTTGTGTCTTTTGTAAAGGATGCCGCCGAAGGTGGGTCATCCAAGGAAATGGCCTATGTCCTTGTCGGCGAACCAGGCAATGGAAAGACCTTCTTTGTTGAATTTCTCTGCAGCAAGTACCGCGAATTCCTGTTAAGAGAGGAAAATCGAAAGTATACTTTCAGGTTCACCAATCTTGGCTCTATAGGGTCCTACGGCAGGATCAACGTTATTGAATCCCAGACATATGAAGACCCCATGATCCTGGCGATGAATCTCTTCGAGGGTCAGGATGAAAATCAGGTCTATCTTGAAAAACACAGCGGGTTTTCCCAGGAGGCAATAGAAAAGTTTTATGAAAACTACAGACCCTTGGGCGCATGCAGCGGATATATCTGGAACGATATCCGAAATCACACGGACGGAAATATTAATGAGATGCTGAAATTTGTCGAGATCGTACCTGTTCCACTCACAGAAAGCCTTGGCACTGTAACAGGAAAATACCCGGCAAAAGACAAGATTACCTCCTCGGCCGTGGATCTGTTGGGGGAAGAGTCCATCCAGCGTCTCTTACACATCACTGACACAAACAACCCATACCGTTTTGACTTAAGGCGCGGGGCACTCGCCCGTGTCGCAGGCGGCGGCATACATTTCAGCGATGAGATCTTCAAGAACAAAAAAGACCTTGTGCAGGTATACCTGGGCGTCATCCAGAACCGCAATATTGAGATTGACGGTTTTAAATGGCCTATTGATACCCTGATCATTGCAACAAGCAATAATTCCGAATTCAATCGCTTCCTGGCGGAAAAGGAAGAGGCCCCCATTGTGGACAGGTGCCGCATCTGTTATGTGTCGCACAATACGGATTATAAGCTGCAGAAAAGCCTCACGGATTATGCAATCGGGGGAGATACAAAGACGGCCCTTAACAGAGAAAATCTGCATACCGATCCCAATATGAATTATGCAGCGTCTGTGGCGGCGGTGCTCACCAGGCTGCCACGCTCGGAAAAGCTCACCCCTATTGAAACCATGAAGCTTTCCGCCGGAGAAGTGGCCGGAGAAAAAAGCATCAAAACTCTTGCAGAGGTCATTGACATGTTAAGCCAGGACCCGGACATCACCAAACGCTTCGGGCAGAAGGGCCTGGGCCAGAGAAACCTGGGCAGAGCCGTTCAGCTTTTGGTGGAAAGCTCTGAGACCAATGAGGGCATGTGCATGTTTGCATACGACATCTTCAAAACCCTTGAGAGGGTAGTCCTCGATTATGTGACCGACGCCAATGACAGAGCCAAGTACCTGGAGGACATCAAGACCGCCAAGGGCCTGTATCGAGAGCGGATCATGACGGAGATGTTCAACGCCTATATGGATGAACCACTGGCCATTCGCAAGGATGTGATGAATTATGTAAACATGATAATCGGCATTGACGCGGAAAATCTGGGGCCCGACAAGATGTGGAAGTACAAAGACCCCCAGACCGGGGAGTTGAAGGCGATGAAGATTGATCAACGCTATATTGACAGCGTTGAGGAAAGGCTTGGGCTGAAAACCGCCGAGCAGAGGGAGACATTCAGGACCTCTATAAGAAAGATCTATGGACAAAAGATCTCTGTTAACTCCAATTATGATTTCATGGACAATCTGGAACTGGTCAAGGCTGTTACGGATGTCCGGCTCAAGTCTGATATCGCAGGGGCAGGAAGCCTGATAGGAGCTCTTGCAAACCGTACCAATGAAGAAAACCAGAAACTATATGACCGAATGATCACAACCATGCTGAACAAACTCAACTACTGCAGGACGTGTGCACAAAAGACCATCGAATACTTTTGCACACAGGAGGACGAAAAGTAACGTTCAGCGAAGGTGAGAACAAAAACTGTAATAACGCCCTTTACTCATTGAGCCAACCGCTAAAAGCTAACAGCTTATTTTAGTTTGCATAAACAAAAGGCGGGGGACATGGATACCAGACTCCAGGATTACTTCCGCAAAATAAAGAACGCCGGACTGACTGCTGAGCGGGAGGAGAAGATTCTCTCCGAGCTTAACTATCAGGGCGATCATGATATCCCCAATGATCCTGCCGGTGTTGAGATATCTTTGGCCCGAGTGTTTTCAGACCCGGCCAAGGGTCTGTATGAATATGATGATCTGTCCCAGTTTCAGAACATGGGGCCGGTCAAGTCATCATACATATCCTGCCTAAGCTCTGTTGATGAACTCCTTGAAAGAGACAAGAAAAGGGAGGAGGATGGATTCCCTCGAAAGATACGTGTGGGCAGGCTGATCAAGCCCGGCAAGGGCGGAAAGGAAAAGATCGTTGTCGTCCCGACTACGGTCGAGGAAAAATTTGTTCATGATATTATCAGGCCGCCAAAGGAAGAAGGCTCATCCGGCGGCTCCGGCGAGGGTGAGGAAGGCGATGTAATTGCTGAGCAACCTGTTCGAGAGCAGGATGCATCAGGTGCAGGCCCGGGCGGCGGAGAAGGTGAACCTCATGAGATGGAGTCGAGCGCCTATGACCTGGGCAGGATACTTACCGAACAATTTGAACTTCCCAACCTCAAAGACAAAGGCAAAAAGAGATCGCTTACCCGTTACACATATGATCTGACTGACAGACACCAGGGCTTTGGGCAGCTTCTGGACAAAAAGGCCACATTAAGAAAACTTGTAGAGACAAACATCGCTTTGGGAAATGTCCCTGAAGGAGAGCCCATTGACACTACACGCTTTCTTATCTCTCCCAGCGACAGGATCTACAGAATACTCTCCCGCGAGATGGACTATGAGTCTCAGGCCATGGTGTTTTTCTTGCGTGATTACTCAGGTTCCATGGCCGGAAAGCCTACGGAGCTGGTGGTGTCGCAACACGTTCTTATCTACAGTTGGATACTGTATCAATACGCCAGACAGGTGGAGACCCGTTTCATACTGCACGACACAGATGCAAAGGAGGTTCCTGACTTCTACGTATATTACAACTCCAAGGTCGCCGGCGGCACAAGGGTGGCCTCGTCATACAGACTGGTTAACGAAATTGTAGACAAGGAAAACATCGCCAAGGATTACAATATCTATATTTTTCACGGCACAGACGGTGATGACTGGGATACAGAGGGTAAGGATACAATACCGGAGTTGAAAAAAATGCTCTCCTATGCCAACAGGGTCGGGGTAACAATCGCTCAGAATTCAACCGGATCCGGCAATAAGACCGAAGTGGAAAAATACCTGCGCAGTTCGGGGCTCCTCAATGAAAAGCCAGACCTTTTGCGTATGGATGTAATACAGGATAATGCCGATGAACCCAGGCTTATCGAGGGGATAAAAAAGCTGATAAGCTAATCCCGCCATGGCGGGACTAATTGCTGACAACAACAGCCTTTTTTTTAAAATTATGGAACTTGTAAACCAGCATACAAAAGAGATCATGGAGGGCTGCAAGGAGCGGGCCAGGAAGGCCGGGCTGGTCTTTGAAGACGAAACGCTGGAATATATTGTGACCAACAGGGACCTCCTGGAGCTGTCCCCAAAGATGATGATCCCCACACTTTATGATTACTGGGTCCACGATGTAGAGGTCCTCAAGGAAAAGGGCAAGTACGAGCTTTATCCCGGAAACCCCTATGAAACAGTAATCAACACCAGGCCCGCGATTTCATTTTACAATGACAATAATCCTGACTGGTTGAATGTGATGATCTTCTACCATGTTATCGCACACGTTGATTTTTTCCAGAATAACCTCTATTTCCGCAATACATGGGACGATGATTTTACGGGCCAGGCCCTTTCAGACAAGAGGCTGATAGCGGCCCTGAGGTCTGAAAAAGGCAGGTGGGTGGACTATATTATTGAATTCGGCCGCGGCATTGACAATCTGGTGGGTTATTATGACACGCTCTCACAATTGACCCGCCCGTCTTCAATGCTATCCGCGAGGCTTGACTTTTACTTTGATGTTTTCCTGCAGTCGGTTAGAAAAGTGACCATCAATGAATACATCAAGGAGGTGGAAAGATATAACGAGTCCAATAAGACACACGGAAAAATGGGCGAACAGTCTTTTTTTCTGGAAGCCGCAAGAAAGCATCCTGAATTTGAGGCCCTTTACAAGAAGAGCGCTGAGGACAAGAGCGATAACAGGTTGGATATTATACAGTTTCTGATAGAGCATTCTGATTATATCAACAGAGAAGCAAACAAATGGATGCAATCGGTCCTCCAGGTGGTCCGTAAGACATCCCTTTTTTTCCAGCCCCAGATCCGGACAAAAATCATGAACGAAGGGTGGGCCAGTTACTGGCATGAGATGTTGTTTCTTAATGACGACCGAATAAACGGTCACGAGGTGGAATTCGCCCGGGTCAATTCCGGGGTTACTGCGATGCCGCGGGTGGGTTTAAATCCGTATGCGCTTGGGATGCGTCTGTTCTA
>DIKH01000252.1:0-7549 GCA_002424495.1 Desulfobacteraceae bacterium UBA5623
GCCTTGAAAGCGGCGTAAAGATTATCATTGACTCCGGGACAGGCATCCGGCCATTGGGTGAGCGCCTGCTGGCGCAAGGGGAATCTGTTAACATCCACCTTCTTGTCACCCATATCCACTGGGATCACGTCAATGGCTTTCCTTTTTTTGCTCCGATCCACAGTCATGGGACAAAAATAGCCGTTGACGGTTCTCCCTCCTGCATGAAGGGGCTTACCATTCCATTTGAAAACAAGATCCATGATGGTTTTTTTCCTGTCAGGTTTAATGATCTGAAGGCCGAAATTGTATATCTTGATAAGCTTAAGCACGGGCCTTTTCAGATTGACGAAGTGACAGTGGACACCATCCCCCTTCAACACCCGCAGGGCGGTGTGGGATTTCGTTTTCGCAAGGGGAACAAGACCTTTGTTTTCATCACCGACAATGAACTTGCTCAAGGTTCATGTGGTGAAAAGGATGCAAACGACTATATCACTTTCTGCAAAGACGCAGACATCCTGGTGCATGACGCGCAATATCTGCCGGAGGAAATCGTCGAACGCCGCGGGTGGGGCCATTCGGACTATATAACCGCGTTTAACCTTGCAGCAAGGGCCCATGCAAAAAGGCTGGTGCTGTTCCATCATGATCCTTCCAGAAATGACTCTGCCGTGTCAGAAATAGTTGCCAGTTGTCGGGATCTCAGAGGAGGCATTGATAGAGATATTGTTATTGAAGCCGCCAGGGAGGGAGATGAACTGGTTTGTTAGCGCTATGTTATGAGACATCTGCGGATGATCATTTCCGCCCTTTTCTTTAGCCCGAATGCAAATCCATCATTGTCCTTCAATCCTTTTTCGATCTCGGTCAAAACATCAAAATAAAGGTCATAACCAATTCGTTCTCTTTCATAGCATTGTTTCAACGGGCTGTTATCTCCTTCCACAAAATCAAGGGACTTTTGTATGCGGTTTGAGCCCATTGTAATAAATTCAATGCCTTGTTTATCCTCACCCATTTCAAATAAAGATGCAGCCCTGAGGCAGAAACGCAGGAGTACAACGGTTGCGGGGACCAGTGATATGAAGCAGCCTGTGAAAGGGTCAACCTGATGTTTTATTCTTTCAATGTCTCGGTCAAGCACCCTGGCGTATTCGGAAAAAAATAATGTCCGGATATAGTCGCCAACAAGTTTTCCCGAGGCTGAGGATGAAATTGCTTTTTGAGAGAAATTTTCATTGTCATGCCTCATGATCAGGCCGTCTTTATGGACATATGCAAGTGATCTTTCAGCGCCGGAAAGTACTGAAAGGATATATGCCTGGTCTTCTGCACGGCCTATAAAAGAAGGGGTGAAAGGCCTGTGCCGGCGCAAGGCCTCAACCAATATTCCGTTTGTTCCCCCTGTCACGTGGATCCGCTTTATGCATGTTTTTTTGCCGTCAAGCATGTCAGTATTGTACCGGGTCATCATTTCGGCCTCGGTGGAAAGGGCCTGGGTTAAAGCGCTGAAGAATATCCTGCCTTCCATTGAAGAGGTCCGGTCGGGAAAAACCACATCAGGAGTAAACACTGATTTCATAATATCGCTCTGATTGACCAGGGCGCCGGCTATCATTCCAAGTTCAACCGGGCTCCCTTCTGAATCAATGCCGTGGGCCCCCCATAAGGAAGTTTTCAGATGTTCAAAGGCAGACAACCCTGTTTGGGCCACAAGATCTTCCTGGGGAAAGACCTGATCCAGGTCAATCTTGAATGTGGACTTTATCTCCTTATCCACCAGGACATTCCAGAATGCGGAGATCGCCTTTAAAAAACTGTAGTGGCGTCCGTATTCACCATCAACGCCGAACACGCTAAGGAGTTCTTCTGCATCATTGCTGCCGAGGTAATGCCGGGCGGCAGGAGCAAGAACTTCCTTTATAATGGATTTGGCATCAGTTTCAGTAAAGAGGTATACACGGATATTTTTAAGGCCTCCACGGCGCAATATTTCCTGTTCAAGCCATCTGCCCGCAATATCTCTCAACCCTTCGTGTGTGACTGAGACCGACAGAGTGCACGTGATGGCGTCCACAGACATGTTGCCCAGGGATCGTTCATACTCAACAGCCTCGTCCAATCCTTTAAGCCCATAAAGGGCCTCGTTCCTGTCAGGGGCCGCACCAATCTGTATGGGATGGTCATACCAGAAAAGCTGTTGTTCACTGCAAACCTCATGGACCCTTTGAGCAAGCTCACTGCCAATGGAAAGTTTGCCCTGTGTGAGTTCTTTATCCGGCACAGTAAGCAACACATTGGACGTAAACAGTATCTGTCTGCCGGGGTCATTTAAGGGAAAGAGGTTATGTGACCGGATGGTGACGGTCCTCTTTGCTCGGAGGTCCCTTATCCTTTCTTCACGTCCCTTGAGTATGCCCGCGCCTTCGGGAAAGAACACAGACCATATCATTTCAGAAGCCTCTTGGCTGTCTTCTATGTTTTTTAAGTCGGCCAGCCGTTCTGAAAGGGTAAAGAACCTGTTCTTGAATGAGGGGTGTTTTTGGGCTGCGGCCTCTATTTCCCTGTGGATTATTCTTTTTGCTGAGAGATAAAAATTTGCAAGGTCTTTAAATTGGGCCGAATCAGTCATCCGTTCAAGCAGGCGTGTTGCGCGATAAAAGGCATTGTGTCCTGCGCCCGCAAGGCTGATCAGGAAGGCTGCATTTAAGGCCTTTGTAATGCATGCAGCATCTTGATTGCACTCAGTTAGATGGCATTGAGGATCAAAGATAGAAAAGGCGTCTGCCTCTTCGTTTGATTTGAAAAGCCGGCGGATTATTGATTCAAAACGCGCAATCATGGGTATTGTTTTTTCCGGCGCCTCATTTTTCTGCAAGCGCTATGATCTGTTGCATCCCCCTTATCAGCGCCTGTAAGGATTCTGGAACCCCTTCCAGATCTTTCTCCGAGGTCATATTTTCAATATACCTTGCTGCTTCATGAATATCATCTAGTCCAAGATTAATTGCAGCCCCTCTCAGGGAATGGGCTGCCTTTGCCATCTTGTCCAAGTCCTTTTCCTCAAGGGCCGACATTATCTCTTCTATGTCTGACTTTCCCTTTTCAATAAATATAAAGATCAGATCTAGATATTCGTCAATGTCGAGTTCCAATTTCTCGGCCAATTCAATAAAGTTCATAATTTCTCCTTTTTATCAATTCTCATCAATCCTGAAGCGGACCTTCACCCAAAATCCTGAACCAGTGCCGTGTGTAATGTAAGCCTGATACAATTGTCATTACTCCTGTGGTCCATAATAGCCACGGGCTATACAGGTAAAGTGAGGGCAGATAATCCTTGGTCAATACGACAAAAACAGTTATCAGCTGCAGACAGGTCGTCATTTTACTCCAGAAAGAGGGCCTGGCCGCAAAATCCTGGTTATTCAGGAACAGTATAAGCACCCCAAGCATGATAAGGATGTCACGGCTTATGACTATTACAGCCAACCAGGACCATATGAGCCCTTTTGCGGAAAGTATCACAAAGGCGGAGACCAGGAGGATCTTGTCTGCAAGAGGGTCCATGAATGCCCCAAGCTTGCTTTTCTGATTAAACACCCTGGCAATAAATCCATCTGCGGCGTCGCTCAATCCTGCTATAATAAACAGAATCAGGGCGGACAAAAAGTTATCGCTTATCAGGTAAATAATGAAGATGGGCGTAAGGATGATTCTCAGGATAGTGATCAAATTGGGGATTGTCATAAGGGCGCTATTGCTCCATTAAAAATTCTTTGACCCTTTCAAGGATCACGTTAAAATTATCCGGCCTCAGCCAGATATATTCATGGTCTGCCTTAAACCATGTAAGTTGTCTCTTGGCGTATCTGCGCGTATCCCTCTGGATGTTGTATATTGTCTCTTCAATGCCCCACGCGCC
This sequence comes from Desulfobacteraceae bacterium UBA5623, assembly GCA_002424495.1. Classification (GTDB taxonomy): domain Bacteria; phylum Desulfobacterota; class DSM-4660; order Desulfatiglandales; family Desulfatiglandaceae; genus UBA5623. The sequence goes on from DIKH01000252.1 coordinate 3,908, forward strand.
AAGTAAAAACCTGATCATATGCCTGTATCCAATGGATTGCATCGATTTTAAATCAGGAGAAAATCCTTTTGACAAAAGACGTTCCGTCTCATCGGCCAGTCCAGAGTCAACCATGGAAATGCTCCGTTCATTGATGCGTTTGTAAAGGATGTCTCTTTCCACCTCCAGGCAGATCTTAAGAGGGTTTAACCGGATGTCGGAAAACCCGTGTTCCCTTATCAGTTTTGAGCGTGTGCCGCTGGTCAGATGATTGATTTCCAGAGCCCTTATTATCCTGAATCTGTCATTGGGGTGAATCCGTTCGGCGGATTCAGGGTCAATCAGTCTTAGTTGTTGATGCAGAGACTCTGACCCCGTGGCCTCGCATAGACGATACATGGATTCCCTGAATTCCGGGTCAGCCGCCGGACAGTTAAAAAGTCCCTTCGTAAGGCTCTTTATATACAGGCCGGTGCCACCTGTAATCAGGCAAGCCTTTTTTCTGGATACTATATCCGTTACAAGGGGAAGGGCCAAAGAACGGTAGATCGCGGCATTAAATTCTTCGTCAGGATCAACAACATCCATGAGCAGATGCGGGACCCCCCTTTGTTCTTCAATGGTCGGTTTGGCCGTGCCGATATCCATAGCCCGGTAAACCTGCATGGAATCGGCGTTTATGACCTCACCGTCCAGGGCCAGGGCCAGTTTCACGCTCAGCCACGTCTTGCCGCTGGCAGTGGGCCCTGCAATGATGATGCATTTTGGTTTATCAGTCAAACAATCCTCTTAAACATTTTTTCAATCTCATGGTATGTAATAAGCCTGGATACGGGCCGACCGTGAGGGCAATTTGTCGGCAGGTCTGTTTCTTCCAGTTGACCCAGCAGGATGGTCATTTCTTCGCGGCTCATGCTATCACCCGCCCTGACTGCCCCGTGACATGCCATGACTGAAAGTATATTCTCAAGAAGCGTCTCCTCATTAGGCTTGCCCTCATCAATGCCTGCAAGAAGTTCTGAGAAAAAAGAGTCCCATTCAACCTCGCTCAATATGGCCGGATGAGCCCTGAGCAGGAATGTGTTCCCCCCAAAATGGTCAAGTTCAATACCCATTTCGGACAACAGTTCCCCCTTTTCAATGGCTATCCTGGTCTCCTTTGCAGACAGCTCAAGCTCATGGGGCAATAAAAGGGCCTGCACCTCTATCTGGGATTCATTAAGGCCCTTTTTCAGATTTTCATAAACAATCCTTTCATGGGCTGCATGCTGGTCCACAATTATGAGGCCGTTTTTCCCCTGGCACAGGATATAGGTGCGACCCAATTGACCTATAACATAGGGGAGTTCTTTGAGCATTGAAGGGGCAGGCTTTTCGACCTTGGCCGTAAGTGGTGGAGGCGCCACCTTTGAAGGTGATGGCATACCAATGGGTTTGGTCTCATATGCCCTTTCCGGCTCCGCCACAAAGGTGTAATCCGTTTGCGGTTTATAATATGGCTTGGCTTTCTCCTCGTAAAGATTGGGACCCGAAAAGGGATGAAACGATTTAGACAGCGCCCTTTCAATGGCTGAGGCAATAGTTTCAAAGACCACATTACTATTGTGAAACCGGACCTCCTGTTTGGCCGGGTGAATGTTCACATCCACCTTTGATGGGTCAATTTCGATAAAAACAACGGCCTGGGGGTATCTGCCCTTCATCAGCCTCTGCCCATATCCCCCGAAAATGGCCTTGGTTATCAGAGAGTCGCGGATGTTTCTCCTGTTGACATAGACACATAGGCGATCCGCCCTTGTCCTGTTTAGTTCTGGCGGGGCCAGATATAGATTGACGGTCAGATCATCAGTTGTTTCATTTGATTCTATCATGGCATCGGCCACCTTTCGTCCCATAAGAGAGAAAAGCCGGGGAAGAGGGTGATCTGCGGCGGGGAAATTCAAGATCACCTTGGCCGAATCTTCCAACTTGAAGCTGATACCAAAAAAGGGCAGGGCTGAACGCGACAAGGTGTCAACAATGTAGTCCATTTCAGTGTGGGCAGACCGCATGAAGTTTCGCCTTACAGGAATATTAAAAAAAAGATCCCTCACGTCAATGATTGTGCCGGGAGGCGCGCCAGTCTCTTCAATCGCGGTCAATTTTCCTCCCGACATTTTGAGCCTGTGCCCCCCAACCTGGTCTTTCGGCCTTGATGTGATCTCAAGCCGTGATACCGAGCCAATGCTGGGAATGGCCTCTCCCCTGAAGCCCAGGGAGTTGACCATGTAAATGTCGGATGCCGTCCTTATTTTGCTTGTGGCGTGCCTTTCAATACAGAGGAGCAAGTCATCCCTGGTCATGCCCTCGCCATTATCGCCTACCCTGATAAGACTCTTCCCCCCACCTTCAATTCTGACCGCGATCCTGTCCGCCCTTGCGTCAATACTGTTGTCCAGCAATTCCCTGACAACCGAGGCAGGTCTGTCAATCACTTCGCCAGCTGCGATCTGAGACGCCACATTTTCCGGGAGTATCCTGATGGTATTCATAGATCGAAAAGTCGCTGGTCCCTGTTAAATAATTTATAAGGCCGTCTGGTCCGAAACAATCTTGTCAAGGATCTGATCTTTTTGGCCAGAGACAGATTTTTGAGCCCGAGCGGATCATGAGACAGACAGGAAGATGTCTCAGGATATCTTAAAAAACCCTTTGCCACACGTAAGGAAAGATCAATCATGAAAGCTGCGTATTCATTGAATCCCTGGCGGTCAATTCTCTTAAATGGAAAAAATACATGATGGGTTGTGTAAGCGCGATCAGAGAATTTGACAGACTGGGTGTAGATCATTTTTCTGGCGCCAAGGGCCTTTTTTTTCCTTCCTGTTATTGACCTTAACAGGTTGTCGCATATGCTGTGATCCATTGCCAGCACTCCCCTGGCGATCTTGGTGTATTCCGGGCCGACCAGATAATCAGCCCTGATCTCCCAGTAGAGATGACTCCTTTTTCTTCCGGTGCGGTATTCACTGATAATGGTTGGGACAAATATGTTGTGGGCCACGACATCAGCGGCCAGGTGGGAAAGAAATCCATAGGCATAGGCCTTTTCCTGAATATCGTCCGCCTGTTGGAGCAATCTGAACCCACCCTGCCAGTTGTGTGCCCGGCCAGCCTTTTTCAATCTGCTTTTTCCTACAAAAAAATCAGCAGCCAGGCATCCATAAAGATACTCAACAGGAAATGTAGTGATAATTTCTGCAATAGATGGCAGGATCAGGCGCATATCATCAAGGACATTCAGTGCAATCACCGTGTGAACGCCAGGGCCCCATGCAAAAACCTCGCCTGGCCACAGGGCCTGGAATATTACCGCTAATATCAAGGACATGGTTACGTTAAGCATAGTCACGGACGTCAGTTATCCGCCTTTTCCTTCAAGTCGTTATTTGGACATTGCAATTGTTTGGAGTTATTGTAACAGGACGCTGTCGTTGATTCTACACAAAATTTTTGTCTTGGGCAGTGCTCTTGTAAATTCCAGTAGTTACAATTACGGTATCAGCAGTAGGTCATTCAGGTTTGTACAATCATGATATTGACATACAAGGACTAATGCCATATCTTTTCAGAAATTGAATTTGAGGCTCCGACCGTTTCGCTTTTTCGGCAATCCCCCAAAAA
>DIKH01000252.1:7627-8302 GCA_002424495.1 Desulfobacteraceae bacterium UBA5623
CACACATGTATCCACTGGAATTGTCATATGGACAAAGAAGACTGGCAGGAAAAGGGCAGGGGGCATCGTGAAAGGCTCAGGCAGAGGTTTTTTGAAGGAGGGTTTGACCGGTTTTCAGATGAAGAGGTAATAGAATTTCTCCTCACACTGGGGACACCCAGGGCGGATGTCAAGCCCTCTGCCAGGGAGGCGCTGAGACGGTTCGGAAGCCTGTCTGCGGTTTTGTCATCGCCTGTTGAAAAACTCGTTGAAATAAATGGCATAGGCCCAAAAAACGCCCTGTACCTGAAATTTGTCCATCAGGTGGCAGGCAGGTATCTCAGGGATCGTGCGGAGGGGAGGGCCTTTTTTACCTCTTCACAGGCGGTCTTTGACTATCTGTTTCATTCAATGAGAGACCTGAAAAGAGAGGTGTTCAAGGTCCTGTTTTTGAATCGAAAAAACGAACTGATAACTGATGAGGATGTTTTTGCCGGGACACTGACTGGAAGCGCTGTATATCCGCGTGAGATTATGACCCTGGCTTTGGAGCACAAGGCTGCCGGCCTTGTGTTTGTCCATAACCATCCATCCGGTGATCCAACGCCATCTAATGAGGACAGGCAGCTTACAAGGGACTTGATCTGGGCTGCAAGGCTATTGATGATACAGGTGGTGGACCATATAATCGTCGGA
>DIKH01000252.1:8401-24677 GCA_002424495.1 Desulfobacteraceae bacterium UBA5623
CATATTGCGAGAGTGGCGGAACTGGCAGACGCGCTGGACTTAGGATCCAGTGGCATTGTCCGTAGGGGTTCGACTCCCCTCTCTCGCACCAAAGGAGACTGCAATGGTCGAACGTTTGAAAAAGTGTAAGCATGGAATATATGTTGAGTCTTGTGCTTTTTGTAAGGGGCTTGTGACCAAGAAAAATCAGACGAAGGCCTATGTCCCGGCCAGGGATGCGGATTTTAGAGATCTGGAAAACGATGATGACCGGGAAGAACAAACAGTGGTTGAAGATTTGTCAGAGGTGTATGAAGAAGAGATTGATGAGCGGCTGCTGCCCATTGATTTAAATGAAGCACCTGTTGCAGGCACATCAAACGATTCAGATTCTTAAATTTAAATTGAGCTGTTATCAATAAACTTCGTGCTCGACATAAGGATCCTCACCCTGACAAGCCCTGCAGATTGCTCCATCATTAATGGGGTAGGCTTCTAGGCACATTGGACAGACAACAATGCTGCCTCGGCTTTTTTTTGTTATGAACTCCGGCTTAAGCTGAATCCCCTGAATGGTGAAGGGTCTTGTTCCGGCCTCCCTGATCTGGTCTTGGAGCAACTGAGAATCCTGCTCTATTTTGGGTTTTAGTTTGAAAAACCATGCCTTGATTTCAGGCCAGTCCTCGAGTTTTTTCGGGTCAAGAAAAACCCTGACACCAGCACCATTATGTTTTTCATAAAGACTGAGGGCGTAACGGCCAAAATTAAGTATCTTGAGCCAGCCATTACCAATGGTGTTTGGTGTTAAAAGCTGAATAGCGTCAGGAAGGCACTTTGTCGTCTCACAGACCGCATCAAAGAATTTTCCCTCGGGCAGATTTTTAAGCGCCATATCAACCATGATTCCCCCGATGAGGACCCCCGGGGCTGCATGACCGTGAAAGGATTTTACAATGGATACAAATTCATCAAATGTGTGAGATCCAATATTCATGATTATTGTCTCCATCGGGGAATGGGAGAAAAACCCTCGCCTTTAGGCGAAGACTTCAGTATGAATTTTTTCTCCCCAAAGGGTTCAAGGGGTCTAGGATTCAAGGGTTCGAGGGATTATGATATGTTTCCAGTTGTTCCCTAGACCCCTTGGCTCCTTGAATCCTTGAACCCTCAAGCCATCGGCTTCAGCCGATGGTGGTTGACTTCTCAACATATCTCATTTCGATCTTTTTAAACTCCTCAAGATCAATCAACCCTTCATATCCTTTAAAATCCAGCATGTCAACGGCAACACCTTCTGTGGTGCCGTGATCCCTGAGATGTGTCAGACACCTGGTCATTGCTGCCGTGGCGGCAAACAGCCCGGACAAGGGATATGCTACCAGCGTGAATCCAAGGGCTTCCAAAGTCGGCGCAGACAAAAACGGGGTCTCTCCGCCCTCAACCATATTGGCGAAAAGCGGGGCATCAGGAAAGGCGTCTGATATATTTTTCAACTGATCGATGGTCTGGGGCGCTTCAATGAATATGACATCCGCCCCTGCCTCAAAATAGGCTCTGCCCCGTTCAATGGCATGATCAAGGCCCATTGGGGCCAGGGCATCTGTGCGGGCGATGATCACAAGTCCGCTGTCAGCACGGGCCTCGATTGCAGCCCTGATCTTCTCGACATGTTCCGACTTGCTGATCAGGCGCTTTCCGTCCAGGTGGCCGCATTTTTTTGGCCACTGCTGGTCTTCGAGAATAATGCCTGCAACACCTATATCCACAAAATCGCTTACCGTCCTCATTACATTAAGGGGGTTTCCATACCCGGTGTCCGCGTCTGCTATCAGCGGAATGGATATTGACCGGACAATCCGGCCAACCGTGTAAAGCATCTCGGTAGCGGTTAAAAACCCGTAGTCAGGTCTGCCAAGGGTGGACCCGGAGATGCCGAACCCGCTTGTAAACACCAGTTTAAAACCCAGCTTTTCAGCAATCTTAGCCCCCAGGCAATCATAGACCCCCGGGCCTATATGGATGCCTGCGCCATTGATAAGCTCCCGAAGTTCATTAACCTTATTCGATGATGTTCTTGCCATAGTCCTTTTTCAAACCGAGAACATGCATGATATTAAAATTAGTCAGACGATATCTTTTTTATGTCGAACGGTCAAAGCCATGAGGATAGATCCCTGGAAATCAGACGTTGGAGCCGGAGTATATCCGCTCGAAATGCACCCTGGAGATAGGATCTTGTCTCAGGCTCCATTTCGGGTTTCACCATCAGTCTGAACCGCATCCCCTCCCTGAACCTTACCCACCGGTTTTCTGTCAAGAGTTTGCTACCGATTGTCCTGATTGTCCTTTGCAGAGGATTTTTCATCAAGAACATGCGGTTAATGGTTTTGTTCCTGGGTATGCCGAGGGAAATTCAATATCTGGCCAGAAAAAAAACATGGCTCTTTGACGGAACTCAAAAAGACCTCCGGGTGGTCTTTCATATAATAATACAGTGCTGTGGTCCCGGATTTCGCTGCGCCTGCAATCAAGAAATCCGGCAGAAACGATATTTGTTTAAATTTATTCATTTATTGTTTGCACAGGTATGCATGATCGCTTCTTTTGCCTTTTACGAGACGAAAATGTCAAGGAAGAACTTTACATTGGCTTGCCGAAGTGATAAAAAGAGCTGCTGCACGAATGAAGCGAACGTTCGTTCAGCGTCATGTGTTTCGGGTTCAGGGTTATTGGTAAGAAGAACTACTATGTCGCTTTCAATCCTTTGCAGGATGCCCTGTTGTGAAGACAGAGGCTGGAATAACCCGAGCGGACGCGCGCCACTTTTTTGCCTCCAAGGAAAAACCGCTCTATCATCTGCCAGTTGAAAGATTTGTTTTGCTGCAACGTTGCAGTGTTTCAATAAACCCACATGCTCTATATATACTCCCTCCAAGAACGTGAGAATGACCTGGCCGCTTTTTGGACCACAAGACAGGGAGGGTAATAATGCTTTTCGGAAAATATGAGTTTCTTTGCCGTGTAATAGATGACGCTCAACTGCCGCAGTTCAAAGGTTCCACTTTCAGAGGGGTCTTTGGTCGTGCGCTCAAAAAGGTGGTATGTGCCCTTAAGACACAGGAATGCAGCCAGTGTCTGCTGAAACAACGGTGTGTGTACGCGCTGGTATTCGAAACACCCATATCCACTGAGACTGCTGAGGGTTCCAGAATCGCCGCTCAACCTCACCCTTTTGTCATTGAGCCGCCGCTCGGAACAGAGACATGCCTTTCAAAAGGGGCTCCCTTTAATTTCCATTTGCTGCTTTTCGGGGATGCAAATCGAAATCTCCCTTATTTTATCTATGCCTTTGAACAGATAGGGCAGACCGGGATCGGGAAAAGGATCAACGGAAAAAGGGGCCGTTTTACGCTTGAAGAGGTAAAAACCGGAACAGAACCCATTTATGCCAGTATGGATCAGAAGCTGACGATTGGTGAGGCATTTGATTCGATTTTCCTTAAGGAGCCTGAACACTCACCCGAAGACGTTTCAACCCTAACGGTGCGCATGATTACGCCCATGCGCCTAAAATTTAACAATCGGCTCAAGGCCGATCTTCCATTTCACGTTCTGGTAAGGGCCATGCTTCGAAGAGTTTCTTCACTTTTTGAGAGTTATGGGAACGGCGAGCCTGACATGGATTACAGGGGCCTGGTAAAAAGGGCCATGGATGTGCAGGTCGTGGATGACAATCTCAGTTGGTACGACTGGAAACGGTATTCTTTCAGGCAGGATGAATCCATGCTCATGGGCGGAATGGTGGGGGCGGTCACGTATGAAGGAAATTTGGGCGAATATCTTCCTCTTATCGAGTTCTGTGAAAAAGTGCATCTCGGCAAGCAGACTGCATTCGGATTAGGAAAGTTTGAAGTGGAGAAGGCCTGATGAAAAATATCCTACTGGCCGTAACAGGACTGAGCCCGCAGGTGATAACAGAGACACTATACGCCCTCCATCAGAGCGCCAGACAGGTGGACGCGATTCACGTGATCACTACAAGGCATGGCAAGGACATGATATATTCAGGCCTGCTTGGAGGGAAAGGCGGCCACTACTTCCGTTATCTTTCAGCATACGGAATTGATTCGGCATGTATGGATTTTTCACACACCAATATACACGTAATCAGCGACGAGCACGGTATTGAACTTCCCGACATAGCATGTGAATCGGATAATGAACATCTGTTGAGAAAGTGCCTGGAGCTTGCCTTTCGGTTCACCAGTGATCCTGAAACAACCGTGTTTTTCTCAGTAGCAGGGGGCAGAAAGACCATGAGTTCATGCCTGACCCTCGCGGCCCAGATGTACGGAAGGCCCCAAGACCGGATTTATCACGTGCTGGTATCTCCGGAATTTGAAAGCAATAGTGATTTCTACTATCCGCCCAGAGAATCACGGCAGATCGAGCTGAAAGACAAACAGGGTCAACCGTTTTTTAAAGAGTCCAAATACGCTCAGGTGGATCTGATCCCTATTCCGTTTGTCTCGATTCGGGATCACCTGTCGCCGGATTTTCTGAATGAGCCGAAAGACCCCGGCACCCTGATGCTTTCCCTGATCAGGGAAGACACATCCTTGCTGACCATTAACCTGAGATCCAGGAAAATCATCTACAAGAAATTAGAGCTGGATATGATGCCTGCCCATCTTTCCCTATATGCATTTTTTGCCATACAGAAAAAAGGGTGCCCAAAAGAAGCCCGTAGCTGCGGAAATTGCACGGACTGTTTCATGGACATTGTGTCTATTTTTGAAGGACAAGAGCAGATTTCGGAGTTGTACCGAAAGATATCCAAGGGTCGGCCGGCAAACGAGATGAGCGATTCAGGCATAACCAATTTGGACGCACCGAATTTCAACATGTACAATAGCAAAATCAAGAACAATCTTCTGAACCGGTTCGGTCCTTATGCACTGAAGGAACTTGAAATCGCTTCCGAGGGAAAAAAGCCTAATACTTGTTATGGTATCAGGATGAAAAGGGACCTTATTGAAGTGATTTTTTGAAATGGCTGGAGACGTGCCCCGCCGTGGACTTTTTCACTTCATATCTCAACTCACTGCTGAAGAGAAAAATGAGGTGGTCGCAAATTGCGGCCACCTTCAGCGCATAAGGATCTTGAGATAATGATTTGAGGTCACAATCTGTGACCTCAAGTTCCCAATGGGGCGGCGAGCGGGATAGATCTATGGCTTTTACCGGACAAGGCTGTAGAGCAGGAGATTAAGGATGAATAATTCAAGCGAACCAAGCGTCAGCGTTCATCGAATCGAGAGGCTGATATACGTAATCCGTGGCCATAAGGTTATACTGGACAGGGAGTTGGCTGAATTGTATGGAGTTGAGACAAGGGTCTTAAAACAGGCCGTCAGAAGAAATATAAAACGGTTTCCGGACGATTTCATGTTTGAGCTAAGCAGAGATGAGATTATGAGGATATCACAAATTGTGACATCCTCTAAGATCAAGTATTCGAAGAAAGTCCACGTTTTCACAGAGCAAGGCGTAGCCATGCTCTCCACTGTTTTAAATAGCGAAAGGGCGATAGAGGTTAATATTGAAATCATGCGCGCCTTTGTCAGAGTTCGTAAAATGCTGGAGGCGCATAGGGAGTTGGCCGCCAAACTGAAGGATCTGGAAAGCCGCATCCAGGATCATGACGAACAGATTCAAATCATATTCGAGGCGATCCGGCAGCTCATGACTCCACCTGAAAAGCCAGGAAAGCGGATAGGGTTTGAGGTTAAAGAAGGGAAGGCTATATACCGGAAAAAGAAAACGGCATAAAAGTGGCGACAGCTTGATATTTTCGAGACTTCGGCAACGTTGCAGTGGTTGAAGAGATTATCCTGACGGTTATAGTAGTTTAATCAATCGGACGGAGCTGCGTCAATTCCGGTCAGAAGAAAATCCGGAGACAGCAATTTCGGGCGGACACGTAATTTGGAGGATGATTATGAGGAATGTTCTGATTTGCACGGTCGGCACAAGCCTAAAGGGAAATCTGGCTAATGCGAAGGATACGCTATTCCCGGATCTTCTGGCTCAGAATAATATCAAGGGGATTTCACTTGCACTGTCGGAGATAGACCCCAATGACCGGATTGCGGGCGCTGAGATCAACTCCATTTCCAGCATATTAAAGAAGAAGTTTATCCAAAACCGCTTGTATCTCTATCTCCTGGTTTCGGATACGAAAGATGGGGATTTGATAGGCAATATCCTTAAGGCCTATTATGAACGGCGGCAGAATTCATCATATTTTGATCAGGTGCAATGTATTACAATTGAAGGTCTTACAGATGAATCCCCTCATCGTTTCCGCACAGAAGGACTGCGTAACCTTGTAAAGGCCATCGCGGAGATAGTCCGCCGTCACGGATCAGAATCAGTCCTGATCAATGCCACCGGAGGCTACAAGGCCCAGATTTCCTTTGCAGGCATGATCGGTCAGGCCCTGGAAATTCCTGTATGCTACCTCTTTGAACGATTTTCCGAGGTCATCGAACTGCCGCCGCAGCCAATATCCATTGACCTCAGTTTCTGGCTGGAAAATGCCGCATTGTTTTTTGATCTTGCAGGAGATGGGGTAGAGAAAAATCCGACTGTAGAGGATGTACGTTTTGCAAGCCTTGTTGAGGAAATCGAGGTAGACGGCGTCAAACTGGTTGGCCTTTCCGCCACTGGTCAGCTCTTCCATGAGACATTTCAATACCGCTTTCAGAAACAGCGAGAAATGTTTCTGCCGCCTGATTCTGGACTTGCGCCCGAGGAAAAGGTCATTAAGTACGAGGACAGTAACACCGGCAAACACGCCGAGCTCAAGCCATACCTGGAGAGGGTCAGCAAAGTTAATTATGTGGTCCGTATATTTACCCATTATTACAATCAGGATCTGCCCATAAAAAACTATTTCAGGCCTTCAGCTAAAGGCGGTTTTTCACAGGTGGAAGGCGGTTACAGCAACGGCAAGGCTGCGACCAAGTTTGATATTGTTACAACGGCAAAAAATAAAGATCAGCGTGATGCCGTCATAGCGGATTTGTCGGGTTTGTTTATTTAAAACACTCCGATCCCCCTTTTCATTTATAAAGGGGGAAGAAGTTCTCCTCCCTTTTAAAAGGGCGGCAGGGAGGGATTTATGTTCCCGTAAATTTTAGTCTCAAGGCGATAAGGAGGAACGATGGACGAAACTATTTTAAAAATAGCCATGGCTGGCTTTTTCCACGACATCGGAAAGCTTGCCGACAGAGAGCTACTGAATATTACAGAGCAATATTTCGATAACCATTCCGGCCTTTATCTCCCCTCATGGAATGGTCGGTATTCACATCATCACGCAGTTTATACGGCTGCTTTCATAGAGCATATGAAAGATTATCTGCCAAAAGAATTCAACAGTCCTGGCTGGGGAGAAGGCGACAGTTTTATCAATCTTGCTGCAGGCCATCATAATCCTGATACACCCATGCAATGGATAATCTCTGTTGCTGACCGCATAAGCAGCGGGTGGGACAGGGTTGAATTTGATGAGAAATACAACAAAGCAATTACCCCGAAAGATTATAAAAAGAACAGACTGCTGCCGATTTTTGAACATCTTTCGGCAGAGACCGGAAAGCCAGTAGAAACATCGGAAGGTTACAACTACTGCTATGCCCTGAAAGAGATAACGCCGGGAAATATCCTTCCAAAACTGAAAAACGAAATCTATCCCAAAGACAACGAAATTGCCTCAAAAGATTATCAATTACTTTTTGACGGTTTTGTGGAAGGCCTAAAGGGGCTGTTTCACCGGCAGGAGAACAAGACTTTATGGTTTGAACACTTTGAAAGTCTGACCATGATTTTTGCCTCGTCGGTTCCTGCCGCCAGAGCAGGCCATGTGATACCGGACGTATCACTTTATGATCATTTAAAGACAACGTCGGCTATTGCTTCGGCTTTATATCTTTTTCACAAACAGACTGGCAGCATGGCCATTCCCGATATCAAGGATGAAGAAAGGGAAAAATTTCTTGTGATTTCAGGTGATTTTTACGGCATTCAGAATTTTATCTTCAGTAGCGGTGATGCCCAGAAAAACAGGTCGAAGATGTTACGAGGCAGATCTTTTGCGGTATCCCTGTTTTCTGAACTGGCCTCAGACATGCTGTACAGAAAAATCGGCATTCCATCTGTATCGGTCATTCTTAACGCTGCGGGAAAGTTTACCCTCATCGCTCCAAACACCAAAGAAACCAAACAGGCACTATTCGAAGCTGAAAAAGAGATCAACGAGTGGTTAATAAAAGTCTCTTTCGGCGAGACGGCAATGGGAATAAGCTATGTTGAGGCTGCGGCAAGAGACTTTATAAAAGGCCGGTTTATTGATGTATGGGACAATCTTCATAAGCGCATGGAAAAGAAAAAATATCAGAAACTTGATCTGGATCGTTTCGGAGGGACTATTTCAGATTATCTGGACAGCTTTAGAAATGATCTCAAATATCCTTTATGCCCATTTTGTGGAAAAAGGCCTTCAAGTCCCGAATCCGAGGGTTCGCATTTCGCGGGAGAAAAAACGTCTTCCTGCGCCCTTTGCCGGGATCACATTTTCTTAGGTGAAAACCTTGTTAAAAAAACTTTCCTTGCGATTACCACCAGAGAGGCTGATAGCAAAGGCGGCAATGACAATAAATTACTTGAACCTGTTTTCGGTGAATATCAGGTCGCTTTTCTGGACGGCGCTCTTAAGGAAATGGCAAGATGTGGCAGCCTGTTGAAATACTGGGATGTATCAAATAATGCGGAAGGGGAAATAAACAGGAATGTGACCGCCCGCTTTATCAATGGTTATGTGCCGGTTTACACCAAAGAGGATTCAGAAGATCACCGATTGGGTACGCCGAAAACATTCGGTGATATCGCTAACAATGCTCTTTGTTTTAAAGATGGTAAATATGTTGGGGTGGAGGCGCTGGGAGTGCTGAAAGCGGATGTGGACAATCTTGGCCTTTTGATGGGCTGCGGACTTAAGGGTGAGTTGTTCACCCTTTCCCGGCTTGCCACATTAAGCCGCCAGCTCAATTATTATTTCAGCATTTATCTTCCTTATCTACTTATGACCGAACCGGAGTTCAATAATATTTATACTGTCTTTGCCGGTGGGGATGACCTGTTTTTGATCGGGCCGTGGAACCGTATCATTCAACTTTCTGAAAAGATAAGAACCACTTTCTCAGAATATGTATGTAAGAATCCTGACATCCATCTTTCTGCTGGAATCTCGCTCCATAAGCCAAATACACCGGTTGGTTTTATGGCCGAATCCTCAGAGGCAGATTTGGAATCCGCTAAAGAAGAAGGCAGAAATCGGGTCATGGTTTTTAATGAAACCGTTAAATGGGATGAGATGTCGAAATTGACATCCATTCAGAACGAACTTGAAATTTGGATTGATAGAAAATGGATCAATCCAGCCATGCTTTATCGCTTAAATAAGGTTATGGAAATGGCAGAGCTTGAAAAGCGTCTGCTGAAAAATAATAGGGATGTAATTCATCTGGAAGATATGGAATGTACCAAATGGCGGGCCATGTTGTCGTACAGTGTAGGAAGAAATGCGGCGAAAGATTTGAAAGCGGAAGAACGGCCCGACGTGGTTGAGCATGTGGGAAAGAGCCTGAACAAGTGGCTGTCGGAATATGGTTCCAAACTGAAAATACCGGTTTGGAATATTCTTTATAACCGTCGCACTGTCAAAATCTAACAGGAGGGATAAGGGATGGATGAAATAGTTTTTTGGAAAGATAGAGAACAAAGAATCATAGATCCAACGCTTTTCTCAAAAACAGCAGAGGAGAAGGCTATTGCTCTATCAAATGAGGCAAGCGGTAATTTAAATAAAATTACACAGCTTCGGAAATTTTATGATGAAGTTCTACACCTTGATATGGAAGCCAAAGCAAGGGATGCAAAAAAAACAGAGGGGGAATGGAATAATATCCTGCCATTGGTTCACATGCTCGTTGCAAAAGCTGCTTATGCAAATGGCCGCAAACTCGTTTCGGATCAATTCCTAAAATTAGTAAAGAGTTCAGTCAATCAAATTAAAAAACCTGATGACTTAACCGTATTTGCTAACTTTTTTGAAGCCCTTATGGGATTTTACAGACTCTATATTGAAAAACAGAAAAAGGGAGGATCAAGATAATGAGACTCGAAGCGATTAAAGAAATTAAGGGTAAAATTATTTTAAAAAGTGGGCTTCATATTGGCGCTGGCGACATGGAAATGAAGATCGGTGGCATTGACAATCCGGTTATCAAACATCCTCATACCCAGGAACCTTATATCCCCGGGTCTTCTTTAAAAGGGAAGGTTAGATCCCTGCTTGAGATGAGAAGCGGTTTGATGGCCAAAACAGATGGGGAACCTGTGTCGGTTAAGACATTAAAGGCCTGTAATGGAAACGGAGAGAAAGAAGCTTGTGTGAAAATTTTAAAGTTGTTCGGTTCAAGCGGCGCTGAAACTGATCCAAGTCTCGGACCCACGAGGGTTTCATTTGCCGACTGTCCTCTCGATGACAAATGGAAGGATAAAGCAAGGGAAGATCACTTGTCTTTTACTGAGGTCAAATCAGAAAACTCTATCAACCGGATCAAGGGGACTGCGGAAAATCCCAGGTTTTCCGAAAGAGTTCCGTCCGGCGCTGAATTCGAATTTACCGTTACCTTGAAACAGTTGAATCAGAACGAAGGCGATCTTGAAGATTTTCTAATGGAAGGGCTTAAACTGCTTCAGATGGATGCCCTGGGCGGCAGTGGGAGCCGAGGATATGGAAGGATTGAATTTGAATTCGATGATCCAAAAGTCCAGGACGCTTTTGAAAAAGCAACACCTCTTGTCTAAGGAGGTATAAAATTGAAACTGTACGCCATCACGTTAAAACCTGCGTCAGGGTTTGGCACGGCACTTAAAGGAGATACCCTCTTCGGCCATTTTTGTTGGCAGGCAGCCTATGATTCTTCCTTGATTGAAGGTGGTCTAAAAAACCAGATCGCCTTGTATCCGGAAAAGCCCTTTGCTGTTTTCTCCTCTGCATTTCCAAAGATGAAAAAGGATACTGCAACTTATGTGCTCAAACGCCCGGAGATTCCCTTTTCATTCATGCTTCCGCCTAAAGAAGACAAAGCGGCAGATATGCGGCAGAGGAAGGATTTTAAAAAGAAAAAATGGATGCTCGTCAGTGGAGATCTTCATATTGATATCAAGGCCATAAACTATTTCAGTGATCATGAACTGCTGAAAGAGGCTCAAACAGTTTTGACCGAGGAAACCAAGCGGCAAATGAAAAAGACAGGGCATTCTGAATTCATGAACTCTTGTTCCCAATCCCACAACACGATCAACCGCCTGACCCAGACCACCGGAACCGGCATGTTTGCCCCATACGAAAAGAAAAATCTTTATTATTATCCGGAAACCGAACTGGTCTTTTTTGTTCTTATCGAAGAGTCTGCGACGGATATTGAACGAATTGCGCTCGGACTTGAGCGGATAGGAAACTGGGGGTTCGGAAAGGATGCGTCCACAGGGCTGGGCCGGTTTGACCTTGGCGAGCGGGATGAACTGCCGATTCCATCATGTGATGATTCAAACGCCATTTATGCACTATCCCCTTGTGTGCCGGAAAAAAATGCTTTTAGCGAAGCTTTTTTTACTCCATTTGTCAGGTTCGGGAAACATGGAGACAGGCTTGCTACTTTCGGTAATCCATTTAAAAATCCTGTAATCATGGCGGATGAAGGGGCTGTTTTTATACCAAAGGATAAAGCCCAGTTCAATAAGCCTTACATCGGACAGGCCATAACACACGTATCCAAAGCTATGCCGGAAACTGTTGTTCAGGGATATGCGCCTTACTTGCCCTTGAAACTGGAGGTAAGAGATGAAACAAGTCTTTAATTGTTTTCTGAAAACCCTTTCCCCTATCCACATCGGTTGCGACGAAGTCTATGAACCAATGGGATTTGTGGTTAACGAAAACAAAAATGAACTTACGGCCTTTGATCCCATAAGCCTTATTTCGCAAATGAATGATAGTGATAAAAAGCGATTTTCGGAAATATGCTCACGGGGAACAGTCGAATCCATTCTTGAAATATACAAATTTTTAAGAAGAAGGCCGGCTTCGGGGAAAGCTGTTCAGCTTTGTTTGGGATTCGTGGAACATTATAATAAAACACTTTCCATTCCTGCCAATGAAAAAAGAAAGATCCAGCAGGAATTAAACAATTTTGCCATTTCACGGACATCATTTCTTTCAGCCGATGACCGCCCTTATATTCCTGGCTCTTCTCTCAAGGGATCTCTTCGGACAGCATATTTAAACGGTTCGGCGGCAAAGACAAAAGTACACCTTCGAGATAAAACGGATAAACAAGCATCAAAAGAACTTGAAGCTAAACTTCTTAATCATGAAAAATCGAAAATCGAAACAGACCCCTTCCGGCTGATCAAGGTGTCTGATTTCACACCCGTAGGGGCCGTTCAAACCAAAATCGTATACGCCGTGAATATCAAAAAGAAATCCGGGAATGAGGCAAAGGGGCCATTTCAGGTACTGGAGACAATCTTACCTGGAAACGTATTTATGGGGAATATCGTAGTGGATGAGCCTTTGTCCGCAAGGGTGATTAACAAACCGATAAAACTTGAGGGCCTCCTGGAAAGCTCCAGTACATTCTATTCCAGAGAACACAAAAGGGAACAACGGGAATTGAAAAACGCCGGTATTTCATCAGACAATGCTTTTTTTTGCAAAGATAATATCCCTATACGAATAGGCAGGCATTCCGGTGCGGAATCCGTAACAATCGAAGGACATCGCGATATCAAAATTATGGGCGGAAAAGGAAAGAACTCTTCCTTTAAAGATCACGCCACAACCCTGTGGCTTGCCAGCGAACAATCAAAGCCGCAAACAGTCACAAACTGTAAGCCATTTGGATGGGCTGAATTATGTGAAATTTCTCCTGCAATGGAACAGGATTTTGATAAGGCTGAAAAGGAATGGCGCGACAAACAGAACGGCTTAATCAAAAAGCTTTCTTTAAGTGATAATGCGCCAAGAGGTAACGCCCGTGAAGTCGAGGTAATTGATCCTGTTCCACCACCTCCGGATTTTGTTATTTGGGAAAACGTACACTTAGCATGGTCTCCTGGCGATGGAATCATAACTGCTACATCTGGAGGCAAAAAGGCTACTGTTAAAGGAAAAGAGATCGTTCCGGAACAACTCAAAAATAGCCTCTTTGGCAAAAAGAAAAGGGCTACTGCCGGAAAAGTAAAAGTCGAGCCGGTAGGTAACGGTTATCGTATTGTTGAAATTTTATGATAGGTTGTAATTCGCCCGTGCGGTTCTGAAGCATTTGGGAAAGGGATTCAGAAAGAGCAAGGAAAGCTGAAACCGGCTGAGTTTCTTGATTGACGGTCGGGCTTGAGAAACAGGGGCTTTCAATACCATACATCGGAGGGGAAATATCATGGTCCTAAAATCTACAGTTCGGGGGGGATTCGCCGAATTTCCGGTATAAGATCGAAATGGGTATCGGCAGAGAGAATTTCCTTGATCTCGTGATTGATCATAGTGGCTGCATGAACAGCATCGCGTGTAGTTATGTCGGGATATTTTTTCAGTAATTCCAGTGCAAGATCCATGTCGTGGATTGTCACGGGAAGTATCTCCACGCAGATCTCCACCAGGGAGGCATAGGCCGTTGCAGCCAGGGATGACTTTTTGATCGAGAAAAAGCGGTACAAAATTTCTTGGAGCACTCCGGTGTTCGTAACAACCTGTGTGAGTCCGCCTTTTATTTTTTTTAGTACCTCTCTGCACGGTTCCCGAAGGGTATGAGGACTCCCTACGGAGTACATGATCACATTGGCATCAATGAACTGACAGTCCTGGGGTTTCATGGGCAGGAATACTTGTTTTTTTGATATTCCGTTTCCCACTCCTGATAATTTTCCGGAGCCGGTGATTCAGGTAAAGAAAGGAGCTGATCCACTGCATTGGAGATACGGCGCTGATTGACCTGTTTTAAGTGGCATTCTTCAATCGCCTCCCGAACAAGGGCGCCCAGCTTCTTTTTCTGCTGTGCGGCTATTTCAACAAGGTCCCGGAATTGCTCCTCTGTTAATAGTACTTGTATTTTTTTTTGGTACTTCGGCATGTTAACCTCTTTTCAGGTGGATGCTAATAAGAATATTATACAAATACACTTTTGTCAATAGTATTAATTTGGCAGTATTGATGAACTCGTAAAAAGTCTTCCAACCGTCATGCCGGACTTGATCCGGCATCCAGAACTTATTGAAATGACTGGATTCCGGTCTTCGCCGGAATGACGAATGATGGTGTTTTCCGGCTTTTACGAGTTCATCAAATATTGACTTTATAAATAATCGTACTAAAATAAAAGTTAAATCTATTATCAGTCGCCTTATATGATAAAAAGAAAAAAACTCCCTGAATTAAAAAACCATATCGAAGACAGGGAAATAACCCTTCTTGTCGGGGTGAGACAGGCAGGAAAAACCACCCTCCTTCGGTTTTTAGAAGACGAATTAAAAGTATCAGGCCATAAGACCGTATTTTTGAATCTGGATATCGAGGCCGACTATGTTCACGTTACGTCCCAGGAGGGGCTGCTGAAAAAAATCAGGCTGGAAATCGGGGACAGAGGCTTTGTGTTTATTGACGAAATCCAGAGAAAGGAAAATGCCGGTCTTTTTCTGAAAGGTCTGTATGATATGAACCTGCCTTATAAGTTAATTGTTTCAGGTTCCGGAAGTCTTGAACTGAAAGAAAAAATCCATGAATCTCTGGCCGGCAGGAAGCGGATGTTTGAGCTTGCGACGATAAGCTTTGAAGAATTCGTTAATTTCCGGACCCATTATCAATACGAAAACAGGCTTGATGATTTTTTTCAGATCGAAGGCGGAAAGACTGCGCTTTTGCTGGAGGAATACCTGAATTTCGGCGGCTATCCCAAGGTGATATTGTCGGACAGGGTTGAAGAAAAAATAAGGGTGATCAATGAAATCTATCAAAGCTACCTTGAAAAAGACATCCGTTTCCTGCTGGATATCAAGAAAACCGGGGCCCTGACCGATTTGTTCCGTCTGGTTGCCGCTCAAAGCGGAAGCCTGGTCAATGTTTCTGAACTCTCATCCACATTGGGGATTGCCTCGGCTACCGTCCAAAATTACCTCTGGTACTTTGAAAAGACCTATATCATAAAAAAGGTGTCCCCATACCACGCAAATGTCCGCAAAGAGATAACCAAAGCACCTCTTTTTTACTTTTCGGATCTGGGGCTTAAAAACTTCGGCACTGGGGATTTCGGCCATGTTTCCCTCAGCCGCATCGGCCATCTCTTTGAAAATTTCATTTTCAATGTCCTGCGGGAAAAAATGGAGAACTCTTCGTCACAGATAAACTTTTGGCGTACCAAAGACGGCGCAGAAGTGGACTTTGTCATAAACAGCGGCAGCGGGCTAACGCCCATAGAGGTAAAATACAAAAGGCTTTCAAAACCGGAAATAACAAGATCATTGCACAGCTTCATTTCCGCGTACCATCCTGATAATGCATTAGTGGTTAACCTGACCTATAAAGGCGAACTGCCGGTTGGGGAAACAAAGGTATCGTTTGTACCGTTTTATGAACTTATGATGTTTGACATTTAAAGCGGATAAAAAAGTGGCATCCCTTTTTCTCCTATTCAACCATACCGTTACCGATGACCAGAAAAGCGACGCCATGTCCTCGCTTGGTGTTGACCGCATTTTGGACATGCCGCCTGATCATAAAAAGATATGGAGCAATATACCACCGGATTCGCCGGCAATTGAAGAATATCTGGAACCTGTTCAGACATGGCTGAAGATGAACTGCAAAAAAGAAGATTTCGTGCTCATCCAGGGTGATTTCGGCGCGTGCTATATTATGGTCAATTATGCCCTTAGGATGGGGCTTATACCCATATATTCCACTACGCAGCGTGAGATGGGGGAAGAGGTTCTGGAAGATGGGTCTGTCAGGCTGACGCACCATTTCCTGCACCGGATATTCAGGAGGTATGGAAAGTGAAGAATCCAGAAGTCAGAAGTCAGAAGTTTGAATAGGGCAACGAATTCAGGGTTCGAAATCAGATTGAGATTGTTTTTATATGTAACAACAATTCTGTCCGGTTAGCCAAAA
>DIKH01000200.1 GCA_002424495.1 Desulfobacteraceae bacterium UBA5623
ACTGGCAGTGGTTTTTCCTCGATGATGTTCAAGATGATCAAAGGAATAAGTTTTTCGGGGAACTGGTACGGGCCGTAATTGTTGGAACAATTTGTAATGATTGCGGGAAGGCCATAAGTGTGGAAATAGGCCTTTACAAAGTGGTCGGAAGCGGCCTTGGAGGCGGAATAAGGGCTTGATGGATCATAGGGGGTTTCCTCCCTGAAATATCCATCAGGGCCAAGGCTTCCGTATACTTCATCAGTGGAAACGTGTAAAAAACGAAAGGATTCGGAGACATGCCCCATTTCCCAATGCCTTCTGCTTGTTTCAAGAAGGCGAAAGGTGCCGGTTACATTTGTCTCTACAAATACCTCCGGCCCGACAATGGAACGGTCCACATGGGACTCTGCGGCAAAGTGGACAATGCCTTTCAAATTGTGCCCGGAAAATATTCTGTCAAGGACAGATGTGTCTTTTATGTCGCCGTGCATGAATTGATATCTTCCGGCCATATCGGGCGTAAGATCTTCAAGGTTTGCAGGGTTACCTGCATAGGTAAGGGCATCGAGGTTCACTATCCGCCAGTCAGGCCTGACAGAAAGACATCTACGAATAAAGTTTGAACCGATAAAGCCCGCGCCGCCAGTGACAAGGAGATAATTTTCCATGCTATACACCTTTATAATATATCCCTGAAATAGTCTATGGTGATCCCAAGCCCTTCTTCAAGGTTGAGCTTGGGCTCCCAGCCAAGCCTGTCTTTGGCAAGGGATATGTCCGGTTGGCGTTGTATCGGGTCATCCTGCGGAAGGGGCGAGAAAATTATTCTGGATTTGCTTCCGGTCATGCGGATAATCATCTCTGCCAGTTCAAGGATGGTGAACTCTCCCGGATTACCCAGATTTACAGGACCGGTGAAATCGTCAGGCCCGTTCATCATCCTGATCATTCCCTCCAGCAGGTCGTCTACATAACAGAATGATCGGGTCTGGGCGCCGTCACCGAAGACTGTTATGTCCTGATTTGACAACGCCTGGACGATAAAGTTGCTGACCACCCTGCCGTCATTGGGGTGCATCCTCGGGCCATAGGTATTAAAGATCCTTACAACCCTGATGTTGACCTTGTTCTGTCGGTGATAATCAAAAAAGAGGGTCTCGGCGCAGCGTTTGCCCTCGTCATAACAGGACCTGATTCCAATGCAGTTGACATTGCCCCAGTAATCTTCCTTCTGGGGATGGGTATTTGGGTCTCCGTAGACCTCACTGGTGGACGCCTGGAGGATCTTGGCCTTGACCCTCTTTGCAAGACCAAGCATGTGGATCGAGCCCATTACACTGGTCTTTATAGTCTTTACCGGATTGTACTGATAGTGGATTGGAGAAGCGGGACAGGCGAGGTTATATATTTCATCCACTTCAACAAATATGGGTTGGGTCAGGTCATGGCGTATGAACTCAAAATTGGGATTGCCCAACAGGTGCAGGATATTGCCCTTGGTGCCGGTAAAAAAGTTATCAAGACATATGACATCATTTCCCTCGGCAACCAGACGGTCACAGAGGTGGGAGCCTAGAAAGCCCGCCCCGCCGGTAACCAATATGCGTTTTTGGATATGCTTCATTGTTTTCTCTCTAAAAATGGGTCATAGGGGGTTTTCCGACCGGAAACATATTAAAACCTGTTTCAAACAGCTTCTTATGATTCAGGATATTTCTTCCATCAAAGATAAAGGCTGGCTTGGTCATTGAATCGTAAATCCTTTTAAAATCCAGCCCTTGATAGATGTCCCATTCAGTCATAACGGCGATGGCGTCACAATTTGCTGCTGCCTCGTATGGATCTTCAATGTATGATATTGCCCCCTTCACGCCGTCAAGATCATTCCTGGCGTTTTTGAGCGCTTTTGGATCGGTTATTACAAGATGAGCCCTTTCCTCCAGAAGCCTCTTTGAGATGAATATGGCGGGACTTTCCCTGGTGTCGCCAGTATTCGCCTTGAAGGCAAAGCCAAAAAGGCAGATCCTTTTTCCCGCCAGGGTGTTGAACATCGCATGCATCATGTTGAGCACAAAGCGCTCCTTTTGATAGTCATTGATACTGACCACCGCTCTCCAGTAATCAGCCACCTCAGTTAAGCCGTAATGTTGACAGAGATAAACCAGATTCAATATGTCCTTTTTAAAACACGACCCGCCGAAACCCACACTGGCGTTCAGGAACCTGCTCCCCAGCCTATTGTCCATGCCCACTGCCCGCGAGACCTCTGTGACATCTGCGTCGGCCTTTTCACATAGAGCGGATATGGCGTTTATTGACGATATCTTCTGGGCGAGAAAGGCGTTTGAGACGAGCTTTGAGAGCTCACAGCTCCATATGTTGGATGTCAGTATCCGGTCCCTTGGCACCCAGTTGGCATAGATCTCAACCAGTTCATCCCTTGCCTTCAGTCCCTCCAGGGTATGCCTTGATCCAATGAGGACGCGATCAGGGTTTTCCAGATCCCTGATGGCTGATCCTTCCGCCAGAAATTCAGGATTGGACAGGACGTCAAAGTGAATGTTATTATTAGAAGACGTAAGAATCCTCTCCATGGCAAGGGCGGTCTTGACCGGCAGTGTGCTTTTTTCAACTATGATCTTATCCGATTCTGCATTCTGGAGGATCTGCCTTGCTGTTTTTTCCCAGTACTGCAGGTCTGCCGCCATTCCAGCGCCTGCGCCAAATGTCTTGGTAGGGGTGTTGACGCTTACAAAGATAATGTCGCAGTCCTTTATCCCTTTTTCGGTCTCCGTGCTGAAGAAAAGGTTGCAGCCCCTGGTCGCCTTTACAATCTCGTCAAGCCCTGGTTCATAGATCGGAAGCTCATCAGAATTCCACTGATCAATTCGCTTTGGGTTGATATCCACAACAGTGATTTTGTATTGGGGGCACTTGTGGGCGATCATAGCCATGGTGGGGCCGCCAACATAACCGGCGCCAATACACAAGATGTTTTTTTTGAATGTCATATGAGCTTTGTCTCCTGTCTAATGCTGGTGAGGAAAAATGTCCGGCGAAGGTAGCAAGGGCATGGTCCGGTAGTAATTATGAACCCTTGGATCTGCTTGATGGGATATCTGTACAGGACAAAAAAAACCGTGTCAAGACCATAGCATGAATCACGCGAATGCCATACGAAAGGAAAACCGACTAACGCGGTGCCGTCCATGATGTTACAGGCAGCAGGGCCGTCCTTTACGATCATCCTTTCTGTTCTGAGTATTACAGGCCTCCCCTTATCTTTATACACTTCTGAAGTCCTAGGCTCTTATTTTTTCGTAAAAATACCATTTTAAATCGGATAGTTAAGTAAAAAGAGACCTTGCTTTTCCATTATCTTAATTGACAAATGTAATCAAATTGCTTACAAATGACCTAAGATTATAAATGGAGTAAGCTTATGCAAGTCTCAATAAGAATGCCCGATGAATATGGTGAAAAAATAAAGCGCCTAGCCAATGCCATGGGGTTAAAAAAGTCAGACATTGCCCGGTTGGCATTAAGAAAGTTTATTGATGACAACCTGGGACAGGCTCAGAAAACCCCTTATGAGAAAAGCAGACATTTAATAGGGATTGTCTCAAGCGGTGTTAATGACCTAGGTCTGAACCACAGAAAACACCTTCTTCAGCGAATACGTAAGGATAGAAATTGAAGATCCTGTTAGACACCGGGCCATGGGTCGCCCTGATTGACCGCAGCGAAGCCAGACATCAGGAATGTGTTTCCTGGCTGAAGGGGTACAACGGCGATATCTTTTCCTCTGAGGCAGTACTGACTGAGGTACTTTATCTTTTAAACTTTTCGTTTCAGGCTCAGCAAGCAGCCCTTGAATTTGTGCTGGCCGGGGTTGTTGTGCTGGTCCCATCAGATGTGGAAAGTCTTAAGACGGTGACAAGATTAATGAAAAAGTACAGGGATTTTCCCATGGATTTTGCTGACGCCACACTGCTGGCGGCTGCCTTTGATTTGGTTATTGATCATATTGCAACTTTTGATAAAAAGCATTTTGGCGCATATAGCCTGGGTAATAAAAAACATTTTGAGATAGTGCCGTAACTTTCCTTTTTCGATCCCAGTGTTGAAAAAGAGCTTGACTCCTTTCGTCACCTTTACGATCTCATCACGCCCTGGTTCAAAGATAGGCAGATCACCCGAATTCCACTGATCAATCCGTTTTGGGTTGCTATCCAGAATCATAACCTCGTATTAGGGACACTTGCGGGCTATCATGGCCATGGTGGGGCCGCCGACATAACCAGCGCCAAGACACAACATCTTATTTTTGAATGTCATATGAGCTAGGTCTCCTGTCTAAGGCTGGTGAGGAAAAATGTCCGGCTAAGCAACAAGACCTTGGATCTGCCTGCTGAATATGTGTACAGGAGAAAAAACCGTGTCAAGACCATAGCATGAATCATACAGGGCATTGAGCTTGACACGGCTATGCTTTTTTTCTACCTTGGTGCTCATGGTTTCTGGTTCCTGACTCCTATATTGGGCGCATAAAAAAAAGAACGATAAATGACAGAAGATAGACAGTCATCCAACACTGATATCCTCACGCAGAGCATTATCAGTATGGCGGTTGAATCCTGGCGCTTTGGCCGGGTATTCGATCGTCTGCTTACGAAGCTCAATGCCGGAGAACAGAATCGATACAAAAGTCAGTTCCGGTGGTTTATCAAAAAGGTCGAAGAGGCTCTGGAGCAGGCGGATCTGCGGATCGTTAATGTTGAGGGACATTGTTTTGATCCTGGGATGGCCGCAACCCCCTTGAACATTGAGGAATTCGACGCCAACGACTCCTTAATGATCGATCAGATGATAGAGCCAATCATTATGGGGAAAAAAGGTTTGATCAAGACAGGAACCGTCACTTTAAGGAAGGTTACGGTATGAAAACATTCATTGGAATTGACCTGGGTACAACAAACAGCGCGATCTGTTCATACGATGGTTCGGAGACCCGCATATGGAAGAGTCCAGAACAGAACGATGTAACTCCATCCGTGATTTACATAGACCGACGCGGCAACAAATACGTGGGGAAACGAGCCTACGACTCTGCGCCGCACAGCCCTGATAATGCAGCAATGTTGTTCAAACGCCTGATGGGAACAAGCACCCCCATTGAACTCCCCGCGGTAGGCATCACCATGTCTCCAGAGGAATGCTCCGCAGAGGTGCTGAAGACACTGTTTGGCTATTTGCCGGAAGAAATTAGAAATTCCCCGGACACGGGCACCGTAATCACTGTTCCGGCCGCGTTTAATCAAATGCAGAAGGACGCAACCATGCAGGCCGCAAGCATGGCTGGCATCGGCAAAGTGGCACTCATGCAAGAGCCTGTTGCAGCAGTGATGAGCGTCATGAGAGCACGCAATGCTGACGGGATGTTTCTGATCTACGACCTGGGCGGCGGAACGCTTGACATTGCCGTTGCGGAAAGCATCAGCGGTCGGGTCAACCTGCTTGCACATGGCGGAATCGCCATGTGTGGGGGGCGGGATTTCGACCGGGTTCTGGTTGACAATATTGTCCACCCCTGGCTGATCGAGAACTTCGATCTTCCCGAAGATTTCACGGTAAACCCAACCTTCAACTCCCTCACCCGTCTGGCGATTTGGGCCACCGAACGAGCCAAGTTCGAACTGTCCGCACGCGAGGACGCCGTTATAAGCCTTTCCGAAACAGAGGCACGGGTCCGGGACCTGAATGGAAAAGAGATCTACCTCGATATTCCTTTGCAGCGAGACATCTATGACAAATTAATTGCCGAACGAGTCAGCGAATCGATAGATGCCGCCCGGGAGACCCTCTTGAAAGCTGGTATAACCCCTCATGATTTGGAGCGAATCGTCTTTGTCGGCGGTCCGACCAATTATAAACCCTTACGGGACAGGGTTGCCTTTGAGCTCGGAATCCCGGGCAGTACAGATGTGAATCCCATGACCGCCGTTGCAGAAGGAGCCAGCCTGTTTGCGGAGTCCATTGACTGGAGATCCCAGAGCCGATCAAGGAAAAATACCCGTGGGCAGATTTCCTCAGGTGGGGGGCTTGATCTTACCTTCATTTACGAAGCACGTACTCCGGATGTAAAAGCCAAGATTGCCGTCCAACTGGCAGGTCAAGTTGCATCTGGTTCTGAGTTTCAAATCGACAGTATCGATACCGGATGGACCTCGGGCCGTCTCCCTCTAAAGCACGGCGCAACCATCGATGTGACCCTGACCAAAAGCGGGGACAACACATTTAAGGTGTTTGTGTTCAATTCTGTGGGTGGCCCCGTTGCTCTAGAGCAGGACAAGATCATCATAACTAGGACTGCCGCCACCGTTGACGCCATTCCGGCCTCTCACGCGATTTGTGTTGAGGCTCTGGATAAGCTCGGGGGGAGGCCAATAGCCGATTGCCTTGTTAAAGCTGGAGACCATTTGCCTGTAAAAGGAAAACGTCTTTATAAGGCTGGAGAATCACTAAAGGCCGGTGCAACAGGGTCCTTAAATTTTATCCTCTGGGAGGGAGATATTGAAGACCCTATCAAAGACAATCGCCCAATAGGTGCCTTGAAAATTACAGGATCGGACTTCGATGACGGAGTCATTCCGGCCGGAGCTGATCTTGAGTGTGATTATGAGATCCGGGACTCTGGCCACATCATAATCGAAGTCTCTGTCCCTTGTATTGGGGGGATGTTTAACTCCGCAGGCAAGAACTTCTACTCTAGGCCAGTAATTTCCGGTTAGAAAA
>DIKH01000084.1 GCA_002424495.1 Desulfobacteraceae bacterium UBA5623
TCAAAGAGTTGTTTTGGATCGCCTGCAAAAGAGGCCTTTTTAACAGAAACTTCTCACTGAAAATTGTATTCTCTATGTCTTCCTTTGACCCCCCTCTGACTTCCTGCATCTTAATCTCAAGCATCTGTTTGGGGTAGTTCCATTCATAAAGGGAGGTGCTCACGTCCAGCCCTTCATAGCACTGAAGACGAATCAATTGCGAATTGAGAATCTGCGAGATAACCTTGGCCACCTCTGTCTTTCCAACTCCTGCCTCACCCTCAAGCAACAAAGGTTTTTGCAGCCTCTGGGCCAGATAAATCATGGTTGCCAGACCTCGGTCCGCCACATATTTATAGCCCTTCATTAAAGAAAGGATCTCATCTATATCTTGAAACATCAGGATTGCCTTCTTACACTTGTTTTAATAATGAGGCCTTCGCTGTTAGAAAAATTGTCATTCCTAAACACAACTCACACCTCCCAGGTCTTTGGCCCAGAAAATTTTTTCTCCCTCCTCACCGATATGATTTCAGCTATTATGCTTACTGCTATCTCTTCAGGGGTCTCAGCATGGATATCAAGTCCGATGGGGGCATATACGGCATCCAGCCGTTCCTTTGAGATGCCCCTTGATTCCAGATGAGACATCACGGTCCGGTTCTTCTTCTGGCTTCCTATCATGCCAATATAACCCGCATCAGTCTTTACAGCCCATTCCAACGCCTTTTCATCCAGCAGATGTCCCCTGGTAACTATCACAATATAGGATAATTTGTTGATCTTAAGCCTGGAAAATACCTCTTCAAAATCCTGGGCAATGGTCTCATCTGCTTCGGGAAATCTTTCGGGATTTGCAAATTCTTCTCTGTCGTCAATTACTACTACCTTGAATCCCGCAATCTTTCCGATCTTGGATATGGCAAAAGAGACATGGCCCGCTCCGAATATATATAAGACAGGATCGGTCCCAATGGGTTCAATGAACACCTCCATGGTCCCGCCGCATATCATACCTCCTCCGGCTGCATCTTTGCCGGTCAGATCATAGTGCAACATCATGGGCTTGTTTTCATGTATCGCCTTCAAGGCCTCCTTGCAGACCCGGGCCTCCACACTTCCCCCTCCAATAGAGCCCAGGATGCTGCCATCACTTCTGACCAGCATCTTGGATCCTTCCGCCCTCGGAGTTGATCCTTTAACCGATGTAACTGTGACAATGGCGGCGCTGCCGCCTTCAGATCTTATCCTTACGATCTCCTCAAAAATATCATCCATTTTCATGCCTCTGACAACCTGTGTTTTCTCTAAGATATCAGGCCGACTCAGGGTCCATCCAGAAATGAGATAGTTTTCGCAAGGCCAAGAAAGATGAGGATTTTAACCACGGGAATACCTTGCGGTATTTCAAGGAGTAAAATCCGAATCCGACGCAGAAATTGCGGAAAGAAGCCATTTCCGGATGGACACTACTTATTGTAATAAGACAGTATCCCCTCCAAAACCCCTCCTGCAATGGCCAGCGTCTTTTCTGAAACAGTGTAACAGGAATCCTTCTTTCCCCTGGGATCAACATCACCTGCCTTCATACCCTTCCAAACCTCGGTCCCATCCCTTAACATGCCGCGAATGACCCCCTTAATCTGCGCCTTTACAGGCATACCGTCAACCTCTGCAACCACTTTGCCCGCCTCAACAATGTCTCCGATATCATTCAAAATTAAAAAACGGCCATCCTTTGGTGCACGAAATACCCTCTCAGCGCCATATCCGGCTATTACCCCCGGCACACCCGTGTTTTTCTCCGCTTCTCCATCATGGATCACCCTTCCAAGGTCGTGACCGCGATTGGTCTCCACAACCAGATGGACATCCCTGCCCGCACAAAAGCCCGGGCCTAAACCAATCACCAGAGGTGCATCGGTTATCTTTGTCCCAAAGTTCTCCTTGGCCAGGATGGCATCTATCACGACATCAGGCTGTAAATAATCAATAACCCTGGCCTCAGGATCAACAATAACGGGTAGTTGACCGAGTTCCCATGCCTCAGATATTGCGTCGAATGACGCTATGAGCTTTGCCGTAACTCCCTGCACCGTCTTATGCCCATCATAAATAGCCTCACAAAATGACACCTCTCTCCTGACCGCCTGCGGTTGTGATACATCTGTCATGCACATTCGGTTAAATCCGGATTTAAACAGCCTCCAGGCAACACCACTGGCCATCTCACCAGCGCCTTTAATCACCAGCTTCGTGTTT
This sequence comes from Desulfobacteraceae bacterium UBA5623, assembly GCA_002424495.1. GTDB lineage: Bacteria > Desulfobacterota > DSM-4660 > Desulfatiglandales > Desulfatiglandaceae > UBA5623. Next base: position 2,242 of record DIKH01000084.1, read on the forward strand.
TTTAAAGACATTTGAAATCTTCCTTAATTTGCCTCAGCAATAAAATTCTCTGAAACGTTTTTTATCGAATGGTTTGGGCAAAACCCTAAAAGGAAATGTTTTGAAAAACAGTTTTTTCTCTGCTGTTGATAGCTCAACGAGTCACAAATTTTATCTTCAACAGCTCCGCATTGATCTACTGGGGGATTTGTACTATTTTAGCTTCTCAGATTCAACCTGAGAAGCTAAAATGACATTTTTATATTTTTTTTAGTAAGTTACCAAATTAGGCTAATGACTTTTACGCTTGGGGCTTTATAACCAACTGAAGATGAAAAGCGGAGACCGGCAACTTAATCAAGCCCATGATTGGTTTATTTCTTTAACCTGATTTGTGTTTTTTGATTCATAAGATCCATAGACTTTTGGCTGTCAGCTTCCGACCATCTTTCAAAAAGATCAATCTTA
>DIKH01000379.1 GCA_002424495.1 Desulfobacteraceae bacterium UBA5623
TCATAGGCCAGGATGGTGGAGGGCAGCATAAGTTGATCAACTATAAAATTCTTTAAGGATTCATCCAGTTGCTGTTTTATCACGTCAAAAGTCTTACCATCTTCTCTTTCTTCAAGGGTCTCACCAACGCAGACGATTGGGATCAGGCCTAAAACTGCCGCTGCCTTCACCTTCAGATCAATCATTTGGCTGGTTTCATGAAAAATCGCCCTCCTCTCGGAATGTCCCAGGATAACATGTGTGCACCCAGACTCCTGGATCATCCTGCCTGATACCTCTCCGGTAAAGGCGCCGCTCATCTCATAGTGCATATTCTGGGCGGACAGAAAAATCTTTGAATTTCCAATGGCCTTTCTGACAGCTGCAATAGTTGTAAAAGGCGGGGCCACCAGTACGTCCACTACCTCGATATCACGAATACCTCCCGCAATACCCTCAATTAACGCAACAGCTTCTTTGGCGCTAAGATTCATTTTCCAATTGCCGGCAATTAGAGGTCTTCTCTCAAACATAGTCTTCTCCTGCTCCTGATCAATAAGTAGTGTCTAAACGAAAAGAAGGTTCAGCCTCAATTGTAAATTTTAAATTGTGAATTTTGAATTCAATAAAGTACATAATTCTAATAGGTTAAAAATTTCAGGCCTGAACAAAAAAACAACGACACTAAGCAGGCACTACTGGACATACTCCTAATACGATTTCAGCAACTTCCCTGCCAGTGCAATGCCCCTTTTTCCTCCCTCCTGCGCCTTTTCTCCCAGCTCACTCAGTGAAAGCCGTTCCCGGTTTTGCACCACCTCAACGATCATAGGGAGATTTACCCCGGTCAATACCTCAACCATCTCTTCCTTTAAAAAAGAAAGACTCAGATTTGAGGGGGTCCCGCCGAACATGTCCGTAAGGACAAGAACTCCCTGTCCACGGTCAAGAGATCTGATCTCTTCTTCAATGGTCTTTAACAGGCCTTCGCTCTCTGTTACCTGGGTAATGGAAATGGAACTTGTGGCATCGAGCTTTCCCATTATAAGTTCCGCAGCGTTTAAAAGCTCTTTCCCAACATCACAGTGTGATATAATTAGTATTCCGATCATAATTATAAAGGTGTTAATTCCTCATCAGTCTGGATTATTGTCTGGTAGATTTCCTCGCTGCTTTCCGCTTCCATCAATTTTTTGCGAAAAGCACTGCTCTTAAGTATCCTGGCGATCTTTGCCAATACCTGAATATTGACATCGAAGGAATTGTAAGGGGCAATCAGGAGAAAAAAAAGATAAGTAGGTTGGCCATCAAGGGAATCAAAATCAAGCCCATCTTTGCTCCTTCCAAACGAGATTACAGGGTGGGTGATTTCTTTCAGCCTTCCATGCGGTATTGCAACGCCATCACCAATGCCTGTTGTGCCGAGTTGCTCCCTTTCCATCAGGACCTTGACCAGTGCGTCCTTGTTAACGCTTTTCTCTTGACTGGCTATGGCCCCGGCCAACTCTTCGAGAGAGGCCTTTTTGTCCCTGGCCTTCAATTCGGGAATAATGCTGTTTTCATTTATTATCTGGGATAGTTTCATCTCTTATAAACACAATAGCTCTTACATGGATAAATTCTGATTTATTCGGGATTGCTTGGGGTAAAGACTAATTGACAGGCTCAACAAGTCCCAGATTGCCGTCTGCCCGTTTGTATATGACGTTAATATCCATGGAGTTGGCATTTCTAAAAACCAGAAAATCCTGTTTCGACATATTGAGCTGCATTGCAGCCTCTTCTGCGTCCATGGGCTTGGCCACCATTTTTTCGACTTCAATCACAGGATATTCCATCGAAATGGCGGCGGTTTCCTCTACGTCGTAACCGGAGGCGGCAGTTTCACTCTTCTGGTTTTCAGACCGCCTGTCTCTTATCTTGGACAAATGCCTTTTGACCTGCTTTTCAATCTTATCCATCACCTGATCAATGGCTGAATACATGTCACCGGTCTCTTCAACCCCCTTGATCCTTGTCCCGTTTATGGAAAGGGACACATCAGCCTGATGTCTGAATTTTTCCACAGTCAAAACAACATGTGCCTCAACAGGAGAATCCAGATATTTCTTTATCTTTGAAACCTTTTCTTCGGCGTATGCCTTTAGACTCTCAATAGGTTCCATATGCCTGAATGTAACTGTGATATCCATATGAATTTCCCCCTCAAATTATGGCTCAATTAAAAAGTTAAAAAAGGGTCTAATAAGGATTTTTTCTCTTTCTGGAAGGCAAAATACCCATTGACTCCCGATACTTTGCAACGGTTCGACGTGCGACTCTGATATTGAGCTTTTCCAGGATGCCAACGATCTCCTGATCGCTGTAAGGTTTGCTCATCTTCTCTGATTTTACAATCATTCTGATACGTTCTTTTACGCTTTCAGAAGCGACGGAATCTCCATCAATCCTGTTGATGGAGCTATTGAAGAAAAACTTCAGCTCGAAGAGCCCCTGGGGCGTATGGACGTATTTATTTGTAGTCACCCTGCTGACGGTAGATTCATGCATGCCAATGTCTTCAGCCACATCACGCAGGACAAGGGGCTTCAAGGTGGTGATCCCATTGTCGAGGAAATCTCTCTGGAACCGGACAATGCTCTCTGTCACACGGAATATGGTTCGTTGCCTCTGGTGGATGCTCTTTATCAGCCAGGCTGCTGATCTCATCTTCTCCTGGATATAGGTCTTTACATTTTCTGAAATGTGATCACCGCTCCTAAGGATGTCTTTATAATAACTGCTGATCCGCAGTTTGGGCAATCCGTCCTCGTTCTGTACTATTTCGTAATCATCACCTACCTTTATAATATAGATATCCGGGGTTACATAGATTGTCCTTTCATCAGAGTAACCCCTGCCGGGTTTTGGCTCCAATCCCTGAATAATAGAAACGGCTCCCAGGATATCCGCAATTGATACGGTTAGTGTTTTGGAAATATATTCGTATCTTTTATCCTCAAGGTCTCCCAAGTGATCCATAATGATCTTTTCAACGAGGGTCCCGCCAAGGCCCTGGAATCTGGCCTGGATAAGCAAAGACTCCCTTGTGTCATGGGCTGCCACACCAACAGGGTCAAAATTCTGAATAAGGCGAAGGGCTTTCTGCACCTTTTCCATGGGGGATCCGGTGATCTCGGCAATCTCCTCCAGACTGATTTCCATAAAACCGTCTTCGTTCAGGTTCTCAATGATATGAACACCGATTGTCTTTGTTTCATCGTCGGGATTACTCATCCCCAATTGCCACGTTAGGTGGGAATAAAGATTGGTACTTGAAGGAGTTATAGAGTCAACGGCAGGCATCTCTCTTTCTTCATAGGGGGCCGAGGTCCATTCTGTATTATATTCCGAGAGATAACTTTCCCAGTCAACATCAGACGGGGCGCTGTCCTCGACCTTTACCTCTTTCAGTACAGGCAGATCCAACTCTATCTTGTCACGGTCTCCATCATCCCTTGTATCCTCGTCCGATTCACCGGCGACGCGCTCTTCCAATATCGGGTTTTGTTCTATCTCACCATTGATTGTTTCGAGAAGCTCAAGCCGGGACAGCTGCAAGAGCTTAATAGCCTGCTGCAGCTGGGGTGTCATAACAAGCTGCTGAGCCAAAGTAAGAGATTGTCTTAACTCTAGTGCCATGAACTGCTATACTCGTAAACAATACAGGGTCATAGGTTGAAGTTCTCTCCTAAGTAGACACTACGGGCCAATTCGCTTTGAACGATTTTTTGTGGAGGTCCTTGTTCAATGATCTTTCCCCCATTTATAATATAGGCCCGCTCACATACATTAAGTGTTTCACGAACATTATGATCAGATATAATAATCCCCAAACCGCGGTCTCTTAGCTGTCTTACGATCTGCTGGATATCGCTTATGGCAAGGGGATCAATACCAGCAAACGGCTCATCCAAAAGCATAAATCTTGGCTCGGTGACCAGGGCTCGGGTTATTTCAAGCCTTCTGCGCTCTCCTCCGGAAAGCAGAGATGCCTTTTGTTTGGCCAGATGAGAAATGCCAAGTTCCGCCAAGAGTTTTTCAAGCCGTATCTTTCTCTCATTATGAAAAATAGGCAGAGTTTCCAATATCGCCAGCAGGTTCTCCTCTACTGTCAGTTTACGGAAGACAGATGGCTCCTGCGCCAGGTAGTTGATGCCTTTTCTCGCCCTCATGAACATAGGATCATGTGAAATATCTTGTCCGTCAAGAAAAATATGTCCCTTGTCGGGCCGCGTCAGACCCACAAGCATATAAAACGTTGTGGTTTTTCCTGCGCCGTTTGGGCCAAGAAGCCCTATGATCTCCCCCCTGTTAAGGGTTATGCTAACGTGGTCAACGACAGTCTTTCCATAGTAAATCTTGACCAGGCCCTCTGCCTGAAGCGTTTCTTTTGACACCTTGGCAACAATTACCTTTCTTCGTGTTTGGGGAATATGGTGACACTGACCTTATTATTTTGAGAGCCCTCAACAACGCTTCGATCTTCTTTTAGGAAGATAGTTATCTGCTCACCCTTTACAAGATCATTGCCCTGTTTCACCTCCGGGTTGCCGGTGAGGACCAGCTTTTCGTCTTCTTTATAATAAGTGGCCTTATCTCCCGTCGCCACACCGCCCTTTGCACGATTGATTGTCACCTGCCCTGTGGCGACTATTTTATCAATATTGTTTTTCTTTCCCCCTGTTTTTTGATCGGCCGGGACATTGAGGTAATAAACAAGCATTTTATCGCAGTCTATGACAAAATCATTATTATTTGCAGTTACATCGCCCGAAAAGGTCACCATCTTTAGCCCGTTATTTATCTCCACGGTATTTGATTTGATAACTATTGGCTGTTGAGCGGCTTTTTCGTTGCCTTCTACAAAAGATTCCGGCTGCACAAGCCCAGGCATCAGCAGATGAAAAGAAATGGCTAAACAGAGAAGACTCAAGGGATACTTCATGCCTTTCATTTGGCTATAGCCTCCTTTTCTATTGTTGCAGTGACGCTTGAGAGAATCTTTAGTGTCTCATTTTTTAAATCAAAAAACAGGCCCTGTCCCTCCACCGTAAAACCAGGACCCATCATCTTTACCGGTTTATCAGAAGTTATTTTTCCGCTTTTTTCATGTATCAGGAGATGGTCTGCTGTTACCTTAAACCCATTTCCGCTGACCCCCTCCAGGTTCCCCCATAGGTTTATCTCTCCGGAATCCCTGGAATAGTCTCCCTTTGCGCCGGTCAGTTCCGTGGGTGGTCCATCTTTGGGCTGAACTTTCAGTCGAAACCCCTTAAAAGAAATCAAGCTTCTATCCCCGGAGGACTTCATCTCCTGGGCGTCTAATGCCCATAATATGCCTTTTTCCGGGTTATCCTGGGCATAGTGAATATCTTTGAGCATTAGTCCCTCCCCCATGATGATTTCTTTGATAGCGGTCTCACCGCCGCCTTTGCCGGATTTCAAAAGATAAAATGCAACTACTGCCAGGAGCATACCCAGACCCAGGAGCGGCCAATGTCTTTTAAGTAATATTTTCATATAAAAAAATCATTATATCAGCGCTGTCGTTACACTGCAAAGACTATTTTCCGGAAAACGCCTCAACTGCCTGGTCCCATACACCCTTGCCCTTTAGAAGCCATTCACACAGTTCTCTCACTGCCCCTCTGCCCCCCCTGTTTTGTGTGACCAGATCCGCCGCCGCACGGACCTCCTGACAGGCGTCTGCCACGGCAATGCGCAGCCCTGATTCATTAAACATGGCAAGGTCAGGCAGATCATCCCCCATGCAACAGACCTCTTCCTTCATCAGTCCCCTTTTACTTATTAATTTTCTGCACAGGTCAGCCTTATCTTCAACGCCCTGATACAGACCAGGGATACCAAGATCCTTTGCCCTATGCTCAAGGACAACCGACCTCCTGCCGGATACAATAACGATCTCAACATCACCTTGAGCCAGAAGTTTCAGACCCTGGCCGTCTTTGACATCAAATGACTTGATCTCTTCTCCCTGGTTATTGATCGTGATCCTTCCGTCTGTAAGTACACCGTCCACGTCCAAAAAGAGCAGCTTAATTCCAACAGCCTTTTTTTGAATCATATCTGAACCGTCCTATTCAAACACTAACTTTTTCAAGATCGTGTATTTCTTTTAACGTGATCAACAAAGGGCGTAGTTCCTGGAGGGGGACAGAGTTTGGTCCGTCACAGAGGGCGGAATCCGGATCAGGATGAACTTCCATAAACACGCCGTCAGCGCCCGCTGCAACAGCGGCCTTTGATAAGTGGCCAACAAATTGCCTTTGGCCGCCGGAACTGGTCCCCCTGCCACCTGGGATCTGAACGCTGTGAGTTGCGTCAAAAACGACCGGAAATCCGAAGCCCTTCATTATTGCGATTGACCTGATGTCAACAACAAGATTGTTGTAACCAAAAAAGGTGCCGCGTTCTGTTAGCAGTATGCCATGATTGTTAAGGGAAGTGATCTTTTCAATCGCATGTTCCATATCCCATGGTGAGAGAAATTGCCCTTTTTTTAAGTTCACCGGCAGACCGGCCCGCGCCGCTGCCAGGAGAAGATCTGTCTGACGGCACAACAAAGCAGGTATCTGAATAAGATCAAGGACAGTCGCCGCTTTTTCAACCTCAGGTGTCTGATGGACATCTGAGACTATTGGTAACCCGGTTTCATTTTTCACCTTTTTGAGAATCTTCAGCCCTTCATCTATGCCCGGCCCCCTGAACGAACTCAAAGAGGTGCGGTTGGCCTTATCGTAAGAGGCCTTGAAGATTATCCCTATGTCCAAATCCTGTCCTATTTGTTTTAAAAAATGGGCGATTTCAAGGGTTATCGCTTCATTTTCAATCACACAAGGCCCTGCAATCAGAAAAAAAGGGCCATTTGAGCGAACTTCAATTCTGCCGATTTTGATAACGTCATTCATTTAAAAGGCCCCTTTAAAACTTAAAATAAGCGGTTAGCTGTTGGCGTTTAGCTTTTAGCTCTAATGATGATACAGAGTTAATAAAAACCTCATTTTCACCCATTGGATGAAAATGAAAATTGGTGTAATTCCTTATAATCATTCAGCTAAGTGCTAACGGCTAACAGCTAATCGCTTAAGTTAGATTATAGAATGACATCCTTAAAGTCAAGAAAAGTGCCTCGTTAAAGGCAATTCCAGTATTTTGGACTCCAGTGGACAGTTGTGCATAAGATGAACTGTTCAAACTTTTGCTTGTCATGGAAACACAGAATCATTATGATCGGCAAAATCTATTTGGGGAGGACAGGCAGCAATGGCGCAAAAAAAGGTGTCAAAGACAATCCAGGAAATCAATCAGAGAATAAGGCAGGGCAAGGTTGTCGTTGTTACAGCCGATGAGATGGCGGATGTCGTCAAAAAAAAAGGGCCTGAAAAAGCGGCGAGGGAGATTGATGTAGTCACCACCGGCACATTTGCGCCGATGTGTTCTTCAGGGGCGTTTATTAACTTCGGTCACTCAAAACCACCGATCAAGGCCTCACGTGTGTGGTTAAACGGGGTTCAGGCCTATGCAGGGCTTGCTGCCGTTGACGTGTATTTGGGCGCCACTGAGGCGCAAAAGGATGATCCACTCAACAAGGTGCACCCGGGACAGTTTAAATATGGCGGCGGCCATGTCATCCATGACCTGGTCGCAGGCAAAAAGATAACTCTCAAGGCCACTGCCTATGGTACTGATTGCTACCCCAACCAATCGGTCGAAAAAAGGGTCACTCTTGCCGATCTGCCTTCTGCAACGCTGTTAAACCCGAGGAATGCCTACCAGAACTACAATTGCGCCGTTAACCTGACCAAAAAGACCATCTATACCTACATGGGGGTTCTAAAACCAAATACAGGCAATGCCAACTATGCAACATCCGGCCAGTTGAGTCCCCTTCTGAACGACCCCTTTTATATGACAATGGGTCTGGGCACAAGGATATTTCTTGGTGGGGCGCATGGTTATATCATCGGTCCGGGTACTCAGCACAATCCCAAGGCCAAGAGGGATAAAAACGGTCTGCCTTTGACCCCGGCGGGAACCCTGATGGTCATGGGAGACCTGAAAGAAATGGATCCGGAATGGATTGCAGGAGCAAGTCTTCTGGGTTACGGCTGCTCGCTTGCCGTTGGTATCGGTGTACCCATACCTGTCCTCAATGAGCAGATGGCGCGTTTTACCGGCGTATCTGATGAAGAAATTTTCACCCAGATCATTGACTATGGAAATGACTATCCACGAGGGGAGACGAAGAGTCTTGGCCAGGTAAACTACGCAGAGCTAAAAAGCGGGGCGATCCGCTTTATGAAGGAAGATGTACCCACGGTTCCCATGTCTTCCTATGTCAAGGCGCTCAAGATCGCCAAAATCCTCAAGGGCTGGATAGAAAAAGGAGAATTCTTTCTGACAGAGCCGCAGTTGATGCTTCCATCTGTTACTTTTTAGGAGACCTTCTGAAGACTAGAGCTCAATTTTCAATTCTTAATGTCCCTTTCAGGGATGGTT
>DIKH01000206.1:0-4437 GCA_002424495.1 Desulfobacteraceae bacterium UBA5623
TATAGACGAGGGTTGTTCAGTTTTTAATTGTGAATGAAAGGAAAAACCCGTTTTTAATTCAAAATTCAACATTAAAAATTCAAAATTCGTGCGTCCCTTATGCCGGGCCATTAATTAATCGCTTCATCCTGCTGATTACCTCATCTCGGCCCACGAAAGACTCTATCCTCAGGTCCTCTTTGACGATCCCGTCCTTGTCTATAAAGATTATTGTGGGGACGCCCCAGATATTATAACGTCTTTGAAGCTCATCCTGTTGAGGATGTCTAGTAGTCAAATCAACCCTTATAGGTATAACTTGCCTGCTCAGCTCTACTACTTCCATATCCCTGAAGACCTTTTTATCCAGGGCCTTGCATGGCGAACACCAGTCTGCATAAAAATCCAGTATGACCGGCATATTCCTTTTTGCGGCATCTTCTATCATCCCTGCATCATAAGGCACCCATTGAACTCCCTGCTGTTTTGGGATTGAAAAAGAAAATAATGCAATTGCCCCAAAAATCAGGATGTAGCCAGTACTTTTCTTTATGTATCGAAAGGTGTTCGAATTTGTTTGGCTTTTTTCGATCCAACCAAGATGCACGCCAGCTGCGACCACCACTATGGAAATCAGGGTTGTCTTTGCAGAGGGCTCTGAAATTAATGGCAGCAAAATGAAAAACGCCATTATTACCAGAATCCACCCCAGAATCTTCCTTATCCACCTGAGCCATTCCCCTGACATTGGCAGCTTTTTAAGTGTCCCGGAGAATATTGCCAGGATGGCCAGAGGCAACCCCAGGCCGATGCTGAGCACAAAGAAATAAAGAAAACCCAGGAATGGGTCACCCTTTTGGGCCACACAGGTCAGAAGACCCAGCATAAATGGCCCCAGGCATGGGGCTGCAACAATGCCCAGGGTCAGGCCCATAAAGAACGTGCCGAAATATCCCCCAAAACTCATGGAGGCCATTCTAGTCAGGACCAAGGGGAGCTGTAATTCCCATATATCAAAAAAGCTCAAGGCTAAAAAGAGCAATATCCCCGAGACGATTACAAGCACTATTGGATTTTGAAGGATGGTGCCAAGCATGCTGCCTGTCAGGCTGGCAATAAGACCCAGCAATGAATTGGTAATGGAAAGACCTGCAATATATAGAATACCGTGTACGATGGCCCTGCCCTTTATCTGGCTGCTCATACCGCCAAAATATGAAACAGTGATGGGGATGAGGGGATAAATACAGGGTGTGAGATTAAGCGCCAGGCCACCCAGGAATATGCCCAGGAGAATCAGCCAGAAGCCCGCGTTTTCTTTTAGCCCGGCAATAGACCCGCTTAAAATGCCTGTTTGCCTTTCAAACATATCCTGGTTAAGGAGGCTTGTCTGTATGCCTTGAGGGGCAATAGGGATGAGGATCGGTACGGGAATGTTTTCCGGAGGCATGCAATACTGGGATGTGCAGGCCTGATAAGACAACTCACCATCTATAGTCAGGTTGTCTGGCCTAGCCTTTTTGCTGATATTCAAGGTCGCCCTGACTAGAACTTCACATGAATACAAGTCAACGTCATTGTCTTCATACTCAAATTTCAACTTTTCAGGAGAAGGGAATCGAACACCCTCTATCTTGATGCCGGCAGGTGTTTTAAATGAAAGCACTGTTGGAAGATAAATATCTCCGTTACTGGTTGTGCCGTGGATGTACCAGGATTTTGATATGCGGATACGAAAGGCGATAGGATAAGACCCGCCGGCAGGATATTTGTCCTGGGAATGGATGATATCCACCGCTACTATCGCCGGCCATGAGGGTGGGGGGCATAAGACAATGAAGCATATAAAAACAAGGCAGGCCCACGAAAAGACTTGCAAGGCAGACCTTCGCTGCTTAAAGAGAGGCCTCTTGTTGATTATCGTCAAGGGATCTCCGGGCTCCGGCACGGATAAGAATGCCTGTTGGTTATATCCTGACATTTTTTTGTCATATGGCCGAAAATTCTATCTGACTTGCATATAAATAATTAAGTGGCCAGAGAATGTCAATCAAGTAGATTAGCCCCATGTTACAATTATTTTATTTTACATTTTACCCTCTGGTGCTATAAAGAATCATAGTCCATCGGGAGAAAGAGCCGGTTTCAATCTATCGGGCCGCCATGCTAATTTTTTGGTTGATGAGCAGGTAACAACCGCCTTAAAAAAGGGGATATTATGACTTATTCGGAGATTAATATTGCTCTTGAAAGCTGTGAGCTTTTCAGCGGCCTTGGCGATAGCGATATTGAGAAGATTGCCGGTATATGCCGGATGGAGACATATCATCCTGGGGAATGCCTTTTTCGTCAGGGCGAGTTGGGTCAATGCCTTTATGTTATTGCCGAAGGAAATGTTTTCCTGGAAAGGACCCTGGACCTTGGCCCACGCAAAGGAAAGGCCTTGATCGGCATACTCGGCAAAGGAAGAGCCCTTGGCTGCTGGTCCACACTCCTTGATGAGCCTCATCCCCTGATGGCCTCTGCTACCTGTAAGCAACCTACAAGGGTGATAGTTATGAATGGGGCGGACCTGCGGGATATGATGCTGAAAAATGTTACGCTCGGATTGAAAATATTTCAAAAGCTGTGCTATATCCTTCGAGACCGAATACAGGGGGTGTTTGGTGCGATGGAGAAGATCTAGTTTATTATGGGCTCAAGAGGAATAGTTTTGCATCCATTGAAACAGGGACCTTGTATAATCAGGATGCCTGTGGCCCATCTCAAAACAACCACCCAATACGTGCTCCTGCCTGCCGCAGTCAGCCCAAAGCCTATCCCGCCAGGAAGGTACACAAATGAATTACGATATCAGTGAAGGAGAGGCTGGCCTGCCGGATGAACCGGAAATGCTCAGAGGTATTGCGGTCAGACTCAAGTCGTTTAATAACGACAGGGGAAGCCTGATCCCTATTCTCCAGGATATCCAGGATAAGTTTTTATATCTTTCGCCAGGGGCCTTGGTCATGGTTGCGGAGCACCTTGGGATTGCCCCTTCAGAGGTATACGGCGTCGCCACTTTTTACAATCAGTTTCGATTTCATCCCCCTGGCAGGCATCCGGTAAAGGTCTGCCTGGGGACCGCTTGTCATGTCAGGGGCGGAGACATAATACTGGAGAATTTTGAACGTAAACTCGGCATATCTGATGGCGGAACAACACCAGACAGGGAATTCAGCATTGAAAGGGTGGCATGCGTCGGGTGCTGCGCCCTTGCACCTGTAGCGGTTGTTGACGAGAGTATCCAGGGGCATATGGCCCCTAGCAAGGTGGAAGGCATTATCCTGGGTTTTCAAATAGAAAGAGACAAGTTGGACCGGGAAAGACAGAAAAAATGAATGCGGCCAATGGGGATGAAATAACACAGAGATTCGACGCCATACGTGATGAGGCCATGGCGAGGCGGAAGGCCTTGGAAGAGGACCCTCTTGCCAAGATCTACATCGGTATGGCCACCTGCGGACTTGCAGCAGGGGCGCTGGAAACAAGGCAGTCCTTTGAACAGGCCCTCCGTGAAGAGAATATCTCTGCCATCATCCGTCCGGTCGGGTGCATCGGGCATTGCTATGCAGAGCCGGTAGTCATTATTGATTATGCCCAGTCAGGCTTTCCTCATCTGTTTTACCAGCAGGTGACCCCTGGCAAGGCAAAGATGCTTGTAAAGTCCTTTCTGGCAGGGGGTGATCCCCTTTTTGAGCACGTGCTGGGAGCAATGAAGGCAAACGATATGGTCCCGCAGGTGACGGACTTTCCAAGGTTCAGCCAGGAAGAACGGATAGTTATGGGTAAGTGCGGATTAATTGATCCGGAAGATATCTATGACTATATAGCAGAGGGAGGGTATTTATCCCTGATAAAGGCATTAACGCTTTCACAGGATGAAATTATAAAGGAAATAAAAAACTCGGGGCTCAGGGGAAGAGGAGGCGCAGGGTTTTTGACCGGCAGAAAATGGGGTTTGGCAAAAGACGCCCAGGGCCTGAAAAAATTTGTGATCTGCAATGCAGACGAAGGGGACCCTGGCGCTTACATGGACAGGACAATACTTGAGAGCAATCCCCATCAGGTCCTTGAGGGCATGGCCATCTGTGCCTATGCTGTCGGCGCAACAGAGGCGATTGCCTATGTCAGGTCCGAGTATCCTCTTGCAGTAAAAAGGGTCTCTACTGCTATCAGCCAGGCAGAGGAACTTGGGCTTTTGGGTGAAGGCGGGCAAAGTTTGCTTCGCGTAAAATTTTCTGTTTTCAAGGGTTCCGGCGCCTTTGTTTGCGGTGAGGAGACCGCCCTGATCCAATCGCTTGAGGGAAACAGGGGGATGCCGCAGCATCGGCCTCCTTATCCGGTCCAAAGGGGCCTAAAGGGCCTGCCCACTGTTATAAACAATGTCAAAACCCTCGCCTCTGTCCCTGCAATAAT
>DIKH01000206.1:4502-4707 GCA_002424495.1 Desulfobacteraceae bacterium UBA5623
GGGCTTGTTGAGATCCCCATGGGTGTTACGCTGGGATCTCTCATAAATGACATATGCGGCGGGGTTCCAAATAAAAAAGAATTTAAGGCCGTCCAGATAGGCGGGCCTTCCGGAGGATGTTTGCCTGCGGATTTTCTCTCGACCCCAATTGATTTTGACTCGCTTGCAGAGGCCGGGGCCATGATGGGCTCAGGCGGCATGGTAG
>DIKH01000225.1 GCA_002424495.1 Desulfobacteraceae bacterium UBA5623
CGCTCGCACCCGGACTTTGAGAAGTTACCCTTATGCGATAAGGGACGGGTACAACATGTTCCCATCAAATCTTCAGGTATTTTACTGCCTCCCATGCCGCCTTACCCGCGCTTGCAACGCTTTCAGAGATGCCCATGGGACCCAGCACTGTCCCTGCTGCAAAAACGCCAGACTGCGTGGATATCATGCTCTTTTGGTTTGCGTCCGCAAACCCTGTATCCGAAAGCTCCATCCCGAAAAGACCAGCCAGCCCTTTCAGGTCTTCACCGGGGCATAATCCAACAGAAAGGACTATCATGTCGAAGATCTCGTCCTTCGGTTCCCTTGACGCAGGGTCAAAATAGGTCATCTGTAGACGGTCATTTTCGGTCCTGAATACATCGGCAGGGATTGCCCGTATCAGACGCAACTCATTTCTGGACTCGTCAAAAAATTTCTGAAAATCCCTGCCGGATGATTGCATATCAATATAAAAAATAGAAATGGCAATATCCGGTTGCCTTGATTTTATCAAACGTGACATACGAAGTGCGGAACCGCAGCATATCCTGGAACACCACAAATGGCCGGACTTCGCATCCCTGCTCCCCACACACTGGATGAATGCGAGCTTCTCAGGAGTCCTGTTGTCTGACGGTCGTCTTGCAATTCCTTGTATTTTGAGCATCCCTTCAAGATCAAGGTTTGTAATTACGTTGGAAAAGCGCCCGAAACCGTAAGGTTTGGTCCCGGGGTTAAAAATGGAAAATCCGGAAGCAATTATTACTGCATCCGCTTCACAGGAAGAGGCTGGCCCCATGCTGTCTGACAGCACAACAGAAAACCTGCCGGAATTTTTAACCGACTCTACCCTACTCCCCAAGTGGACCCTTATGTTCGGGTTTTCAATAACGGCCTTCAGCCTTTCTTCCACAAAGCATGCGCCGCACCTGACACAGGCGTCCGTTGCCTTACAGGTAAGCATCCTTGCATGGCCGCCAAGGACAGCAGCCTTTTCCACCAGTTCAACGCGTATATCAAAACGCGCCAGCTCCAGCGCCGCACAAAGTCCAGCTATACCGCCGCCGATAACAAGGGCATTTTTTCCATGCATGTTGATTCTCGTCTCCTCAAAATGCTTATGTCCGGAAGGTATTATTTCCTGTGATGGTTAGTCAATAGGATAAAAAAATCCCGTCCATTTCTGGACGGGATTTTTTAGTACAATTGATTTTCCGTTATAGATTACAGTCCGACTTCCGCCAGATCTTCCCCAAGGTATGCACGTTCGTTTTCACCAAGACAACCCATTGCCAGGGCTATGATTGTCCACAGGTGCACCGTATGAAAACCACCATTGTAATGTTCGCTTAGGTCATGGACCTGGGCATGGCAGTTATGACAGGGGGTAATGCAATAGTCGGCTCCGGTGGCAATGATCTGGTCGAATTTCATCTTTCCGTAACGGCGACGTTCATCCGGGTAGCCATTCTGGAGGAAACCGCCGCCGCCGCCGCAACAGTAGTTATTGGATTTGTTGGGATACATATCAACGAAATTTTCCTCCCCAACCACTGTCTTAACCACAAAGCGGAGGTCTTCCGCCACAGGGTCGCCTAAGGATTTTCTCACCAACTGGCACGGGTCTTGTACCGTAAACTTGACCTTAAGATCCTTGTTCCAGTCAGAGTTGACCTTTAGCTTTCCTTCCCTGATCCACCTTGCATAGAGCCTGATAATGCTTTCGATCTCAAATTTGTGCTCAATCTTGAATTTTACCAGTCCGGCCCGGACTGCGAAGAGTTCGTGGCCTCACTCCGTGTTGAGCCAATATTTACAGCCAAGATCATCTACGGCCTTGGCCTTGGTCCTGATAATATGCTCCCAAGACTCCCAATCCTGGGCGAACATGCAATAATTCTCTGCTGCCCAGCCCTTTGTGCCATATGTCCAGTCAGCGCCAACGGTGTTCATGATCTTCCACAGGGGGACCATCTCATCCGGTTCGGTCACAGGCTCTCTTGAATTCTGGTTGAGATAATACATTGACCCTTCTTTGTTGATAGGGGCCTGAAGATTTTCCCATCCTGGCTGGGTCTGTCTTACCTCCTCCAAAACGTCTTCCACGACAAACTGGAAATCTTCTTCAGATGCACCCATGGCGCTGCAGGTGTCGTGTCTTAACGCCATGGCACACGATGCAACGATCCCCTTTGGTTTGTCTTCTTTCGGCCAGAACTTGCGAACCAACCCCACCATGTTAGGGATATCCACCTTCATGGGGCAGGCATATATGCATCTCATGCACATTGTGCAAAACCAGGCCCATTTTGTGGTCTTGACCTCATCCATTCCAAGCGCCACCATTCTTACAAACTTTCTGGGGTCCATCCCTTCAATACCGGTAGCAGGACAACCTGCCGCACAGGTTCCACAAGTGAGGCAGATATTCAGGTTTGCACCGTCAGGAAGCATCTTCTTGACAGTTTCCCTGAACTCTCCTTTCTGCTCACTTATGTTTATTGCTTGATCTGCCATAGGCAATCCTCCTGAAATTATTATAATGCACTGAATTTACAAATAAATACAGTTATTCCATATTTAATGTTTCGAATCAGTGGCCCTTTTACATTTTTTTATTTTTAAAGTCAATAGGGTAAATGACAAACTGTATCCTTTTACCTTTTACCTTGATTGAATAAACTGCTTCTGTTAACATGCCGGCTAAAGTCAGTAGCTTGAGGGTTCGAGGATACAAGGGGCCGAGGGGTCCAGTGGTAAGGCCCTGAATTCAAAAAACACTTGAACCCGGAATCCTTGGCTCCCTGAACCCTTGATCGAGACCTAAAACTAAAATCTTCGCCTGAAGGTGAGGGTTTTTCTCCCAGTCCCCAAGTGGGACAATAATGAGGATGTAGATGGCAAAGAAAAAAATATCCAGGAAGGAACTCTTAAAAGGCCCGGATGAATTCCTTACTATCTCCAGCAGGGTCGTTGAATATTTTCACGTCCACACACATCAATTACAATACGCGGCGGTTGCGCTGCTGGTTATTGGTGTCGTCTATCTGTCAATCCATTACTGGAAAGGCATTGTCAATGAAAAGGGGCAGGATGCCTATAATGCAGCCGCAAAGGTCATGCTGACCGATGTAATGAAACCTGACGCCACCCCTGAAGACCTCAAAAAGACCGGGGAGCTGTTTGCCGCGGTCATCAATGACCACGGAATGTCCAAGGTGTCCACCCTGGCCCTCTCACAGGCCGCATACGTAAAATTTCTTGAAAAGGATTATGATGAGGCCATCAACATCTACAATAAGTTTTTGAACAAGGCATCAGGAAATAACCAGGATGAATCCCTGGCCCGCCTTGGCCTGGCTGCCTGCTATGAGGCGAAAGGGGATTTTAAGTCAGGAATAGAGACACTTATCCCACTTTCCAGGGGCCAATCTGACAGTCCGTTTAACGAGATGGCCCTTTGGAACCTTTCCAGACTTTACAGACTGGACAACAATCCTCAAAAGGCAGAAGAAACCTTAAAACAATTTGTTGAAAAATATGAAACATCGCCATTCTATGCCATGGCAAAGGCCCGGCTATAGACTTCAATAAAAAGATTTTGAACTGCGTTATCGGTCGGAATTCCTTGTGTGGCATATTGGAAATACGTCTCCGCGGATTCCTTCCTCTGGCCTTGCCAAAATCATTTTCTTGAAGTCTATATAAAATCAGACCTTTCTGTAGAGCGCCAGTATCCCCTCCATCGGGCTGATCTCCTCAAGTAGTCTGAGTCCATTGTACCTGGGCAGGATATTGCTGACACCATAGACCATAAAAACAGCGCCTTTTTTTGCCTTTCTTTCAATCAGTTCAGCAAACTCCTGGTGCATAACCAGGTAAGTATAGAAAAGATCAAATTCATGAAACCGGACCCCCGTCTTATGGGCGATTGTTCCATGCACCCTATCATCAGTGGAATCCCCGGGAAACAGAAATACATTTTCAGGCGGGGCAAAGAGCCTCCTGTCCTTCAAAACCCCATCAAGACCGGACCTGAGCGGGCCATACTCATCCAGAGTCCAGTCATCGAGCTCAATGCCAACTGAAATCCCCACAAGGTAGCTCAAAAACACATTGACCCTGCCATCGGCGCAGCCAAGGTCAAGGAATCTGGTCTTTCCAGGTTCTATTATCTTGTTTTCCACAAGGCCGGGAAGGCAGGCCAACAGCCGCAAAAGGTCCGTGGATCTCCTGAAGCCCAATGGGCCGACATCCCCCACCTTTCGTCCGTCATAAAACCTGGCGACATCCTTAAGTGTCTTTTCATAATCTTCATCAATGATCGCCACCCCTTAGCACCCTCCTCAACTCCTCGTGCAATACAAAGACCGCATCCAGTTCAACCCCTTCTTTTTCCTTCAGTGCCCTTAGTTCTTCAGGCGCAACCCGGTCGGTAACTTTCTTGCAAATATAATTCACACAGATCACATGCCGCACCTTAAGGAGGCACCCCATATCTCCCAGAAAAAAACAACTCCTTTCATCCCATCTTTCCTTTGGAAGTGTTATGCCCAGGAGGAGATTCATCAAGAGGAGTCCATCGTCATACTTACGCTCCATTCCAACGCCGCAGCACGATCCTCCTTCCTCCATCTCACATCTCCTGCATACATTAATCATATCAGTCGCCATCATGGCTGAGCGGGACTCCGCGACCGCCGAATTAACCTTGCTCAGCAACCCGGCAATCCGACTATCTTTCAAAAGCCTGTTGCCGGAAGTCCTATAGCATTCTTCGGCCCAGGCGATTTTATCTGCAATTGGGCTTGAAATAGTAACGTCTTTTCTGTTCATACAATGATCCTGCCCACGTTCTGGCAATTTTAAAGTTTGTAGTAGCGCCGCACTTGACAGCAAGGCATTTTAGAAATAGCCTTCTTGGGATTCAAGGTTTTTTATCATGCTGTTTGGTTATCCATATTACTTTGTCTTGACCAATGAAAGAATCGCATCTCAAGTTGCACGCCCTGCTCGGCCATCTCAAAGACATGGGCATAATGTTAGTAAGGCTAAACGATAATTCCATGACGAACAAGGCCCTCGCCAAGTTTTCCTTTGATTTGCGCTCCCAGGCCTCTATTGTCTGCGGCTGTTTCAGTGACGGGCTTAAGGAGCTGACTTCAATCGCACATGAGGCCGGGCATGTGCTGATTCACAAAAATATGAACAGAGACGAGACCAGGGACTATGTCTGCATCATGTTTGTTGTAAATAAATTGGGAGTTGACAAGGTCTCCCCTGCTGCCCAGGAAATTATTCTCAAAGTGGAGGCAGAGGCATCCAAAAAAGGGCTCCAGATTTTGAAAAATATTGGTGTTCAAGATGGAGATCTGTTGACTGTAAAACAGATGATGCAAAGGTGGTATTCCACATATGAGCAGATGTGTCATGAGGAGGCGGTAAACAGGGCCTGGAAAAACATTTCAAGAAATAATAACCCTGTTTTTCTGTGATCCGATGTAAGCAGCAAATGGAATTATTAGCCCCGGCAGGTAGCCTTGAAAAACTCAAATGGGCCGTCATTTACGGCGCCGACGCCGTGTATTTCGGGCCGGAGTTTGGTTCTCTCAGGAGCTTTGCGGGAAATTTCAGCCTGGATGATGCACAAAAGGGCCTTGATTTCCTCCATGCCCGTGACCGGAAGGGCTATGTCACATTAAACATCTATCCCTTTTCCGACGAGTATGACCGGTTGATAAATACAGCCATCACCCTTGACGAGATGGGGGCGGACGCATTTATCATATCTGATCCCGGCGTCCTGATGGAACTTAAAAAGGCCGGTGTGAAGGCAGGCATTCACATCAGCACACAGGCCAACACCACAAGTTATCAGACTGTGCTGGCATATAAGGCCCTTGGCGCCAAGAGGGTGAACCTCGCGCGTGAGCTGTCTTTTGAACAGATAAAGGCTATACAGGAAAAAGTCAAAGACAAGATCGAGACCGAGGTTTTTATCAACGGAGCGGTCTGTTTTTCCTATTCCGGCAGGTGCGCCATCAGCGACTATCTGGCGGGCTTTCGCGCCAATCACGGGGAATGTAAACACGCCTGCCGGTGGAAATACGCTGTGGTCGAGGAAACCAGGCCCGCCCAGTACATGCCTGTGTTTGAAGATGAAAGGGGGCTGTATCTCTTTAACAGCAAGGAATTGGCGCTATTTGAATTTGTGCCCGCCCTGAAAGAGGCAGGGGTGGATTCCATAAAAATCGAAGGCCGGATGAAGTCCATTCATTATATTGCCACGGTTGTGTCCTTTTACAGGCAGGTCCTGGACGGGAGGAAATTTACATGGGATCAGGGCATGAATTTTTTAAACCGCGCGCCGAACAGGGGCTATTCCACCGGCTTTATGAAGGGAAAGATTGACAACAGCGACTACCAAAGAGACCGTAGCACCTCTCAGTCCGAATCCATTTTTGTCGGAAATGTTACGGAAGAAAAGGTAAACGGCAGGTGTGTGATCGAAATAAGAAACAAGGTGCATGCCGGAGAAGAGCTGGAAGTCCTCTCCACGGACGGCACACTTTGCTTCATTACACTGCCCTCGCCACTTATAACAAAAGATCTCAGGCAGGTGGAATTCGCCAATCACTCACAATTCATAATACTCGAACAGGCGTTACGGCCTTACTCTATTCTTAGACGGGTGGGAAGACATACATCAGGCAGACCTGACAACAAATAAACTACCATCCCGGATTTTCAGGATGGCTTTAGGGTTCAAGGATTCCAGGGGTCAAGGGATCAAGTGAAGCTACATACCAATACAAGGACATGGGGTCATTGATGACCCCTTTTGACCTTCTCGGGTTTCCTCCAGACGGTCCCTCGCGGTTCCGCCCTTGCCTTCGGTTAGTATTTTGGTTAATATGTTCACCTCATTGACCGGATTCACATACAGGGGACTTTCACCCCATA
>DIKH01000233.1 GCA_002424495.1 Desulfobacteraceae bacterium UBA5623
TATCGGCCATGTTAAAAGGCCGCGGCGCTTGAAGCCTTTTTCATCCAAAAAGGCTTCAAGTTCCCCGGCCTTTACCGAGCCCTTAAGCGGTCTGCATCCCCACCATTGCTGGATCATCCCAGGCATGTAGATCATCAAAAGTATAACAAATCCCAAAAAAAAGATCAGATTTCCCGTAATTCCGTTAAAAAAGCCTTTTGTGCCTTCCCATGATATCATGGCGATGAGATCGTAAACCATGGAAAGTGTAATCCAAGGGAATAGAATCGGGAGGTTTAATCTAAGATTTGATTTCACATATGTCTTCCTTGTGATATCCTGCCGTATCATGATCCTGTATACAGGATATGCGTGGTGCCAGATCGTTGAAAGGTATAAGATGAACAGCAATACGGCGAGCAGGTCTTGGAAGACGGTCAACCTTGAAACCCCGGGGATCATCTGTATCCAGTATTTCAGATTGAGGATATATACGTCCAGGGCGAACAGGGATACGGCAATGATGGAGAGCCTTGAAATCAAGATGTGATATTTAGCAGGAAGATTTTCATGACCGGGGCTCCCGAATCTTTTCCGTATGGTTGCAAATCCCATGCGGCAGTATAATGCGAAGGCAACCCAAGAAAACAGGAGCATTGATATGAAAAAGGCAAATGTGTCGTTTGAACCCTTGTCAGGGTGGTTGATGGAGAATATGAGGATGACTACCAGGAAGTAGATGATGTTGTTGAACATGACTTGATCTTATACACATCCTTTCACTTATACCTTTCCGTTATCGTTGCTTTCGTTGTCCTTTACAAACTCAATCTTGCCGTCTCCTGGGGGAAGTGCAGGGTCACCTTGCAGGATGATGTCTATTCCATATCGTGATTCCAGCATTGCAAGCTCGCGCCTCTTTCTGTTCTGGAGATATGTCGCCACCCCGTCCGGCAGGATTCCTTTTACCTGCGTGACGCCTTTTTTTGAAACCCCTGTGCTTATCTGGCGCAACAGCGAGACCGCGGCAGGGCCTACAGAAATGACAAGTCCGCGGCCATGGCAGTGTTTGCACATCTCATAGCTTCTGGATTCTAATGAAGGCCGCAGTCTCTGACGCGACAGCTCAAGAAGACCGTATTTGGATAAATGTGCCATGTCAATCTTGGCCCGGTCCCTCTTCGTTTCTTCACGCATCAGTCTTTCTATCTCCCTGATGTGTTCTTTGCCACGCATGTCTATGAAGTCAATAACGACAAGGCCTCCGATATCTCTTAAGCGGAGTTGTCTGGCGATCTCAATTGCCGCCTCTTTATTTGTGTTGTAGGCAGTGCTTTCAATATCCTTGGCGCTCCTCCCGCGGCCGGAATTGACATCAATGGAGATCAGTGCCTCTGTTGTTTCTATAATAATCGAGCCTCCTGATTTGAGAGGCGCCCTGCGGCTGTATATGGTTTCGATCTGTCTTTCTATCTCATAGTGTGTAAAAATGGGTTGTTTTCCCTTGTAATGTTTGACTATCTGTTGATGTCTGGGAGAGAATATCTTCATATAATCCCTGACACTGGCGTAGATATCCATGTCATCTACAAGGATCTCCGTGATTTCACTGGTAAAATAATCCCTCATTGTCCTGAGGCAGACGTCCTGCTCCTTGTGTATTATGGTCAGAGGCGGGGCCTTTTTTACGTTTTGCCTGATATTTTTCCACATCCTCAAAAGGCGGTTAAGATCCCTTAGGAGATCTTTCTGGCTCATTTTTTCCGCGGCGGTCCTGACAATGTAGCCTATTCCATCCGGTATAGTGAATTTCTTCATGATGGACTTCAGCCGCTTCCGCTCCTCTTCGTCCTCGATCTTCTTGGATATCCCGCCTGTGCCGCCAGGCATCAGGATAAGGTATCTGCTGGCAAAGGACAGATAGGTGGTCAACTGCGCCCCCTTTTTGCCGGGCATCTCTTTTCGGACCTGAACCAGCAGCTCTTGCCCCTTTTTCAACAGCTTTTCTATGGAGGGGATGTAATTGCCTTTTGGCGGATCACTGCGGTCTATATAATACTCCGGGTGTATCTCACTTGCCTGGAGAAAACCGTTTTTGTCGCTGCCGTAATCTACAAAGCAGGCCTGAAGACTGGGTTCTATCTGCTGGACAACACCTTTGTAGATGTTGCCGATTTTTTCCTCCGCATTGGTGGTTTCGATGTAATACCCGTCAAGGAAGCCATCTTTGATAATCGCAACACGGTATTCCTCTGCATCAATCGCATTAATGAGCATCTTGGCCGACATAGTATTGATCAACCTTTCATAATTGATCAGGAATCAGAATAAAGAATAGGAGTAACACGATTTTTAGACTGAAATTATTGCGAATTGATCTTGAAATATCTTTGCCGCCCGTCTTTTAATTCCAGCTTCTGCATTCTGAGTTCTGGCTCCTGAGTAGTTCCACTTCAATTTGTCATGTAGAATATGCTAAATAAACAATATGTCAATGCGCTTTTCTTCCATGCCTCTTGAAGTGTTGATGTGCCTGGTACATAAATGTCCTAACAGCCGTCTCTCTTCCCGGTTGAACGGTTGAATCGTAGGGGGCATCCAAATACGGGGTTCTCATTTTATTCATCAGTGGTTTTACTATTGCAGAGGTGACTGTACTGGGCATGCATGTAAAGGGATAAACATTGACAACGCCGTTATATCCTTCACGGGCGTATTCAATAATTCCCGGGATACTAAGGCAGGCCTCAGTACCCGCGTCAAAGTTGTATAGATCCTCTTTTCTGAGGATGCCTTCCAGATGGCCTGCATCATGGTCTGCGGCTATGTCAAGGAGGGCTCTTGCCCGCTTGTAACACTGTCTTTGCCTTAGCTTCTGATAGAACATCTCTCCTCCAAACCCCATAATTTTTTCAATGTCCTGTCTCATCGCATCAGGACGAAACTGTTTCATGTCCAGCCTTAATCCTTTTTTCGCTGTTCTGAGACCATCATAGGTGGTGTAGTTCACCCATTCTGCAATAGAGGCATTAACCACCTCGGCCCCGTATCTTTCAAGGACCCTGATGATATCCTGATTCGCCTGACTGTGGGACCTCAGATAAATCTCCCCTACAATCCCTATCAGAGGTTTTTCGGCAACCGTTGGGTCAATGATCATCTTTCCTTCTTTAATGATTTCATCCATGCGGTCAAGGATCTTGCCAAAATTTTTATCCGCCACATGTTTCCCAAAGGCCCCTTCCATGACGTGCATGGCCTTGGATATGAAATTGTCCGCCATTCCTGGCTCTTTTTCATAGGGCCTTATCCTCCAGAGCAGTCTGTCAAGGATGTCTGAGATGACAACACTGAAATAGGCGCCCTTTCTCAGGTCTTTGACCCGTTGCCTTTCTATTATGCCCTCAAGGCTGTAGCCGTCTTTGGTGGTGATAGAGCCGATTCTGACATTTTTGAGTGCGGGAAATGAATCCAGCACAATCCGCTGATATTTGTTGTACATGCCGAAACGGCATGGCCCTTCCGCCTCTGGCATGAAATATACATAGTCCCTGGGATTAAAGCCCACCCCAAGCCTGGCCTGTTCTTTTTTCAAAAAATACAGGATGTCTCCGGTAGTGATCTGGCATGGATAGCATTCCTTGCCGGAGGTGTGCTCTTT
Source organism: Desulfobacteraceae bacterium UBA5623 (assembly GCA_002424495.1). GTDB lineage: Bacteria > Desulfobacterota > DSM-4660 > Desulfatiglandales > Desulfatiglandaceae > UBA5623. The sequence continues at coordinate 3,641 of DIKH01000233.1, forward strand.
TCCAAGATCAAGACCTTTGCACGTTTCCATCACCTTTGCATTGATGCCAAATCCCCTGAAAGAGGCAGCAAGGAGTTGTGATCCTATCCCGGCCATTTCAGGTATGAGAACTGTCTTTCCCCTGAGATCAAACCTTCCGACATTTTCAGTGAATGACTGAAAATCTATGACTTTCTCTGATCTCATCATTAACCATCCTCGATTTGTGCATGGAATTTTCGATTACGTTCTTGTATGCCTCAAGCCTGGTCATCATCCCCGCCACTGCGCTGTGTTCATCCAGCTCCAGGATAAGATACGCCTTGTCACCCATAACGTGTTTGTAAAAATGTTCTATAAATGAATCCGGCCCGCAGCCGAAGTTGGTCAGGTGAAGTCCAAAGAAGCTTTTCCGGCCCTGTATTAATTTGGCGGTTTTGAGTACCCTTGCTCCAAGCCCCCAGTACATGGATGGAAAATCCGAAAGATCTACATTTGACACATCCACAAAATCCATCGGCAGCACTGCAATTCCTATCTTTGCCAGGTTTCTGCCCAGCATCAGATTCAATCTCTCGTCATAGAGGTTATAAGGCCTGCCTGTTACAATGATCATGGCCTCATCAGGGTTATGGTCTTTGAGGATTTCACGGCCCTTGATGTAAAGCTCTTCCACAAATTGGCCCTGTTTTTCAAGGGCGTAGTGTATGGCCTCCTTTATTGCCTTCCCGGATACACCGAGTTTTTTTGTCATCTGTCCTGCAAGCTCCAGGGCCAGCGAGTTATGATCGTATTTCAAATGGACAACAGGGTTCAGGATATTTATTGGATCAATGCCAAGGGCCATCCGGACCATATAGGAATTGCTTTGTACCATGGGGCAGTAAAGCCCTGCCTCAGAAGGCGCAGGGGTCGGCATGGTGATTAGACTTGGGATGAACAGAAACCTGGTTTTTCCCGTCAACCGGCTTATATGGCCGTGGGAAACCTTTACAGGGTAACAGGTCTCGGCCACCATTGTCTCTATCCCGATCCTGGAGATATGGGCGTCTGTTGGAGGGGTCATCACAAGTCTGAATCCCAGCCTGTCAAAAAAATGCGCCCACAAAACGGCGGTCTGCTGGCCGTAGAGGGAACTCTGCATCCCCACAGTGGGTCGGCCTTCGGTCTCCATCATGGCCTCATCCCTTAATTCTTCATGAACTCCGCTCAGAAACTTTTTTAGAATCTCCTGCCTCAATGCAAAAAAGTTTTCCTTTTTCTCCCCTGTCCCTTTTGTTACATCATAGCGGCCGCATTCTCCTCCCCATACGCTGCGCCGTCCATCAAAATTATAGATCTTGAGCTTGCACTGGTTGTGGCAATTGGGGTCTGCATGGCAAGTCTTTTCTTCATAGGCCATCCGGTCGCAAAAGGCGCTCTCCAAACCCCTGAATGAACTGACTGCCCTGCCGCCTAAAAGGTCCTTTTCCCTGGCGCTGACAGAGGTGCTGTTTTTTTCCAGTAGCTGCGAAACCTGGAGGCCATGGCCCATCTTTTCCTGTACACTGATAGCAGCGCCATAGGCGCCCAGGACCTCTCTGTGCGGTGGGACAAGAATTCCTCTGTCAAGGACATTTTCAAATGCCGCGACCACTGCCTTGTTCAAAGACGGCCCCCCAAGAAACATTACGCGCTGACCTATCTTTCTTCTTTCCACTACGCGGTTTAAGTAGTTATGGACAATGGCGTAACATAGCCCTGCCATGAGGTCTTTTTGTGAAACCCCTTTTTGATGATAAGACACCAGGTCTGATTCCATAAACACCGTACACCGCTCTGCAAGCTTGACAGGGGTCATGGATGAAAGGGCAATCTCCTGAAACTCGCCAACGATGTTGATTCCGTATTTATTGGCCAGTTCATGCAGAAAGCTGCCAGTGCCTGCGGCGCACACCTTGTTCATGTCAAAATCAAGTGGATAGGTATTGGCGATATATACATATTTTGAATCCTGGCCACCTATCTCAAATATGGTGTCCACATTGGGGTCTATCTCTACAGCGCCCCTGGCATGTGCTGTTATCTCGTCAATGATCAAATCCGCATTGAGGAAATCGCCCACCACATTCCTCCCAGAGCCTGTAGTAGCGGCTCCGGCGATCTCAATATTGGTTTTGAGATCCTCGTGCAGGTGTCTTAAAAGTCTCTGTGTGACTTCAATGGGTTTTCCCTGTGTGGGGACATAGCGCTTGTGGATAATTGTGCGGTCTTCATTGATAAGGGCATACTTGGTGGTGGTGGACCCTATATCAATACCTAAATAGACTCTCTCCCTCTTCCGCATGAAGGTCCTTTTGATCTCATCTGTCTCCTGAAACACGGTGTTTTTCAGCTCCAGCCTGGGTGCGACATCCGCCAGCACAGAAGACTCATTGGCAGTATCCCTGAGAATATCAGTGTGCACCCGGTTTTCTTTATTAAGGGACATCGCCTCGAGGGCTACCCCAAGGGCACCGGCAGATGTGTTGTAAGGGGGGACAATCAGGCCGGGGAAATATGCCCTGAAGGCCTTTACCTGGAGCTCATTCATTGACAGACCACCGATAAAGATGATCGGCTCTTCAAGCACCCTGTTGGAGACAATGGTGCTCATATAGTTTCTTGCGTTTCCCACGGTCAGGCCGTGGATAATATCTTCCAGCCTCTCTCCCTTGTTCTGGAGGTGGATCATGTCTGATTTTGTAAAAACCGTGCACCTGCAAGCCACATTGGCAGGTTTTTCGCTTTTGAGCCCAAGCCTGATAAAGTCGGCAAGTATACTGTCTATCTGATTTCTGGATGAATCTTTTTCCCTGACATACATGGATGTGGCCAGTCTCTGCGCCTGCTGATCAATGAATGATCCGGTGCCGGAGGCGCAGGGGCCGTTGGTGTTAAAGTACTCCAGCTCCCAGCCTTTATCATCCCTATTTCCGTCTGTATCGTAATGATTGATCTGCAAAAGGGCGGTATCCTGGCCTCCCATGCTGATTATAGTCCTGACGTCAGGCCTTATGAATACAGCGCCCAGGACCTGGCTGATGGTCTCGAATTCATAAAAGGTGTTGAGTCTTTCACTTAAGTTTTTCCCATGGCTTCCAGTGAAAGAAACAGAACAGATGCTGTCTTCTCCGAACTCAGCATACAGGTGTTGCAGAAGGGTCTCGACCCCTTCTTCCACCTTCCCCAGGTGGCGCTGATATGGATGGTCGTAAGTGATTTCCCCCTTGGAATTAATTACTATACAATTCAGGCTGACCGATCCGGCATCAATGCCCACATAGAACTTCTCCGTATTTTGAGCCACTTGTATTCTCCTGCTATAGAAGTCAACAGATGTTTTTGTTGCTCAAGTAATAAACATTTCCCGAATGTTGCTGCTCACGAATTTGTCCTTTTATGAGTAGACGCTTGACGAGTTCTTCCACATCTTTTATTGGCACGCCTATTGCTGTAGCAATATCATTGGTTTTTAGAGGTCTCCTTTTGATCATCTCCAGAAGGTTGTCAATCAATAAATCATTTTCGGTGAGGCCTTCCTTATGAGCCTGGACTGCTACTATCTCCGCCTTTTCACCTAAATAAACCATTATCTCTTCCATTTTTTTAATGTCAAGCGATATGGCCCTTGCATCGGCCGGTGGTCTGACGACCGTGTTGATCTGTATCCGGTCTGGGGAGATCTCCCCGATTGCCGCCTTGAGGCCCTCAAGCTCTTTTTTTGAGTGATTTATCCCTGTCAAAAAGACCGTTTCCAGGAACAATTGGCCACTGAAATCACTGCGAAGTTTTTTAAGACCGTCAATAAGATCGGCCACAACCAGTTCAGGATGGGGCCTGTGGATCATCCTGAATGTATCGTCATAGACGCTGGTCAGTGTCGGCATGATAATGTCGGCCTCAAGAACCCTGCACCTGATTTCTTCTCTCTTAAAGAGGGAGCCGTTTGTAAGGAGAGCAACCCTCGTCCCGGTCAGGCTCTTGATGCCGGAAATAACCTGGCCGATCTCTGAATTAAGCGTCGGTTCGCCGGAACCGGCCAGTGTGATGGTGTCCGGATTGGTCTTAGAGAGCTTCTCTTTGATTTCCGCGAGGACCTTATCCACAGGCACAAATGGTTGCGGATCCACCATCAGTTTTGTTGTCCTGCCCACCTGGCAATAAAGGCAATCATATGTGCATGTTTTTGGCGGAATCAGGTCCACCCCCAATGACATGCCGAGTCTTCTTGATGGAACAGGTCCGAATACGTAAGTCATAAGGCAATGTTTCTGTAAGGAGCCAGGAGCCAGAATACAGGAGTCAGAATAACTATGGAATTTTCGGATTCAATCTTGGAATCTGACTTCTGAATTTTTCCTCTTAAAGCTAAGTCTCTTTTTAAATTAAAAATTCACAATTAAAAATTTGAAATTGTGTCTGAACGCTATTTTTGTTCAGACACTAATGCGCCTCATCCCAATTCCTGCCCTTGTTGATATCCACCTTTAAGGGAACCCTCAGGCTGTAGACCCCTTCCATCTCTTGCTTTATCATCGGAATAACCCTGTCCAGTTCTTCATCCGGGGCCTCAAATACCAGTTCATCATGGACCTGGAGGATCATCTTTGTCGTAAAACCGTTCTGACTAAGCCTTTTGTGTATGGCGATCATCGCCTTTTTGATCAGGTCCGCCGCAGTGCCCTGTATCGGGGTGTTTACCGCCATACGTTCCGCCTCGGCCCGGATCATCTGGTTTGAGTGGACAATATCGGGCAGATACCTTCTCCTGTTAAAAAGGGTTGTGACAAAACCCTCTTCTCTGGCCCTGGCGATCATTTGTTCCGTGTAGGTTGTCACACCCTTATACCTTTGATAATAGGCTGAAATGTAGTCTCTGGCTGTCTTAAGCTCTATCCCCAGTTCATCACTCAGTTTCTTTGCGCCCATACCGTAGATGATACCGAAGTTGACCGCCTTTGCGATCCGTCTCATATCAGAGGTGACAAAGCCTGCGTCAACATCCATGATCTCTGCTGCGGTTCTGGTGTGGATGTCTTCATCTTCTTTAAACGCCCTCATAAACGCCTCATCATTGGAATAATGGGCAAACACCCTCAGCTCAATCTGGCTGTAGTCAGCCGATACCAGATGATGGCCCTTTTCCGCGATAAAGCCCTTTCTTATCTCTTTGCCTTCCTCACCCCGGACAGGAATGTTCTGAAGGTTTGGGTTGCTGCTGCTTAGTCTTCCCGTAGCAGTGACGGTCTGGTTAAAGGAGGTGTGAATCCGTCCGGTAGATGGGTTGACCATCTTCACCAGCGTGTCAAGGTAGGTGGACTTTAACTTTGAAAGGGTCCTGTAACGGAGCAGGAGCCCTGGAATCTTGTGAGGATAGGCGGTAAGCTTTTTTAAGACCTTTACATCTGTTGAATAATTTTTTGTTTTTGAAGTTTTCTTCTGGACAGGAAGCCCTAATTTTTCAAAGAGTACAAAGCCCAGTTGCTGGGGAGAATTAATATTGAACACCATGCCCGCCTCATCGAAGATTTTTTTTTCCATTTCCTTCATCTGGACGGCAAAACCGGAGGACATCTCCTGAAAAATCCCCGCATCAATCTTTATCCCCGCCATCTCCATGTCCATCAGTACCGGCAGGAGTTTCACCTCCATATCAAAAAAGAGGTCTTCGTTTTTGTCCGATTTAAGCCTGTCGTCGAGCAGGTGCATCAGCCTGAGGGTAATGTCGGCATCTTCACATGAATATTGGCAGGCGGTTTCAACATCCACCTCTGAAAAGTTGAGTTGGTCCTTGCCCTTTCCCACCACATCAGTGTAGCCGATCATCTTGTGGTTGAGATATTGCTGCGCAAGGCTGTCAAGGCCATGTTGCCTTAAACCGGGATTGATCACATAGGAGGCGACCATGGTATCAAAATGTATGCCCTTTAAATCCACCCCATGGCGTTTCAATACCTCTGCGTCATACTTGATATTCTGACCAACCTTTAATATCTGTTCATCCTCAAGGGTCCTTTTGAGGGCGCCAAGCGCCTCTTTCATCCCCAACTGCACCGGTGCACCCATGTAGCAATGGCCCAGGGGAAGATAGATGGCCTCGCCTTCAACCAATGAAAATGAGATCCCGACCAGGGCTGCCTGCATCGGGTCCTGGCTGGTGGTCTCAGTGTCTATCGAAACCATGCCGGCCTCTTTTATCCGTCTTATCAGGGTGTGGAGAGACTCTTCCATAAGGCAAAGGCTGTAATTGCTTGTGTCATCCTTTCTTACGGCAAATGTCTCCCACAGGCCCTTAAACTCCAGGTCCTTGAATATCCTGGTCAGTTCCTCGGCCTTTGGCGCCCCGACCCGGAGTCTGTCCGGGTCTTCATCAATTGGTGCGAAACGGTCAATAGAAACAAGGTGCTTGCTTAACGCGGCCTGGTCTTTGAAATTTTTGAGGTTTTCTTTGAGTTTTTTTTTGCCTATCTCCTCCAGCCTATCAAATACATTTTCAAAGGAGCCATATTCCCTGATCAGATCAACCGCGGTCTTTTCACCCACACCAGGAACGCCCGGGATATTATCCGAGGCGTCGCCTGAAAGCCCCATCACATCAATGAATCGTTCAGGCTCAAACTGATAGGTCTTTTTGACGGATTCATAGTCCGTGACAACGTCCTTCATGGTGTCCCACATGGATATATTTGGGGTGATAAGTTGTCGGAAGTCCTTGTCCCCCGTCACCATCACCACCTTGAAGCCCTTTTCCTCACATACTCTTGCAAGGGAGCCAATAATATCATCCGCCTCATATCCGGGCTTTTCCAGGGTTACGACGCTGAGTTTTTCCAGGATCTCTTTGATTACCGGGATCTGCACAACCATGTCTTCCGGCATAGGCGGCCTGTTGGCCTTGTAATCCTTATAAATCTCATGCCGGAAGGTCGGACCCTTTGTGTCAAACACAAGGGCAAGATACTCCGGGCTCTTGTCGTTCATAAGCTTAAGGACCATCTTGGTGAAGCCGAAGATGGCGTTTGTAGGAAAGCCTTTTGAATTCGACAGATTTCTTATGGCATGGTATGCGCGATGGATATATGAACTGCCGTCCACCAGATAGACGGTTGCTGTTTTTTGGAGCATGGGCGCATTATACCTGAAAAAATTGAAAATTAAAGAAAAATTTCTAAGTATCTTGAGAGCGGAACATTGCGAAAGGACCTCAAGCCTGCTTTTGGCTCACCATAAAATAATGTATCTTTCGTCAAAGCTCCCCTTAACAGGACAGTCTCCTGTAGGCCTATTTTTTCAAGCTTTAAACATGAGCTATGAGCAGACTTGATAATCATATCCTCACTATTTATCGTCAAGTGCATCCAATTGTTCGGCTTCCTTGAGTTTGTCAATATCGAGCTTATCTTGTGGCCTTGCACTCACTTCTTTTGCTCGGATTAGGTCAGATCGAGAAATGAAGAGGATTTTAAGATCATCCAATTCAACCACTTCGCGTTTCTCCCATGCCTCGTCAAACTCGATTCCTGGAATCGACATCATAATATCGACCCTTATAGGTGGCCTTCCCATCTGATAGAAATAGCCTTTTTGTTTGAAGTCATCTGGAGTAAGATTTTCAAGTGGCGCACCAAATTCCTTCAAGGCCGCATACACACCATTTGCATTATCTTGATCAGTTGACACAAATACATCAAGATCGTTCGTGAATCGGGGCTCGCTGTATTTCATTACTGCATATCCGCCCACTACAAGATAACGTATTCTATGCTTTTCGAAAAGTTTCAATAGTTCTCTGAAGTCTGGACTCGTCAGCATTTTTCCCTCGAATTAATAAATAATCATTTAGCATTTCCGCTACTGCCTCAAAAATGGCAAGATCTCCCTGTGATTGCCAGAAGCGGATATCGAATAAACGATTATCATCCGTTATGCGTTGGTAATT
>DIKH01000430.1:0-943 GCA_002424495.1 Desulfobacteraceae bacterium UBA5623
TCTGTTCCATTGAAAACTTTGACCCCATGGGAGTTCATACGGGAGACAGCATTACGGTCGCCCCGGCCCAGACCCTGACTGACCGGGAATATCAGAAGATGAGGGATGCGGCCATCGCCATTATCAGGGAAATTGGTGTGGAGACAGGCGGCTCCAATATCCAATTCGCCATTCATCCCAAGACCGGGGAGATGGTGGTAATTGAGATGAACCCAAGGGTGTCCAGGAGTTCCGCCCTGGCATCCAAGGCGACCGGCTTTCCCATCGCAAGGATAGCGGCAAAGCTTGCAATCGGCTACACCCTGGACGAGATCCCCAATGATATCACCAGAGAGACCCTTGCATCCTTTGAACCTGCCATTGATTATTGTGTGGTCAAGTTCCCCAGGTGGACATTCGAGAAATTCCCCAGTTCAAAAGACTATCTGACCACGTCCATGAAGTCCGTAGGCGAGACCATGGCCATAGGCCGAACCTTTAAAGAGGCGCTCCAGAAGGCGGTAAGGTCTCTGGAAATCGGACGGGTCTCCCTGAAATTACACCCGCTGCCCACAGAGGCAATCGCCGGGATTGAAGAAATAGAAAAAAGGCTGATCATTCCCAACTCAAACAGGCTCTTTAATATATATGAGGCACTTGAGCGCGGGATCTCCATTGAAAGGATTTATGAACTATCCGGCATTGACCCCTGGTTTCTCTTTCACATCGGCCAGATAAAAGAGCTTAATGATCAGTTGATCAAAATGGCGGCCTCAGGGACAAGTCCTGGCCAATGGGAGCCGGATTTCATGAAAAATGTGAAGTCCTATGGATTTTCCGATGTACACCTGGCAAGGACCTTTTCAATGACCGAACAGGAGATCTGGGACATTCGAACTTCAAAGGGGGTAAGGCCGGTCTATAAACTGGTGGATACGTGCGCCGCCGAGTTTGAGGCATACAC
>DIKH01000430.1:1010-1221 GCA_002424495.1 Desulfobacteraceae bacterium UBA5623
AGGGAATTGAATTTGATTACTGCTGTGTCCATGCCTCGTTTGCGCTCAAGGAAATGGGGATAGAGAGCATAATGGTCAACAGCAACCCGGAAACGGTCAGCACGGACTATGACACATCGGACAAACTCTATTTTGAGCCCCTTACCAGAGAAGATGTCTTAAACATCGTCAGGCAGGAAAACCCCGAGGGGATTATCGTCCAGTTCGGTGG
>DIKH01000430.1:1227-4685 GCA_002424495.1 Desulfobacteraceae bacterium UBA5623
CCCTTGCAGAGGCAGGCGTCAGGATTTTGGGGACCAGCCCTGACAGCATTGACCTTGCTGAGGACAGGGATCGTTTCCAGAGGCTTTTAAAGAAACTCAACATACTCCAGCCGGAAAACGGGATAGCCTTTGACAAGGCCCAGGCGATTGAGGTGGCTGACAGGATAGGCTATCCTGTGGTGGTCAGGCCCTCTTTTGTTCTTGGCGGAAGGGCCATGGAGATCGTTTATGACCAGGAGGATCTGGAGAGATATATTGACAGGGCGGCAAGCGTGTCGCCCGGAAAGGCCATTTTGATTGACAGGTTTCTGGAGGATGCCATAGAGGTTGACGTGGACGCGATCTCAGATGGAACCGATACGGTGATCGGCGGGATCATGGAACATATTGAAGAGGCGGGCATACACAGCGGCGACAGCGCCTGTGTGCTGCCTTCGATACATCTCAGTGATAAGACCCTTCAAAAGATAAGGGAAAACACTGTTGCCCTTGCGCGGGAATTAAATGTGGTGGGGCTGATGAATATCCAGTACGCGGTCAAGGACGGCGTGGTATATGTCCTGGAGGTCAATCCCAGGGCTTCAAGAACAGTCCCCTTTGTCAGCAAGGCCACAGGCATTCCCCTTGCCAAGCTGGCCACAAAGGTGATGATGGGGATGAGCCTCAAGGAGCTTGGGCTTTTTGAGGAGAAGGCGCCGAAGCACATATCCTGCAAGGAGGCGGTCCTGCCGTTTAACCGGTTTCCGGGGGTGGACATCATCCTTGGGCCTGAGATGAAATCCACAGGAGAGGTGATGGGTATTGACACCTCTTTCGGCCTTGCCTATGCAAAGTCGCAACTGGCGGCAGGGCAGACACTGCCTCTTACAGGCACTGTGTTTTTAAGTGTCAGAGATCAGGACAAGCAGGGGTTGCTGGCGCCCGCGGCGCTTTTCAAGGAAATGGGGTTTAAGATTATCGCAACACAGGGCACATCCGGTTTTCTCCTGGCGAACGGCATAGCAAATGAAAAGGTCAATAAGGTCAGAGAGGGAAGGCCCCATATTGTGGACCTGATAATAAACGGTGGTGTTGATCTGGTGGTCAACACCACAAGCGGCAAAAAAGAGATCGCCGAGTCCCTTTCGATAAGGCAGAATACTCTTCAATTCCGCATCCCGTACACCACGACAATCGCTGCGGCAAAGGCGACAGCCCTGGCGATAAAGGCCTTGATCGAGGGAGAGTTGGGTGTAAAGACCATACAGGAGTATCACAAAAACTATAGACTTCAATAAAAATATTTTGACCGCGTTATCGGTCGGAATTCCTTGTGCGGCGTATTGGTAATACGCCTCCGCGGATTCCTCTCTCTTGCCTTGCCAAAATCATTTTCTTGAAGTCTATAATTTAACTTTTTCAACTTATTTGGTTCCGGTTTGTCTGGATTAGGAGTCAGCAGTGAAGCGGCAATCAACCAATAGCAAAAATGAGCTCTTTTTATCGCCCGGTGGTCCAAGGGAAGAGTGTGGGATCTTTGCTGTCTATGGTCGTGAGGAAGCGGCAAAACTCACCTATTTCGGCCTCTATGCGCTGCAGCACCGGGGCCAGGAAAGTGCGGGCATTGTCACTTCAAACTGTAATAAAGTCCTTGAGCACAAGGCAATGGGTCTTGTGCCGGAGGTCTTTAATGAAAATATCCTGAACAGGCTTGTCGGCCACATAGGCCTTGGACATATCAGGTATTCCACCACGGGGTCTTCCCAGCTTGTAAATGCCCAGCCCTTCACCATCCATTTTGCAGGAAAATCCCTTTCAATCGCCCACAACGGCAATCTTGTAAATGCCCATACCATACGATCCGATCTCGAAAGGATGGGCTCTATTTTCCAGACGACAATGGACAGCGAGGTGGTGCTGCATCTGATTGCAAGGAATCTGGAATCAGGACTTGAACAGGCTATGAAGACCACCATGACCCAGATAAAGGGCGCTTATTCGCTGGTTGTCATGACAGAAGACACCATAATAGCAGCCAGGGACCCGAACGGTTTCCGGCCGCTCTGTCTGGGCAAGCTGGGTTCAGGCTATGTGCTCGCCTCGGAGACCTGCGCCTTTGACCTGGTTGAGGCGGAATATATCAGGGATGTAGCTCCTGGCGAGATCCTGATAATCAGCAAAAACGGCATTAGAAGCACTTCGGCTGGAATAGTATCCCGCAGGAGCCACTGCATCTTCGAGCTGATTTACTTTGCCAGGCCTGACAGCATGGTGTTCGGACAAAATGTCTACATCTTCCGGAAAAATCAGGGTAAGATGCTGGCGCAGGAATACCCTATGGATGTGGACTTTGTCATGCCCTTTCCGGATTCCGGCAATTATGCGGCCATTGGTTATGCGCAGGCCTCAGGGATCCCCCTGGAAATGGGTGTGATAAGAAACCACTACATCGGAAGGACCTTTATACAACCCTCACAGAGCATGAGGGACTTTGGCGTGAAGGTCAAACTCAATCCGGTAAAAGAGCTGTTGAAAGACAAGCGCGTCCTGATCATAGAAGATTCCATCATCCGTGGAACCACCGCACGGACCAGGATTAACACCTTGAGAAAGATCGGCGCCCGAGAGGTCCATATGCTGGTCAGCTGTCCGCCCCATCGCTTCCCATGCCATTACGGCATAGACTTCTCCACAAGCGGTGAGCTGATCGCCTCTGAAAAATCGGTTGAAGAGATACGGGAATTTGCAGGCCTTGACAGCCTTGGCTATCTCGGCATAGATAGCCTGGTAAAGGCGACTGATATCCCCAGGGAGGACCTTTGTCTTGCCTGCTTTGATGGTCAATATCCTGTTGCTGTTGAAAAAGGATTCAGCAAATATTGCATGGAATAAGGACACTACAAACCTAAGCTGAACAATTAGCGGTTAGCCGTTCACCGGTTGCGGGAACTGTTACAATATCTGTAAATTGACCTCCAAAATCCACTTCTTACATGTTGTGATGTTTTTTTCTTGACATACTATATATTGTGTATAAGATATAGGCCTCACCCCAATTATTCCTTGGGAAAAATCATGTCGTCATGAAGGACTCCATTCATTGTGAGCCTGGGAATGGATCTTTTTTCTGGTAGTTAGCTGATGTTATTGTTTGGTGTCTTTATAGATTTTAGTCTTTAGCCTCCAGAGAGGCAAATCGGTCAATCACAGTCTTATAACTCTATTAGGAGGGTGTCCATGGACCAAAAGGATAAGGTGTTAGTCACAGAGGAAGGGGTTTTTAGTCTGAATGCCTTCAGGTGGGACGATAACAGGTTTTCAGATATCCTTGTCAAAGGCAATGCTATTAATTCGGACCAGGCCATGGGCATCAGCCGTTTTCTTCGAGAGGAGATAAGCAAGATGGAAACCCATACGGTTACAATGCCGCAAATCGAAAGCATTGTTGAGGCAAAACTTATGGAATATGGCCTCTCAGG
>DIKH01000382.1:0-4640 GCA_002424495.1 Desulfobacteraceae bacterium UBA5623
CACCATAACCACCTCAGATATCAGTGAGGGCCTGTCAATGGCGGTGAAGGTCAATATTATAAATGATGAAGAAGTCATGCTCTATATATTTCCCACTGTCGCCAGGCTAATAGGTGATTTTGAAACTTACACAGTCGAAGGGGCTGGCAACGTGCAATTGGCGACAACGGCTGTAAGGCAGATGTCAACTTATGCCAAGGTAAAGAACAATCAATTCCTCGTCATTGGTGGTCTGATTGACAAAACTGACAGTACAACGACCAAGCAACTGCCTATTTTGGGAGACATCCCCTATCTGGGCAAATTTTTCAGCTATGAATTCATAGACAATTCTAGCACAGAGCTAGTAATCCTTTTAAAGCCCAAAATCCTTAAGAATAATATATCAGTGACAAAACTTCAGTAACGGGTTTTACAGCAGGTTTGACCCAGCATCGGGGATTCTTGGAGGCGGATTAGACAGAGACCCTATAACTCCCATGATCTCCAGCAAATGTTCCACCTTCCAAGGTGTGTCAAGCGCCTCATTTTTATAAGATACAAAAAGCACTTTTGCTGCCTTGGCGGTCAGGCAATCCAAGAGAGAATCGCCCACATAAAGTGCCTGTTTTGGAGAGGCCTTGAAAAAATCAAGGATTTTGTAAATAGATTCCGGGTCAGGCTTGGGTTTTTGAACATCCAGTGAAGATACAACAATGTCGAAACAACCCGTCAGGCCATAATATTCCAGCACCTTTTCAATGGTATCACCCCTGTTGGTGGCAACCGCCAGTCCATATTCAGGCCTCAATATCCCCAACAATTCTTTCAGTCCTGGCTCTATAATCATGTCTTTAATAAAGGGAGAATAATTGATTTGCATTCTGTAAGCCTGTGCCTGCTCCAAATATGATGTCCCTCTGAAAATATGTTCAATGGACTCATCTGCCGTATGCATGTGCACGAAGTCGGCCTCTTCATCTGTCATTGGCGGAAGACTGAAATGTGAAAGTACGTGATTATAATAATTGATGTTTGCCTGACGGGAGTCGAACATTACTCCATCACAGTCAAAGATGACGACAGAGATTCTTTTAGTTGGATTCAAGTTCAAAAATATAGTATCTAGTGACTGAACGAAGAGGCAGTTCGGTCACAATTTTGAATTTTTAATTGTAAATTCTGAATCTTAAAAGGAAGATAGCCTCAATAGATTATCGGGTTCCGAATTGAAATTGATAACATATTAAAAATATGTTTCTTTTATATTCAAAATTCACAACAAAAATTTAGAATTGTGTCTTAACAACCTGTTCGTTCAGACACAATATACATCCGTATATTGAACGCGGGCATTTTGTCAATGTTTTCATATTTACCGGAAGGGGAAAAAGATGGAAATCCAGACAGACTATCTGGTTATCGGAACAGGTATTGCCGGCCTAAGCTTTGCTCTGGAAGCGGCAAAATCGGGTTCCGTGATTATTGTCACCAAAAAGGAGATGGCGGAAGGGGCAACCAATTACGCCCAGGGCGGTATTGCCTCTGTATTTGACCCGGAAGACAGCTTTGAATCCCACATAAAAGACACACTGGAATCCGGCGGCGGCCTATGCAATGAACACATTGTCAGAATGGTTGTAGAAGATGGGCCTGCAAGGATTAAGGATCTGATATCCATGGGTGTCCAGTTTACCCGCCAAGTTGAGGATGAGACAGTTCTGGACCTGGGCCGGGAGGGAGGTCATTCCAGCCGGCGGATCGTCCATACAAAGGATCTTACAGGCAGGGAGGTAGAGCGTATCCTGCTCGATCGCGCCCAAGGAAACAAGAATATCCAGATTTATGAAAATCATATGGCCATTGATCTTATAACCAAATCCAAAATGATCAAGCGGGGAATCATCGTAAGCGAGAGCAAAGAGACCTGCTGGGGGGCCTATGTACTTGATGCTGATAATGGCCAGGTAATTACCCTTATGGCAAGGGTGACGGTGTTATCAACAGGAGGTGCCGGCAAGGTGTATCTTTATACGAGTAATCCTGATATCGCAACCGGAGATGGCGTTTCGGTCGGCTATCGTGCCGGCGCAAGGGTGGCGAACATGGAATTCGTGCAGTTTCACCCTACATGTCTGTTCCACCATGAAGCAAAAAATTTCTTAATCTCGGAAGCAGTTAGAGGCGAGGGCGGTATCCTTTTGAATAAAAAAGGACACCGTTTTATGGAAAATTATCATCCATTAAAGGACCTCGCATTTAGAGACGTTGTGGCCAGGTCCATTGACATGGAACTAAAAAAAAGCGGAGATGAATGCGTTTATCTGGATATCAGCCACCGGCCGGCGGATTTTGTAATAGACAGATTTCCAAATATACATGAAAGCTGTCTCAAGTTTCAAATTGACATCACAAAGGAGCCAATTCCCGTAGTCCCTGCTGCACATTACATGTGCGGGGGGCTTATTACCGATGAAAATGGCCGTACAAATCTGGACAATCTTTATGCGATTGGCGAGGTAGCATGCACCGGACTACATGGGGCAAATCGCCTTGCCAGCAACTCTCTTCTTGAGGCACTTGTATTTGCAAGACGGGCTGCTGAAAGGTCGGCAAAAAGGATCGAGGAGAAACGGCGCGAGCCCTTTCCCAGGGTCCCGGAATGGGATCCTGGCAGCGCTACTGACAGCGAGGAAATTGTTGTGGTTTCTCACAACTGGGATGAGATCAGACGCTTCATGTGGAACTATGTCGGCATTGTTCGAACAAATAAGCGACTTGAAAGGGCAAAAAGAAGGGTGGAACTTATCCAGGATGAAATAAAAGAATATTACTGGAATTTTCTGGTAACCAGAGATCTTCTTGAACTAAGAAACCTTGCCCTTGTTGCCGATCTTATTATTACATGTGCACTTTTTAGAAAAGAGAGCAGGGGGCTTCATTACAATCTGGACTACGACTCTAAAGATGACGAATACTGGCGCAGAGATACCATTTTATAACTGCTGTACGAACAGAAATGTCTTGGTCCCCAGGAGACTGTCCGAGAATGCTGTGCGAGAATAGCCATTCTTCCCAATAACTGCGTCAGGCTCAAAAGGCGATTCAATGACGGAAAACGCATCTCCGTACAAAAACAATGCCCGAAGTCTTCGCAGGTTGATGCTTTTGCGGGTGGTTGTTGTTACGCTCCTTTTGGGGATTGCAGCCTCCATCCAGATCAAAGGGAAAATCTCTTCTTCATCAGGCATACCTGTAATTTTTGCCGTCATTATAGCCACCTATTTTTTGTCAATAATCTATGTTCTCCTTCTAAAAGTCATAAAGAGCATAAGGCTCAATTTATATATCCAGGCCCTTTGCGATGTATTGTTAATAACACGACTTGTATATGTTACAGGTGGAATCAACAGCGTATATGCTGCCCTTTATAATCTGGTTATCATCTATGCGGCCCTGTTTCTTGCAAGAAAAGGTGGGCTCTTTGCAGCATCCGCCAGCAGTGTGCTTTATGGGATGCTCCTTGATTTCGAATATTTAGGCATCATCCCTGTCTTCGGTCTAACTCCAGAGTCCAGTATCAGCGCCGGCTATGTATTTTCTAGAATCTTTATTCACATTGTATCCTATTATATTGTCGCACTTCTGGTCAGCTTTATTGCTGAACAGGAAAAAAAGTCGAGAGTTCTCCTAACTGAAAAAGAGAGTGAATTTGATAAACTTGACCTATTGCACCAGAGCATTATCGAACATGTAAATGCGGGCATTGCCACTATTGATCTCAAAGGAACGATAAAATCCTTTAACAGGGCGGCAGAAGAAATAACAGGGTTTTTATTTTCTGAGGTTGAAGGAAGGGGAATAAATTTTGTTTTTCCAGGCTTGTTTGAGGCAATGTCAAAGATAGGGGAAAAAGACGCTGAAGGGGAAATGACATCACGAGGTGAAACAGTAATTACCGGGAAAAAGAACAGAGATATTATTCTTGGCTTTTCCGCCTCATCCTTAATGGATAGCAGCAACAGCACGATTGGAAGCATAGTAATTTTTCAGGATTTGACCGCTATAAAGGAAATGGAAAAAGAGCTTGAAAAAGGCAAGAATCTTGCCATTATTGGTGAGATGGCGGCAGGGCTTGCACATGAAATAAGAAACCCGCTTACGGCCTTAAGCGGTTCCATTCAACTGCTCAAAAAAAATCTGGACCTTGAGGAAACTGATGAGAGACTGATGCAGATTGTCTTAAGAGGAAGAGATCAGCTTGAAAAGCTGATAAGTAACTTTCTCCTGCTTGCAAGACCAAACCTCAGTGACCGTGAGGTGCTTGACATTAATAATGTTATCAATGATGTCGTTGAATCCATCAGATATGATCCTGCCTGGAATGGCAGCATAAAGTTAGAGCTTGAATTGTGCGATGATCTTAGCATGCCTGGCAACAGGACGGAAATCAAGCAGATGATCTGGAATCTGATTTTAAACGCTATCCAGGCGATGCCGGGAGGAGGAACTTTGAGGGTGGGAACCAAAACCATATCCACCAGTAGAAAGAAATATCTTGAAATATTGATAAGCGACACCGGATATGGCATAGAAAAGGAAAAGACAAATAAAATTTTTACCCCTTTTTATACAACAAAAGATAGGGGAACTGGCCTTGG
>DIKH01000382.1:4768-8835 GCA_002424495.1 Desulfobacteraceae bacterium UBA5623
AAAAAATGGCTAGCGTTCTCGTTGTTGATGATGACCAGGGGATGAGGGAATTCCTTGAGATCATGTTGACTCAGGAAGGCCACGCAGTCAAGTATGCCTGCGACGGAAAGCAGGCTCTTGATCTTTGCATAAAGCACAAAATTGATCTAGCCATAACAGATCTCAAGATGCCGAAGGTTGACGGGATAGATTTTTTAAAAGGCGTAAAAGAGATCTCCCCTGAGACCATGGTCATTGTAATTACCGCCTATGCCTCTGGCGGAACCGCGGTCACCGCCATGAAGGAGGGCGCATACGATTATATTGAGAAAAATTTCGACATTGAAGACCTTAAAAAGATTGTTCAGGATGCCTTGAACAAGAAGGGGGTAAAGGAAGATGATGCAAGGTTCATAAAGAGCGTCGAAGACGCTGACAGTTTCGGGAAACTGATAGGCAAGAGCAGAGAGATGCTCAATGTCTATTCACTTATTAAAAAAGTGGCAGATACTACGGTCAATGTACTTATTCTGGGTGAGAGCGGAACGGGCAAGGAGCTTGTGGCCCGTGCAATTCATGATAACAGCCCCAGAAGAGACAAGCCCTTTGTTACAATAAACTGCGGCGGGATACCTGAACACCTCCTTGAAAGTGAGTTGTTCGGTTACATGAAAGGCTCATTTACCGGGGCCTATGCCGATAAGCCCGGGCTTTTCGAGATTGCCAATGGCGGCACGATCTTTCTCGATGAAATTGGCGAATTACCAACAATCCTTCAGGTAAAGCTTTTGAGGGCTATTCAGGAAAAGACTTTCAGAAGGGTGGGGGGTGCCGAAGACGTCAAGGTGGATGTCAGAATAGTAGCCGCTACAAATCAGGATTTGGCACAGAAAGTAAAAAACGGGAGTTTCAGAGAAGACCTTTATTATCGTCTCAACGTAGTAGCAATAAATATGCCGCCCTTAAGGAAAAGGAAAGAGGACATACCTCTCCTGACAGACTATTTTATCCGAAAGTACTCTGAAAAATTTGGCAAGGAGATCAAAACGATATCAGCATATTCCATGGAACTTCTAATGGAATACAGATTTCCTGGCAATGTAAGGGAACTGGAAAACATCATAGAGAAGAGCGTTGCCTTGGGCATGTCCAATATCGTCCTGCCGGAGGACCTTGTTCTCTCGAATGATGTGCCTGACTGGGTTAATGTCTTGGATGCTGAACTGCCGGAGGAAGGGATAGAACTGAATGAGGAGGTGTCAAAGGTCGAGAGAAATTTGATAGAAAAGGCGCTTAAGAAGTCCTACGGTTCAAAATCAAAGGCGGCTAAGCTTCTTAATGTGAGTCTTGATTCCCTTCGTTATAGAATTGAGAAATTGAATATTTTGGACTAAGTTAACATGTTCGGAAAGCAAGACATGGGTTTTGGCGAAACGTTTTATGTAGCCTTTGCTGAATTAGTCTATCAACTGAGCATACATGGATTTTTTCTGTGCCTTGGGATTGATTCTTACACAATATCCTCGCACAGGATATTTTATCCGGCGGATCTTTTATGAATTACATAGTAAAAAAGGGAAACGCAACATATTTGCATTACAACAGAATTATTGACCGGAACTATGTGTCATCCAACTTTCTTATTCAATTCGTTTTAAATCGTCTGCTAAAAAAAATAGCAGGTTTGCTGAAAAAAATTAACTCAATGTATCTGTTAACACTGGATATCGGCTGTGGTGAAGGGCACATGATAGAATATTTTAAACAGCAGCACCTAGTGGGGCGTTATGTCGGAGCAGATTTTAACCCTGAAAAAATAAAGTATGCTGCAACCTACCACCCGGCATGGAAATATCTGGTCACGGATGTGGGAGCACTTGCCTTTAAATCAAATGCATTTGATTGTATCCTCGCAGCAGAAATGCTGGAACATCTGCCTGATCCCGTCCAGGCGCTGAAAGAGATAAGGCGGGTTGCCAAACCTGGCGCTTATTTCATTATTTCCGTGCCAAATGAGCCATTCTTTCGCTGGTGCAACATGTTAAGGGGAAAGTACTGGAATCGAGGTGGCCGGACGCCCGGACATTTGAACTTTTGGAGCCGATCGGAATTTAAAAAGATGCTAAGGCAGCATTGTGAAATTAAGGAAGAGCACATTTTTTCTACATTTCCATGGACGCTCTTCAAATGCAAATTCTAAACAAAAACGACAGAAAAGCCGAAAGTTAACGCAAGGAGGCTCAAATACCAAAGTTTATATGACTTAAACAATAAACCGTGTTTGAAATCCGCAGAAAAATGAAGCATGGATGGCATAAGTATTTAATTTATATATCATTAATTTTTTTGGCATACAGCCTATATAAAGCGGACTACCTGAAAGTTCCAACTGTTTTTTACCCGTGGCCGCTGCTGTTTTCATTTGTACTTATGTTCACTGGCTTCATCATCAGTGCTATTTCTCAGCAAAGACTTTTGTCTGTGTCCGGCTTTCAGATACCCGTTTCTAGTTCCTTTCCAATGGAAGGCCTGAATATATTCGGGAAATATATACCAGGCAAAATGTGGGTCGTTATGGGGAAAGCGTTTTACATTTCGCAGCACTACAACTATTCCATTCCGGAATTATCGCTACTCTTTATTCAAGCTCAGATTGTTACAATGTGGTACGGGCTTGCTTTGGGGGTAGCTGGACTGCTGGTAAACGGCGAACTCCATTTGCTTGGCTTGACGGGGTTGATTTTGCTTATTGCCTTAACCATATTTATTTTCCCCTGTTCCTGGCACAAAAAAATTGAGACCATAATAAATAAATTATTTAAAAAACAAATACACTTCCCGAGCCTTTCTATTCGAGAATTCTTTTATCTATTGCCATGGTTCTTGGGGACCTGGATTTGCTGGGGGGTAGGTTTTTACCTTTTTGCAGAAGGATTGTCCGCCCAGCCTATCCGTTATTCTGTTTCCTTTTGTTTTCCCTTGGCAGGGACGCTGGGCATCGCTTTTCTATTTGCGCCCGGAGGGATCGGCATCCGGGAGTCGGTAATGGTCGGCTTCCTTGTGATGACACAACTTGACATTTCGCGTGCCATTACGATATCGGCTGCCTCGCGGCTCTGGTTTCTCATCGGAGAAATATTTATATTTTCTGTCGGTTTGCTTGTCAATCAGCATTGCAAAAAAGGAAATGCCGAGTAGCCCTATGACAACAAAATTCGATTAATCGCTGACGGTTGTAAACATATTTAGCAGAAGCTATCAGAAATAAGGACAAAAGCTTTTAAGGCATTAGCAGGTGCATTCATTTATTACAAATCATTTCAAATCCTTATTATACTCCATATCAAACCACATTCCAAAAAACAGAGTCTGCAATCCACTTATTAGTGTAAAGATTAGCGCCAATGCATTCATGTCAGGAATATCCCCCTTTGTAGCCCACACGTAAACAACTCTAACCGCTAAAGGGAGGCTAGAACTAAGCAGAAGAACCGAAAGGAAATAGAAAAAGATAAGGGGATGAAAGTCTTTTATCACATACTTAAAAAAAAGCCTTCTCCAAAACCCTTTAAATAAAATCCAGCTTATTTTTGGTATAACATGTAAAAGTTTTATTCCGGATTTTTCGCCAATATTATAAACAGGCCTGATATGGACATCTCGCACTCGAAAATCATGTTGGTTGAGCATAATCAGCAAGTCGTTAGGCATCCCGTAGCGTTTGTATATCTTATCCAGATCAAGTTTTTTCAGTGCGAGCAAGGAGATGGCGGTATACCCTGACTGAGAATCGGCAATATGCCAGTAACCTGAGGCAATCTTTGTCATCAAGGAGAGGAAAGAATTACCCAAATACCGATAATGAGGTATCATCTGCCACGCGTCGCCGTGAAACAAGCGATTTCCCTTTGTGTAATCCGCTGTTCCATCTGCTACAGGCTTAATAACAGGAATAAGGTCCTTAGGGTCCATCTGGGCGTCACCGGCCATAACGACAGTTACATTAATATTTAAATCTTTTGCGGCCTTATAACCTGTGACTATTGCCCCGCCAACACCCTGGTTGACCTCATGGTCTATCAAAAGTA
>DIKH01000275.1 GCA_002424495.1 Desulfobacteraceae bacterium UBA5623
TATTATAATATCTCAAAGCCCTTTTAGTATTATTGGGTTCTATACCATTTTTGGGTGCGATACAGAAATCCTATATAACCGCGCAACGTCAGGATATCGCCTTTTACCCATATTTTGCATTTATAACTTTTGCCATTATCCGGATCCATTACCGTGCCGCCGGCGTATTCCTCCCCCATCTCCGTGTCAGTATTTCCGGTTTTTTTCATGTTTTTGATGATTTCCAGGCCGACAACCGGTTTGTTTTTCAAATTTCCTTCACATTTAGTGCAAAGAGTACCCTGTGGCTCTAAAAGAAGCTTCACAACTTTGCCGAAGAATACGCCGTTCCTTTCGAATATCTCCACGTAGGATTTGGCTTTGCCTTTATCTCGGCCTTCATCAGCGATAGTTTTCCATATCCCGACAACTTTGTTCTGAGCTATCACTGAGCTGCTAAACACCAAAACGGAAAAAATACACACAAGAACCACCATAAATTTTCTCATCATAATGTAATCCTCCCTTCTTGCTTAAATGATAAAACTCACCTCTGACTTAAGAAGTCCACTTCCCTAGCGGGGAAGAAGTGTAGCAGGGTCTGTCTTGTGTGTCAAGTGGAAATTGACCACAGAGGGTACACCGGTGAAGCGAAGGCGGCCCTGAGGTTAAAATTGTATGCCGATAAAGCGGAAGAGGAAGGATACAAGCAAATGGCCAAGCTCTTTCGAGTCATTTCATTTTCCGAAGAAATTCATGGCACAAAAGCGTTAAGACTGCTTAAAGAGATCAAAAGCACAGAGGAAAATTTGGCCATGAGTTTTGAGTCGGAAACAAAAGTGGCAGGTGNNGTTAGGCTGGCAGAGGCGGAAGGCAATAAGGCCGCAGTATTGCATTTTAGTCAAAGCAGAGATGTTGAAGAAACCCATGCCAAGCTTTATAAAGAAGCCATGGGCCATCTCATGGAAGAACGGGAAACATCTTACTATGTTTGCAAAATATGCGGTTATGTATCGGATGGCGTATGGCCTGATGAATGTCCTGTATGCGGGGCGAAGAAAGACCAGTTTGTTCATTTTGATTAATTTTTTTGTGGCCTACACTAGCCGAGAGAATTTTTCCTCAGCATTTTTAGAGGCATGTCGAACCATCTCGGGAGCGGCGGTAGATCTTAATTTCGATAATTCTCCTGCCTTGGCGGAGTATTTCCTTGAGAAATATATTATGGAGGCTACTTATCCATGGCGATTTTTATGACTTCCAGCATGTTATCCACAAAATGGAAGGTGATCTCCTTCTTAATTTTTGGTGGTATATCCACTAAATCTTTTTTATTCCACTTGGGAAGAATGAGTGTTTTGATGCCTGCTCGATGAGCAGCCAGGACCTTTTCTTTGATCCCTCCCACGGGGAGAACAGAACCACGCAAGGTAATTTCTCCGGTCATGGCAAGGTCTTTTTTGATGGTTTTATTGGTTAACAGTGATGCCAATGCCGTGAGAATTGTGACACCCGCCGATGGCCCGTCTTTCTGAATTGCTCCAGCCGGCACATGAATATGGATGTCCATCTCCTCAAAGAAGTCTTTGGGAATATCCAGATCCGCCGCGTTGGCGCGGATAAAACTAAGCGCCGCTGTCGCGGATTCTTTCATGACATCTCCCAGTTGACCGGTCAGCGTAAGGTTTTTCTTTCCCTTCATTGCCGTCGCCTCGACGAAGAGAATTTCTCCTCCTGTTGGAGTCCATGCAAGTCCCGTAGCTATCCCTGGTTTGGATATCCTTACGCTGGCCTCAGGAGCGATCTTTATGGGTCCCAGATATTTTTGTACGTCCTTGGTGTTTATAGTTGCATTTTTTATCTCACCTTCCGCCACCAGCGAGGCAACACCACGGCAGATGTTAGCAATTTCGCGTTCAAGATTTCGCACTCCCGCCTCTCTGGTATAACCGGAAATAATCAAACTTAGGGCCTTTCTGCTAAAGGTAATCTGGTTTTCCTGAAGGCCATTTGCCTCCTTCTGCCTGGGAATCAAATAACGTTCGGCGATGTTTAGTTTTTCATCAAGGGTGTAACCGAGCAGTTCAATTACTTCCAGCCTGTCTCTCAAAGCCGGCGGTATCGTTTCAAGAA
The DNA here is from genome assembly GCA_002424495.1 of Desulfobacteraceae bacterium UBA5623. Lineage (GTDB taxonomy): Bacteria > Desulfobacterota > DSM-4660 > Desulfatiglandales > Desulfatiglandaceae > UBA5623. Next base: position 2,113 of record DIKH01000275.1, read on the forward strand.
TGTTTGCCGTGGTAATAAACATAACGCGGGACAGGTCAAAGGGCACATCCAGGTAGTGATCCGAAAAGGAAAAATTCTGTTCGGGATCAAGCACCTCCAGAAGAGCAGAAGATGGATCCCCTCGGAAATCCATGCCTAATTTATCGATTTCATCGAGCATAAAAACGGGATTGTTAGATTCCGCGCGTCTGATTCCCTGGATAATCCGGCCCGGGAGCGCTCCCACGTAGGTGCGGCGATGTCCTCGAATCTCGGCTTCGTCCCTGACCCCTCCCAGTGAAATCCGGACGAATTTACGTCCCAGAGCACGGGCAATGGAGTGCCCAAGCGAGGTTTTACCTGTACCCGGAGGGCCGGCAAAACATAGAATGGGACCTTTCGTATCAGGCTTTAATTTTCTTACAGCCAGATATTCGATAATGCGTTTTTTGGGCTTTTCCAGACCATAATGGTCTTCATCCAAAATATCTCTTGCTTTTTTTATGTCAAGGTTGTCTTCAGTGCTTTCATTCCACGGCAGAGCAGTCAGCCAGTCCAGATAAGTGGAAGATACGGTATATTCCGCAGATGATGGGTGCATACGGGCCATCCGCTCAAGTTCCCGCTCAGCTTCTTTTTGGGCTAATTCGGGAAGATTCTTACTTTTGATCTTTGCACGGTAATCTTCAATTTCTACCTTGTCCTGATCCGTTTCTCCCAGCTCCTGCTGAATGGTTTTCAGTTGCCGGCGCAGATAATATTCCCGCTGGGATTTGTCGATGTCTTCTTTTACCTGGGACTGGATCTTATTACCCAATTCAAGAATTTCTACCTGGTGGCTAACCAGCCGCGTAATTTCCTTCAGCCGTTCCCGCACATCTATAATTTCTAAAATTTTCTGTTTTTCTTCTGTTGCAATGTTGGTGATAGATGCCACCATGTCGGCAAGGACGCCCGCTTCGGAGATGGATTGGGCCATCAAGCCGAATTCCTGGGGCAAAAAGGGTGACAGCTTTACCATTCTGTCAAAAAGGCCGACAAGGTTGGCCATTAACGCTTCCATCTCAATGTCTTTGGGTTCTTCTTTTTCTTCGATTGTTTTTATACGGGCCTGCAAATAGGGTTTTCCCTCAATGAATTCTAGGATTTTGAACCGGCTGATCCCATGGAGAAGAATTTGTGCCTTGTCTCCTGATTTTGCCATCTTCAAAATTACGGCGCTTGTTCCGATATGATAAAAATCATCCGGTGTGTATTTGATTTCCTGCGGAAGTTTTTTTGAAGTAATGAGCCCGGTGAGACGATCATTGGCCATAGCTTCATCCACGAGGGCCGTTGACTGAATGCCGGCTACCTCGAGAGGAAACATCATCCGGGGAAAGACAACAACATTGAACAAGGGCAGCATGGGTAGAATATCGGGCAGTTTAACCGACCTTAGTTCATCAGGCATCTTCTGATCTGTCATGGGAACCTCCATTCATATGTCCTGTCAATAATTAAATTGCTGTTTGTGCGCCCAAATGAAAAGTAAATCTAATCCTTTTGGATAGGAACCTTGTATGCTTGATTCGGTGGTAATTTTGTGATTCGGATTTGAAGCAGACCATCGGTATATTTCGCAGAAACGGTTTCCGTATTGATTGGCGCCGGCAACATGAGGACTCTCTCAAACCGCCCGTAGGGGATTTCCACTAGGCTGTATCGGATGTCTTCCATTAGGGTGGTTCTTTTTCTCTTACCATGAATTTTTACTGAACGCCGGCTGACTTCGATGTGAAGGTCTTCTTTGTTGATGCCGGCGATTTCGGCCACAATCACTATTTCCTCAGATGATTCATAGGCATCCATCTGAGGTTTCCAGCTTTGGTGGCCATGTAAGGCAGGGTTCATCAAGCGAAATATGCTGTCGAAAGTTTTGTAAAATTCGGTTTCCATTTCCCCAAAATCATCATCGAATACAATCTTAATAGGATTCATGCTTAAAACTCCCAAGGGTTTAACCTCCTTTGGAGGCCTTGTTTGAGAATATCTTTCCACGCTTCTTTACGCTTTACGTGATTACATTGTCAATGCCTGGATACTATACAACCGTAATTTACGGCGGGTTGCCCTGAAATGGAATGGTTCTAGTCTAAAAAAATCTTGTCAAGAAGTCAATCCTATTCTATGGATAAAACGTAATCATAATTCTTAAAAAGATGGCGCTGATCCATTAAAAATTTTTGGGGGATTGAGAAAAAATTATGCCGCCTAAAGCATGGTCTATTGTTTCAACCCATCTGGATAAATCGTGTCGTGTTTTCAATCTGCGCACCGATCGGGCTCGGTCTCCGCGTACAGGAAATGCACATGACTTTTTTGTCCTGGAATCACCATCATGGGTGAATGTGATTCCCTTGACGCTCGAGAAAGAGGTGGTCATGGTGCGCCAATACCGTCACGGCATTCGGGATGTGACGCTTGAGATTCCCGGAGGACTCGTGGAAGATCATGACTCACCTGAAGAGGCTGCCCGAAGGGAACTTCTTGAAGAAACGGGTTATCGTGAGGGATCTTTGATTTTGCTAGGCTCTGTCCATCCCAATCCAGCCATTCAAAATAATATTTGCTATACTTTTTTGGCTAAAGATGTATGCGCAATGGGAGTGCAATCTCAGGATGAACGTGAGGACATTGAGGTGATTCTTCGTCCCCTTGCAGAAATTCCCGCGCTTATTAGGAATGGCGCTATTACGCACTCCCTGGTCATTGCAGCGTTTTACCGCTATTATATGGAATACGTTTCCATATAGTATCAAACCTTATAGGAGAGCTTTGAACAACTTGCTTGGTCATTAGTTTTCATTATCGTCAATTATCCGTGATAAATTCACAGTTATGCAAAGATAATATATTGATATTATTATATATGTTGCTTGACAAAGTCTCCGTTTTGACATATGATTTGTGAGTTAAAGTAGCGTTATTTACATTTTCGGGATTTCCTGCGAGAAGAGATAGAAAGGAGATACTATGAAAAAGCCCCCAA
>DIKH01000317.1:0-14763 GCA_002424495.1 Desulfobacteraceae bacterium UBA5623
CATTTCTGGATGGGCACTAATTAGACTTTGAGGATGTTGTAACAGGTTATCCCATTAGTCCGGCAATAACAGCCTTCATAAAGGCAGGCAGATCATCAGGCTTTCGACTGGTTATCATATTTCCATCCACAACAACCTCCTTGTCCACCCATGTTGCGCCTGCGTGTACCAGATCGTCCCTGATGGCGAAAAATGATGTCACAGTGCGGCCTTTTAGTATGCCGGCTGATGAAAGCATCCAGCCAGCATGGCAGATGGCGGCAACAACCCTCCCTGCCTGATAGATCTCCTTGACCAGGTTGACCATCTTGCTATGACGTCTCATATGATCAGGGGCATACCCGCCGGGGATAATAATCCCGTCAAATTCAGAGCTGGAGACTGCATCCGCATCCACATCCGCCTTGGCCTTGGTCCCGGCCTTGCCTGTGTATTCCCGGCTGGAGCCGGAGCCTACAACAACGACCTGTGCTCCAGCCTCTTTAAGCCTGTAATAAGGATACCAGAATTCCTGATCATTAAACATTTCCTCCACCAGGATGATGATTTTTTTGCCCTCAAGTTCCATAGCCCCCTCCATTGAGCAGACTCTTTTTTTACAGGAATAGGTCTCTTGTGATTTTTTGATCACAATGATGAACCAGACGGATCAAAATATCAAGCTGGTTTTGTGGTCTACCAGCGGCCTTCCGCGCTTTTTTGTATCCATTGACACACGTGCGCAATCTCTGATAAAGATTAAACAAAATTATCATAACACCGTCAGCTGACATAATCGGAGTTAATAATGGGTCTTATATCCGGGTCCGGCAGCCTTACGCGATATCAGGTTGAAGGCGCTCCCCCAAGTAATTTTATGGAAGAATATCCCATGAGAATCGCCCGCTATGCGTTTAAGAATTTCGATGAAAATTCTCTCGAAGAGCGATCAACCGGCTGGGTCAACATCATGGACATTTTTGACGGCAGGTTCATGGCCATGGAATACCTGAAAGAGCCTTTTATTGCTATGACCTTCAGGGTGGACGAAAGAAAGGTGCCGCAGACCGCCCTGAGGCAGTATTGCCTTGAGGCCGAGGAAAAGGTAAAAGAGCTTGAGAAGCTGGAGTTTCTGCCGAAGAGTGCACGTCAGGAGATAAAAGAACACGGACGCATACAACTTCTAAAGCGGTCCATTCCGGTCACAAAGACATACGACATGCTCTGGAACATAACCAGCGGCATAGTGATTTTCGGCGGTGTGAACAACCGGCCGGGAGACGAGTTTTCCGAGTTTTTTCTGAAGACCTTTGATCTGCATCTCACGCCGCTTTTCCCTTATGCCATTGCAGCAAAGGCGCTCGAAAAAGAAGGCATTTCACCGGATATCTTAGACGGTCTTGTCCCGTTTCACTCATAAAGGGGGTAAAAAGTCATGCAGGTCCTGGAAAAAGTTAGGGATACGGCATTTTTGGGCAGGGAGTTTCTGGCCTGGCTATGGTTCAAGACCGAAACTGACGACGAGCTGTTTGACCTGGGAGAGGCCGTTAAGGCAGAACTCTGGTTTGACGGAAGGATGACGCTTCAGGCGGAAACAGAGCATGGAATTGAGACCATCACCTGCACCGGTGATAAGCCCAATATGAAGCAGGCGCGTTTTGCCCTTTCCGAACACAAGGAGATCTCCCAGGCCATGATCAAAATGGTCATAGGCGAAAACAACTGGTCGTTTGTCCTTGATTCCACCTGGATGAACTTCAGGTCCTTTAAAACACCCAAGGTCGTGCAGGATAAGGATGATGATGCGGACGGCATCTTCTATGAAAAGGCATTTCTGACCGAAGAGGCAATCGCTGCTGTTGACGCAATTTTTTCCGCCTTCATCAGGATTCGCGTCTCCCCTGAGTGGGATGAAAAGGAAGGTCCGGCGCTGTCCAAATGGATTAATGAAATTAGTTGACGTTCAATTTCGTCCAGAGTCATGGAAGTTATCACTACACACAAAAATACCGATTTTGATGCGCTGGCCTCGGTATTTTCCGTCAAAATCCTATATCCGAGGGCCATGCCCGTGCTCCCCAATAGCCTCAATCCCAATGTCCGCGCTTTTTTGGCCATTCATAAAGACCTTTTTCCCTTTAATTCGACAAAGGACATTGACCCCGGCGATATTTCAAGGCTGATAGTGGTGGATACGCACAACTGGGGCCGTCTGGACGGGATGGATTCACTGAAAGACCGCTCGGATTTGAGCATACACGTGTGGGACCATCACCAGGAGCCGGGCGATATGAAGGCCGACTGGTCCTGCTCTGATCCTCTGGGCGCCACAACTACAATGGTTGTCAGGCGGATTGAGGAGGAAAACGCCGGCATTTCGCCCATTCAGGCCTCCCTTTTTCTGGCTGGCATCTACGAGGACACAGGCAACCTGACATTTCCCTCAACAACTGCACAGGATGCAAAGGCCGCCGCATTTCTCCTTGAAAATAAGGCTGATCTTAGCATGATCAACAACTTTTTAAGGCCTGTTTACGGACCAAAACAGAAAGACGTGCTCTTTGAGATGCTGAAAAACGCAAAGCGCCTGAAGATCAAGGGATACAGCATCAGCGTGATCAGACAGAAGGTGGACGGACACACCCCCGGGCTTGCCCTGGTAGTTGACATGTACCAGGACATTGTCAATGTGGACGCAGCCTTCGGCATATTTAAAGTGGCAAAAAAGGACAGAACCATCGTAATAGGACGAAGCGGCACAAGCGACCTGAACATAGGCTCAATAATGAGGAGCATGGGGGGCGGAGGCCATCCAACTGCGGGAGCTGCAATGTTAAAGGCGGTTAACCCGGATGCCGTTGAAAAATGGATCATCGAACTTATCAAGGGCAATCAACAGGCATCGGTGCAGATCAGTGATCTGATGTCTTTTCCGGTATTCACGGTGTCACCCGATACCTCGATGAAAGATGTCGCCAAGTTACTGCGGGAAAAAGGCTGTTCAGGCTTTCCGGTCGCAGAAGGTGACAGGATTGTGGGTGTTATTTCCAGACGCGATTTCAAAAAAGTAAGTTCAAAACAGCTCAACTCTCCGGTAAAGACATTCATGTGCACCGCGATCATAAAGATTGAACCGGGCAGCAGCGTTGTCCAGGCGGCCCGCCTGATGATCAAGCATGACATAGGCAGGCTCCCCGTGGTAAAGGAAGACAGGCTTATCGGGATCATCACCAGGACAGACACCATGAGATATTACTACGATCTTCTGCCGGATCAATAGCTGCCGTTTACTGTTATCCACTGTCCCCTTGCCTGGAGGCCGGTTTTTTAATGGGAGGCATGCCATGTCTGAAAAAATTACCGAGGAAAGGATCAAATCCATAGCGAAAAAATTGAATGTCTACAAAGAGGGCATTGCAATAGACGTATTGATGGACAAGCTCCTGGACCGGATTGAGGAGCTGGCGATAGAGCAGGGTCACCAGTGGAAGAGTAACAACCCGGAGGTAGTTCGGTTTTACAATGATGCTGTTGAAGAAATGGAACTGATGCTTGAATATGAGGGCTTATTTTTTTGAAGAAGTCAGTTTTAATGGGACGTTTTGAAATTGGCTCGAAGGATAAAAAATCATGGATGAAGAAGATCGGGATCAGTTTTCGGATACTGACCCAGAAGAAAGTTTTGAGGACCTGCTGAATCAGAGCCTTGTTGGACCGGTTTATTTGAACACCGGTGAAAAAGTGAAGGCTGTTATCAGCAACATTACAAAAGAGTGGGTTTTTATTGACCTGGGCGGAAAGTCTGAGGGCTACATCCCGATAGATGAATTCAGAGATGATCAGGGTAACGCAGCAATAAAAGAGGGCGAGACTATCAGCGCCTATTTCCTCTCTTCCAAGAACAATGAAATGCTATTTACCACCCGCCTTGGCCGTGATTCAACCGGCAATGAACACCTGGAAGAGGCCTTTCGAAACAGAATTCCTCTTGAAGGCCTTGTGGAAAAGGAGATCAAGGGCGGATTTGAGGTGAAGATAGCGGGAAACGTGAGGGCCTTTTGCCCATATTCACAGATGGGTCTGAGGAGGGTTGAAAATGCTGGGGAGTATGTCGGGCAGCAATTGACCTTCAAGATAATAGAATATGCTGAAAAAGGCCGTAAACTCGTTATCTCCCACAGGATCATATTGCAGGAGGAGATCCAGAAACAGAAAGACGAGCTAAGGCTATCCCTGAAAGAGGGTATGACCGTAACAGGGGTGATTACCTCTATCAGGAAATTCGGGGCCTTTGTTGATATCGGAGGCCTTGAGGGACTGCTCCCCATATCCGAGATCTCCTGGGGCAGGGTGGAGGATGTCAACACATTACTATCGGTCGGGCAGAATGTAGATGTTGTGATCAAGAAGCTGGACTGGGGAAATGACAAATTTTCATTCAGCCTCAAGGAAATCCTGCAGGACCCATGGGAAGGCATTGAACTCAAATTTCCGGAAGGCTCCGTCCACAGCGGCAGGGTTGCGGCCCTGGCGGCTTTTGGGGCATTTGTAACACTTGAGCCTGGCGTAGATGGTCTTCTACACATATCCGAACTGGGAAAAGGCAAGAGGATCACCAACCCGCGTGAGGTCCTGGATATCAATCAGACCATTGAAGTCAAGATCGGCAAAATTGACAAAGCGCAAAGACGCCTTTCGCTAAACATGGTCCCAACTGAAGATGATATGGAAGAGGTCTCCAATTACAAGCAGCGGCTTGATGAAAACCATCAAAATTCATCCGGATCGCTCGGCACGCTGGGAGATGCCTTTCGGAAAAAGATGGACAATAAAAAGCGAAAATAGCCCCGATCACCAAAAAACGGAAGGAGATTATAATGAAGGCAGAATTCACAGCAATCATAGAAGCCGCACCCGAGGGCGGCTTCTGGGCTATCTGTCCGGAGGTGCCTGGCGCCAACGGACAGGGCGAGACAATAGAGGAAACCAAGAATAGCTTGCGTCAGGCTATTGAGTTGATCTTAACGCCGATATCAAAGAACCATTAGCAAAGAAGATTTTGAAGAATCTTAATGCAGATTAGATCAATCTTGGCGTACTTAACGCCATAGCGGTTCAAAAAAGAACTGCGTGCAATGAAAAATTGTTTTAGCTACGTCGCTTTTGCAGATAACCTGCTTGCTTTTTTGCAATTCTCCAGTTATTTTCCATCATCAAAGTCCATTTTCCATTTTTGAATCATATCTCCACCGATTCATAGGTTCCACCAGTCAGTTTTTAGAATAAGCAGTTTCAAGAAGTTCAATTTCGTCCAGCTCCGAGGAATTTGTTGCGTTATTTTCGGGATGGAGCCTGATATAGAGATTGGGAGGAAGTGGGCGTTTTGATTTCGCCTCAGAATAGAAATTGTCTGAAAGAGGTTTGCTTGTTCCGAGAAGTGTTTTTGAGACGACAGGGGTGAATTATGACAAAGAAATATTATGCGCATTCTTTGGAAGGCAGACCTCCGGAGTAATTCCAGCAGCTTGAAAACCTTATTGATTGAAAGCGAAGCCAATTATTCTAAGAAACGATAGGATTAGCACCAATGGTTGATTTTTCTAAGTTGATTGCTCACACAAAAGGTCATGGCGGAAAATATGACCCTTTAATTGATCATCTGAGAGATGTAGCTGAGATGGCAAGATCATTTGCTGAAAAATTTAACAACGGAGCTCTTGCATTCTGGCTTGGTATTTTCCATGATTTTGGAAAAATTAACCCATTTTTTCAGTCATATTTAAAAGCTATGGAAGAAAATCGCAGCCACCCAAAAGTGCCACATGCTGTCTGGGGTGCAGCATTTATGTATCACTACTGGTGGGGAGTAAATAGAAATGATGTTTGGAAGGAGTTTACTTTACCCATATCCGGGCACCATGCTGGTCTTGACGCCCAGAGCCAAGCGAGCCAGAAGTTTTCTCAGTTCATAAGGGAGAATCCCTCAGGGCTCCAATCGATGGGTTCAGCTTTAGTGGAGCTTCAGAAACATGTCATACATACCACTCCATCTTTAAAAATCACTGGGGACACCGCCCGTGAAATGCGCATTCGAATGCTGTTTTCAGCTCTTGTTGATGCTGACTATCTCGCGACAGAAAAACACTTTGAGCCGGAAAAGACGAATGGTCGCGCCAAATGGCCCAACGTGTCTAAACTGTGGGAGCAATTTTTGAATGACCAAGAGGAAATGCTTAAAAAGGCCGATAAGAATCCCAAAAAAGTGAATCGCATTCGGAAGGAAGTCTATTTCTCGTGTCTGAAAGCAGCGCATGAAAAACCTGGGGTTTTTAAGATGACCGTGCCAACAGGGGGAGGGAAGACCCGTAGTGGACTTGCCTTTGCTCTTAAGCATGCTGTTCAGAACAAACTCCATCGAATTATTGTGGCATTGCCATACACAAGTATTATCGATCAGACCGCCAGCGAGTACAGAAAGATACTGGAAAAAGATTTTCAATGCGTCCTTGAACATCACAGCCAAATAGAAGTGCCTGATGAAAAGGAAGAACAGGACCAAAAGCATTTGCGATATCGTCTGGCATCTGAGAACTGGGACGTACCATTGATTGTTACTACAACAGTACAACTATTCGAGAGTCTGTTTGCTAACAAACCGGGCCGTGTCCGCAAAATACACAATATCACCAAGAGCGTTATAATTCTTGACGAAGTACAGACATTTCCGCCGCAATTGCTCAAACCGACTCTCGCTGTATTGTGCGAGTTGGTGGATAACTATGGTGTAAGCCTCGTTCTATCTACGGCTACCCAGCCAGCATTCGACAATACTCCATACCTTAAGGCATTCCAGAACTTAGAAATAAAGGAAATCGTCCCGGATTATCCGCGGCATTTTTCTGCACTACGCCGGGTAAACTACCATTTCCGGAGGGAGCCGATAGATTGGCCGGAATTGGCCGAAGAGGTTAAAGGCTATGACCAGATAATGGTTGTCCTTAACACACGAAAGGATGCTCTTGACTTGATTGCTGCCATGCAGGGCACGCCATACATCTATCATCTATCCACTCTTCTCTGTGGTCAACACCGTAAGGATAAACTCAATGAAATCCGCACCCGACTTAATAACGTTGACTCAGTGCGTCTCATCAGTACGCAGGTCGTCGAGGCAGGCGTTGATTTGGATTTTCCAGTTGTCTACCGTGCAGCAGGCCCCCTTGACCGAATTGTCCAAGCTGCGGGACGCTGTAACAGGGAATGGAGCGATCCTAATAGGCTCGGGGAAGTAATCATATTTTGCCCAAAAGAAGGAGGCGTGCCTGGTGGGGCGTATTTTGTAGGAAAGACAGAGGCAGAGGCTATGCTACAAAAACCAGGAGCCGAAAAGATGCTTCATCAACCTGACATCTTCAATGAATACTTCCAGCGTTTATTCTCAGATATGAGCGAGAAGCTGGATGAAAAAGGTATTCAAGAACTGAGGCAAAATATGAATTACCCGAAGGTATCGGAGAAATACCGCCTCATCTCTGACGATACAGTACCCGTAGTGGTGAAATACCGAGATTCAATGGCATTTTTCAGTAAGTGGCAAGAAAATCCGAACCAGAGTAACTGGCGGCGATTGCAACCCTACTTGGTGAACATATATCGGTGGCAAACTGAGGCTTTCGGTGACTGGCTGCACCCAGTGAGCGAGGGTAGCCTCTTCCTGTGGACGGGGAGATATGATGACATCCGCGGGATTGCGACCGAAGCACTCGATCCGGCTGATTTAATTGTGGATGATTAAACAATTGTGAGAGGTCAAGAATGAATGAGCGAGAGACAGAGGTAAGATTGAAGGTACGAGGTGATTATGCGTGTTTCACACGCCCGGAGTTTAAAGTGGAACGTGTTAGCTACCCCGTCATGACACCGAGTGCAGCGCGTGGAGTTCTGGAGGCGATTTATTGGAAGCCTGAAATCCGCTATTTAATTCAACAAATATGGGTGCTTAAACAAGGGACCCAAACCACCATCATGCGTAATGAGATTTCCAGTAAACAGGCCAGAAATCCCATTGTGATAGAGAACGAAAAGGAGCGCCAACAAAGAACCAGCCTAATACTGAAAGATGTTGAGTATTTGATTTTCGCAAAGATGGTGCTACGCCCTCATACAAAAATGAAAATAGAGAATTACCTCCCTCAGTTTATAGATCGCCGTGACAGAGGTCGATGCTTTCATCAACCCTATTTGGGGAACCGGGAGTTCACGGCGGATTTTTCAAAACCTTCGGGCAATGAAACATGTGATCCCAAATTGGTCGGGCACACTTTGCCGCTGGGTAGAATGTTGTTCGATATCGGCTTTATACAACAGGACTCTATCCTTAAGGATTTTGTGTATTTTCGAAAGCATGGAAGCACAGGAAAGAAAGAAGTAAAAGGATGTAGAAAGGCACTGTTCTTTGATGCGCTATTGGATAATGGCGTGTTAAGTGTGCCACAGTCAAGATATGATGCACTGCTTCGGATGGAGGAAAACTATGCTTAGTTCTTTGTGTGAAGCTGCAAACCGGTTTAAGGAACAGTTGCCTCGAAGATCCTACGGAAGAGTAAGGTTTAATTATGTGATTGAAGTATCTCCAGATGATGGTTCGTTTCAAATTCTGTCCTTTGGCCGGACTGGATTAGATGTTTTGGTGCCCTTACGGGGAGACCGTAGCGGCACACCAAGCGAGGATAATTTGAAGCCATATTTCCTAGCAGATAAGGCCATGTATTCGTTGGGAATTCCAGATAAAAGCGGGGAGGATAGGGCAAGCCTTGTTCACAAAGGTTTCATTAGAGCATTACTGTCGGTGTACAAGCAGACACGGAACCCAGATTTGAGATGTGTCTATAAGTTACTAAGGTCAGGGAAACTCAAAAGCGAAATTAAGGCGAAAGGAATTAAGGCTACTGATTGGGTTGTATTTAAAACTGATCCCAAGAAATTTTTCCATGATGATGATTCCATCGCCATGGCATGGGAACACTACCTGAAGAATCAGTGTGCTATCATTGAGGAGGCAGAGTGTTGCATTTGTGGAAAGACCGATAGGGTCCTCAAGGTTTTTCCTTGGCAAGTTGACTTGATGAATTATAGCTGCCCTATTTCGTCATTCAATGCAGACAGCTTTGAGTCTTACGGGCAGTCTCAAACGGCGAATGCGCCAACTTGCTTCAATTGCGCGGGGACAGCAAGTCAAATGTTGCAATATCTTATCGATACTGAACCTTACCACTCAATCCTATCGAGAGATGATGCAAGAGGTGCCGGAAAAACACCTCTAAAAAATCAGATGGCCATATACTGGACGAAGTCTGATTTTATTCCAAGTCACATAGATGAAGAAATTACGTTCAGCTTTGAGGAGCTTCAGAATGCTGTTCTAGCGCACTCAGTCGTAGAGGAATATATCTTGCCCCCACAGCACGAAGAGCAGCTTAGAAGACTCTGCAAGTTCCCTTGGAATACGAGCAAGTTTGCCCACGAAATCAAGGATAACGCTTTTTGCCTTGCAGTCATCTCGCCGAACAAAAGTCGGCTTGTTCTGCGTGAGTGGCTAGAAGTTTCTCTGACCAGCTTTTTGAGAAATGTCGGTCGATATGCTGATGCCCTGTCAATCATATCACCTGACGGCCAAAAAGTCTGGGCACCACCGATTCCGGCTATTCTTGAAGCATTAAAACCCGTAAAAACTATGTTATCCAAGAAGGATGAGGATGTTTTTATTCCCGAAAAACAGGACCCCAACATTCTGCGTGGGTTGCTTCGCTGCTGCTATGCCGGTGAATTACCACCATCCGCTCTTTTAGAGCGGGCTGTTTTACGCTTTCGGGTATTTGAGAAAGAGCCGGAAATGTGGAAACAGAAGCTAGGACTTGAAGCACGACGTATGGCGCTTGTAGCGGCTATAAAACTAGTTTTAACGTATCCATTTTTGAAGGAGACTGAAAATAGAGGAAAACAATTTTACAAAGAGGAGGTTCATCGTATGGAACAGCTTGACGAGAAAGAAGAAAAAACATCGTATCTCTGCGGACGGTTACTTTCAATCCTTGAGGAGATTCAGAGGTGGCATGCTGTCCCTCAATCAATCAAGGCAACACTGGTTGACAGGTTCTATGGGACAGCCTCATCGGCACCCCAATCCGTATTTGGTACGTTAATGGCAATGGCAACAAAAGCGCATATGTCGAAGCTTCGCAAGGAACGGTTTCATAAATACGAAGAGCTGGAGAATCTGTTGGAAGATGTAAGTGGCAAAATTCTAAAGGGGTGCGGATTTCCTAAAACCTTGAACATGCGTGAACAAGCAGAGTTTGCCCTGGGCTTCTATACTCAACGCGCAGTGTTCCGAAAACAGCGCGGTGTAATTTTAACTACGTCTTAATGTGACTGATAAAAAAATCAACAGAATGGAAGGAGATTAGAAATGAACAATGATGCGAACGACACCCCAATATATCTGGACCCGACGAAACGCCATGAGTTTGTGCTGCTTTTTGAAGTCAAGGATGGAAATCCTAATGGAAATCCGGATGCTGGAAACCTCCCTCGAATTGATCCGGAAACGGGGCATGGAATTGTGACTGATGTGAGCGTGAAGCGCAAGGTTAGAGATTATGTGCAGCGAGAGTTAAAAATCCAGATTTTTATACAGAGCGAATTTGCTTTGAATTCGTTGATTTTCGGGACCGCAAAGGAAATCGAAGGAATTCCAGTTCCACGAGCGGATATCAAAGATCCTGAGCTTTTAAGATGGCTGCGCAACAATGTGGGGAAAATTGAAGGGCTTGAGGATCTCGGGCTTGAAGGCAACGAGGTATTCTTTGGCGGTGAGTTCAACAAGAAGGTCTTTAGAAAAACGTTGATGGACCATTACAAGCAGGAGACTGATGGTCTGGAGGAAAAGCTTAAGCATGCTGCAAAAGCCCTTAAAGATTTTGGCCGGTATGATAGTGAAGACGAGGCCTTGTTGGAAGCTTTGGATGGACACGAAGACTTGAATATTGAGGCAAATTACATTGTATTTAACGATGGTGTTGATCGGAACAGTTTTGAAGAAGGGAATCTAACCGAAATTCCAAAAAACATGCTGTCGAAAATCCAATCACTTGTGAACGATCTCGGGAAAAACGCAAAAAAGAAACTGGAGAAAGAGGACAGGGAAAAGGTCCGGCAGAGGATGATAGACAAATACTTTGACATTAAGATGTTTGGGGCAGTTTTGTCTACTGGTATCAACGCCGGACAGGTGCGTGGGCCGATGCAGATCAAGTTTGGCCGGTCAATTGATCAGGTCGTTCCGTTGGATCACTCCATCACAAGATGCGCCATCACAAGGTCTGAGGACTTCCTCCGTAAGGAAACCGAGATGGCCCGCAAATCAAATATCCCCTATGGCCTTTATCGGGTGCATGGATACTATAACCCATCCTTGGCACTTCGGAAGAAGGCCGTGGATGGCGAGAAGGACAAGTACGAATGGGAAACTTACGTTACGAAAGATGACATGAAGGTTTTTTGGGAAGCTTTAGAATACATGTACGAAAAGCACAGCGCTTCATCAGCCGCTGCGGGTGAGCAAGCTACAAGGGGGTTGTGGATTTTTTCGCATGATACTGCAAAGGGCAATGCACATGCCCACAAGCTGTTTGAGCTTATTAAGGTGACTCCTTGTGGTGAGGGAAATGAACCGAGAGAATTCGAAACTTATGAGAAGCACATGGAATTTCCTGGGAAAGAAAACGGCTCAATAGTTAAAGAAGCTTTGTCCCTTGAAAAAAACGGTTTTCCAGGGGTAACAATCACCCGTTTGGTTTAGAGTCCTTAGAATACAATCAGGAGGTGTCGGTTCATGAAATCGCCGAACCCACCCAAACTCATCCCGCCTCACGGCGGCTACCGGGACCTGCAATCCTATCAGATGTCGGAGATTGTATATGACGCCACGGTGGCCTTTTGCAACCGCTTCATCAACATCCGCTCACGCACCCATGACCAGATGGTGCAGGCGGCACGCAGCGGCAAGCAGAATATTGCCGAGGGCAGCATGGCCTCAGGCACCTCCAAAAAAACCGAGTTGAAGCTTGTGGGTGTTGCGCGGGCAAGCCTTGAGGAACTGCTGTTGGACTTTCAGGACTATCTGCGGCAGCACAACCTGCCGCTTTGGGCCAAGGACCATCAAAAGGCGCGGGAAGTTCGGGGGCTTTGCTACAGGAAGAATAGGTCGTATACGACGTATAAGGCCTATATTGAAAAAGGTGCTCCTGAAATTGCCGCAAACACCATGGTTTGCCTGATTCATCAGGCAAACTACCTTCTGGACCAGCAGTTGCGTGTTTTGGAAAAGGAGTTTCTGAAAGAGGGCGGCTTTACTGAAAGGCTTTACCGCACAAGATCTCAGATGCGCAACCAGGGTAAAAAACCATGGGCTACACAGAAGACGAGCTGATTCCTCTTTCCGCTTTGCAGCACCTGGTGTTCTGCGAAAGGCAGTGCGCCTTGATCCACATCGAACAGTTGTGGGACGAAAACAGGCTTACTGCCGAGGGCAGGATCATGCACGAACGTGTGCATGAGACCGGCCGGGAATCAAGGGGCAAGGTCAGGGTTGAACACGGTTTGCCCCTTAGATCTCTTCGGCTGGGGCTGATCGCCAAGGCCGATGTGGTGGAGTTTCATTTTGTAGAGGACGACAAATGGCAGCCTTTTCCAGTGGAATACAAACGGGGAAAGCCCAAGCCAGATGACTGCGACAAGGTGCAGCTTTGCGGCCAGGCAATGTGTCTGGAGGAGATGCTTGACGTGACGGTTCCGGCCGGGGCCATTTATTACGGCAAGACCCGTCATCGCCTGGATGTAGAGTTTAATGACCAACTGCGAAAACAAACGGAAGATGCGGCCGGACGCGCACATGAGTTGATCCAGTCAGGCAGGACGCCTGGAGCGGTTTTTGACAAAAAGTGTGAAAGATGCTCCCTGGTAACCCTTTGCCTTCCCAAGGCCGCTCACAAGAAACGCTCTGTGCAAGATTATCTCATTGAAGCGAGGCGTTCGGAATGAAAAAGCACCTCAACACCCTCTTTGTTACAACTCAGGGCGCTTACCTTTCCAAGGAAGGTGAAACTATTCTGGTCAGGGTTGAGAAGGAGACCAGGCTCCAGGTTCCGGTCCACACCATCGGAGGGATTGTCTGCTTTGGTAATGTCATGGTCAGCCCGTTTTTGATGGGCTTCTGTGCGACAAACGGAGTCGGGATAAGTTTCCTGACAGAGTATGGCCGCTTTCTGGCAAGGGTGCAAGGACCTGTTTCCGGCAACGTGCTCCTGCGTCGTCAGCAATACCGTCTGGCCGATGACATGGCTTTTTCGGCAGCCATGGCAAAGGCGATACTCACAGGCAAGATCGCCAATTGCAGGAGTGTGCTTCAAAGGGCCTTGCGTGATCATACGGAAAAGATGGAGGCGACAGACGTTGAAACGGCCTCCGCCGGCCTTCAGCGTTCCCTTCAATCCCTCAATGCGGAAACGCCCCTGGATGGCCTTCGTGGTGTTGAAGGAGATGCGGCCCATTCCTACTTCAGTGTCTTTGATCACCTTATTGTGGCCCAGAAAAATGGGTTTTCGTTTCATGACCGGAATCGTCGTCCGCCGCTGGACACGGTCAACTGTCTCCTGTCATTTATCTACACCCTTCTGATGCACGATATTCGTTCCGCCCTTGAGACGGTGGGGCTTGATCCTGCTGTGGGGTTTTTGCACAGAGACAGACCCGGAAGACCCGGGCTTGCGCTTGATATCATGGAAGAGTTCAGACCCTTTCTGGCGGACAGGCTGGTCCTGTCGCTTATAAACCGCCAGCAAGTGAAGGAGAAGGGTTTCAAAAAAATGGAGTCGGGTGCAGTGATGATGAACGATGAGACCAGAAAGACGGTGCTGGTGGCATACCAGGAAAGAAAGCAGGAAGAAATCCTCCACCCCTTTCTGGAAGAGAAGGTGAGTATCGGCATCCTGTTTTTTATACAGGCATTGCTCCTGGCCCGGCATTTGCGGGGGGATCTTGACGGCTATCCGCCATTCATTTGGAAGTAGCAGATGAAGTTACAGGAGGGACCATGACCATGTTCGTACTGGTAAGTTACGATGTCTCCACAAGGGATGAAGAGGGGGCATCAAGGCTTAGAAGGGTGGCCAAGACCTGCAAGAACTACGGGCAAAGGGTGCAGTTCTCGGTGTTTGAGTGTATTGTTGATCCGGCAAAGTGGGCTGTCTTTCGTCAAAAGCTTGTAGATATAATAGATCCTGAAAATGACAGCCTGAGATTTTATTTTTTGGGTTCCAATTGGAAAAGGAGGGTAGAGCATATCGGAGCAAAAAAAGGTGTTGATCAGGAGGGGCCATTGATTGTGTGAGGAGTGTGCGAACCCCAAGCTTACAAGGCTTTCCAGGGGTGTTCGCACTGGTTATAACAGGTTGTATATTTTATGTTTTTTGTGGACCCAATTAACCGTAAGGGCGGTTGCAGGCGGTTTCGCAGATACTTTCGCGGAATCAGCCAAAATATGTCAACAAAGTCAAAGGGTTCATGAGAGACCGTCGCCCCCTGCGCGGGGGCGTGGATTGAAACGTACACCTCGCCACACTTTGGGCAAACAGGTGAAGTCGCCCCCTGCGCGGGGGCGTGGATTGAAACCCAAAAGCCCCACCAACGCCGTCAAACCCCCGAGGTCGCCCCCTGCGCGGGGGC
>DIKH01000317.1:14864-15405 GCA_002424495.1 Desulfobacteraceae bacterium UBA5623
CGCGGGGGCGTGGATTGAAACCATTATCCAGATAGGCCACCTTCGGCACCTTCCCGTCGCCCCCTGCGCGGGGGCGTGGATTGAAACTTATATAATGATGGTGCGGAAAGCCCCGGATATGCGTCGCCCCCTGCGCGGGGGCGTGGATTGAAACCAGCTCCTGCACCCTTTTACCGGAAAGCCATGCGTCGCCCCCTGCGCGGGGGCGTGGATTGAAACACCTGCACCCAATGCGGGGGGCCTGTAACGATGATGTCGCCCCCTGCGCGGGGGCGTGGATTGAAACATCCTGATCGTATCTGATACCAATGATCAGGCTACGTCGCCCCCTGCGCGGGGGCGTGGATTGAAACCATTCAGCCCGCCTCCATTACACCCTTGAAGGATGTCGCCCCCTGCGCGGGGGCGTGGATTGAAACTTATCAAGCGGTTTATCAGGTGAGTATCTTTAAGGTCGCCCCCTGCGCGGGGGCGTGGATTGAAACCTCTCTCAGCCCCGACACGCTCGATCTCCCCGCGGTCGCCCCCTGCGCGGGGGCGT
>DIKH01000317.1:15448-15721 GCA_002424495.1 Desulfobacteraceae bacterium UBA5623
GCGGGGGCGTGGATTGAAACAAGTTTGAGATTTCAAATCTCAAATCCCCCTGCGGTCGCCCCCTGCGCGGGGGCGTGGATTGAAACGATTGATTTAAGTAGTTTGTCTATAAAAACCTTTGTCGCCCCCTGCGCGGGGGCGTGGATTGAAACTGGATGTCGGCGGGGAGCGCAGCCAGATTAAAGCGGTCGCCCCCTGCGCGGGGGCGTGGATTGAAACAGCCCTGCGATATCCGCGCACGTAACGCGCCTGGTCGCCCCCTGCGCGGGGGCG
>DIKH01000017.1 GCA_002424495.1 Desulfobacteraceae bacterium UBA5623
GAGCTGGGCTATATTGATCAGATCATATACCCTGAAAACACCAGACCAAAACTGATCAGGGCGCTGGAGATGCTCAAGGACAAAAAAGACTCACTACCGGCTAGAAGACACGGAAATATCCCGCTGTAAAATTGAAGCTGTATTAAACCTGGAAATAAGTTTATGAAACTGCCCCAGGGCAAAGAACTAAACCACTATCTGTTTAAGGCGGGTAGTGGTTTATTTTTGAGGAGGATGATATGCAAAATACAAACCAGGGTCTGTTGGATTCATTAAATAAATGGACAGAGGGAGTAGAGAAAAAGCTTCAGAAAAACCCTGAACGGAAACAGAATTTTGTCAACACCTCAGGGATACCTGTAAACAGGCTCTATACCCCTGTTGACGCAGCCGACACCGATTACATGTCCGAGATTGGTTTGCCCGGTGAATACCCCTTTACCAGAGGGGTGCAGCCGACCATGTACAGGGCTCGGCACTGGACAATGAGGATGTATGCCGGCTTTGCAACGGCAGAGGAGTCCAATAAAAGGTATAAATTCCTTTTGGACCAGGGCCAGACAGGACTTTCAGTGGCCTTTGATCTGCCGACACAGATCGGCTATGATTCCGACAGTGAAATGGCCATCGGAGAGGTGGGAAAGGTGGGCGTCGCCATTGACTCCTTAAAGGATATGGAGACCTTGTTTGACGGTATTCCCCTTGATAAGGTCAGCACTTCAATGACCATCAATGCGCCAGCGGCTGTTCTATTGGCCATGTACATAGCAGTTGCTGAAAAGCAGGGTGTTTCGCCGGAAAAACTGACAGGCACAATACAGAATGATATTCTGAAAGAATATTCATCAAGGGGGACATATATTTTTCCGCCAAAACCTTCGATGCGGATTATCACGGACATCTTTTCTTATTGCGCCAAAAGTGTCCCGTTGTGGAATACGATCAGTATCAGCGGTTATCACATCAGGGAGGCAGGTTCCACCGCTGTGCAGGAGGTGGCCTTTACACTGGCAAACGGTATTGCATATGTTGAGGCGGCCCGGCAGTCAGGGCTGGATGTTGATACCTTTGGGCCAAGGCTTTCCTTCTTTTTTAACGCCCATCTGGATTTTTTTGAGGAGATAGCCAAATTCAGGGCGGCCAGACGCTTGTGGGCCAGGATTATGAAGGAGCGGTTTGGTGCGAAGAATCCCAGGTCTCAGATGGTTCGTTTCCACACCCAGACAGCAGGGTGCACACTGACTGCTCAACAGCCCAAAAACAATATTGTCCGGGTTGCCTTTCAGGCGCTGTCGGCAGTTCTGGGCGGCACACAGTCATTGCACACAAATTCCATGGACGAGGCATTGTGCCTTCCTTCAGAAGAGGCGGTGCAGATTGCCCTTCGCACCCAGCAGTTGATCGCCAATGAGACAGGGGTGGCGGATACAGTAGATCCCCTGGCAGGGTCATACTATATTGAGGCGCTGACCAATCAAATATATGAAAGGGCACAGGAATACATCAGGAAGATAGATGAGATCGGCGGAGCTGTTTCCGCCATTGAAAAGGGCTATGTCCAGCGCGAGATACAGGACAGCGCATACAAATATCAGCGTGAAATAGAACAGGGAAAGAGGGTGGTGGTTGGTCTGAATAAATTTCAGGTCAAGGAGGAAAAACCGACCAACCTCTTAAGGGTTGACCCAAAAGTTCGTGTTGATCAGATCGAGAGGTTAAGAAAGGTCAGATCAGAAAGAAATGATGAAAAGGTGAAAAAGGGCCTTGCTGCCCTCAAGCAGGGGGCGGAAGGCACTGACAATCTTATGCCTCTTATCCTTGAAGCGGTCAAGACTTATGCAACGCTTGGCGAGATCTGTGATGTGTTAAGGGGGGTCTTTGGAGAATATCAACAGGTCAGCACACTCGGCAGTTGAGACGTCTGGGCCGTGCTGAACGCTATATAAGGAGATTGCCGATATGGACAAGAAGATAAGAGTCTTAGCAGCAAAACCAGGGCTTGATGGACACGACAGAGGGGTCAAAGTGGTGACCTCCGCCCTGATGGATGCAGGGATGGAGGTGATCTACACCGGCCTAAGACAAACACCTGCTCAAATCGTGGAGGCCGCTATCCAGGAGGATGTTGATGTAATCGCCATGAGCATACTTTCCGGCGCCCACGACTATCTGTTTCCAAAGGTAATGGAGCTATTGAGAGAAAAGGGGGTTGATGACGTGCTTGTCATTGGTGGTGGTATCATACCTGATGAAGACATCCCCGCCTTGAAACAGGCTGGCATAAAAGAGGTATTTGGTCCTGGGACATCTACAGAAGATATTGTGAAATATATTAAGGAAAATGTCAAAAGGTAGCATTGTTTGTTTACCGATGAGGCGAGTTATTTGGTTAGGTCTCGCGCAAAAATGTGGGGTTGTCTTTGCGCGAGACTTGCTCCCTTGGCGCTTCTTGTGAGATAGGAAGGTGATCAGATGTTATTGGGCCTTTCCTAAAACGATAATCCTGATTGTGAAAAATGAGGACATTTAACACCCTGGGGTTGTCTTTCCTGCTGTGCCTCACCATTTTTGGGTGTGCAAGAGATACTGTGCCACCCGCCGGCTGTCTCTCTAAAAAGCTGATAGTACTGCCGGAGAATTACAAGGGCCGTGGTTATGAGCCTTATGTAATCAACGGTGAACGATACTATCCTCTGCCCGATGCTGATGGTTTCGTGGAATATGGAAACGCCTCGTGGTATGGAGAAGATTTCCACGGGAGACCTACCTCAAGCGGAGAGATATACGATATGTATAAGATAAGCGCCGCCCATAAGATCCTTCCTCTGGGCACATATGTGCAGGCAATAAATCTTTCCAACAGAAAAGAGATTATTGTAAGGATAAATGACCGCGGACCTTTTGTGAAAGGCAGGGTTATAGATTTTTCATATGCCGCTGCAAGACAAATTGGTCTGGTTAATCCCGGTGTGACAAGGGTAAAGCTGGTTGCCCTGGGAAAAAAGGTCGGAGAAATCGCATCCACCAGTGGGAAAAAACCTGTAATAGAAGTTGCTGACCTGACTTGTGGGGAATTTACTGTCCAAGTAGGTGCATTTAAAAGCCGGGACAATGCATTCAGGTTATGTCAGAGATTAAGGACCTACTATGACAATGTTGATGTTCAGTTTTACAATGAAAGGTACTCTGGTCCTCTATACAGGGTGAGGGTTTCAAAATCAAAGACCTTGACCGAGGCGAAAAGGATAGAAGAAGAGCTGAAAGGTAAAGGGTTTAATGAGGCCTTTATAATAGGTCTTTAATCCTCACCGTTTATTCTGTCTCGAAGCACGCCGGATGTCTTGAATACAACTACCCTCCGTGCCCTCAATTTCAGCTCTTCAGTGGTCTGGGGATTTCTCCCCCTTCTTTCTGTCTTATTTTTTACCGCAAATTTTCCAAACCCACTGATCAGGATATCTTCTCCTTTTTCCAATGCCTCTTTGATGATCTCAAGGAGTTTTTCAACTACAGACTGGGACTGACTTTTGCTTAATCCCACCTGATCGTAAATACTGGTGATTATTTTTTCTTTGGTCAGGGTCACTTTCATCCTCCATCAAAACTAAAAAAGCCCTCAAATTTCTATTTACCTTAATAAAAAGTATGGCTTATGACTTTGCAGGTGTCAAGCATTTTTTGATTTTCCGAATTTTTCCTTAAGCCTTTGGTCCACCAGTTCAGGTACAAGCCCGCTTATGTTGCCGCCCAGGCTTGCAGCCTCTTTTATGATCGTTGAACTGGTGTAAAACCACTTGTAATCAGTCATCAGAAAAATGGACTGGACATCCCGATTGAGCTTACGGTTCATCAGGGCCATCTGAAATTCATATTCAAAATCGGAAAGTGCCCTGAGTCCCCTTAGGATTACGTTTGATTTTTTTAGCACAGCATAATCTACAGTAAGACCGGCAAAGGTGTCCACCTCAATGTTGGGAATGTCATTTAGGACCTCTTTGATCATAGAAATCCTTTCTTTAATTGAAAAAAGGGGTTTTTTCTGAGGATTAGTAAGTATTGCGATGGTGAGTCCGTCAAATATCTGGAGTGCTCGTTTCACAATACTGATGTGTCCGTTGGTTATCGGATCAAAGGTCCCTGGATAAATAGCTGTCCTCCCGTTCATAATCCTTCCCCTGTTGTATATATGATTATCTTGGTGTCTCCGTACAGGCGTATATCTGTCATATCAAGCTGTTTAATAATGGTGGGCAGGTTTTCTTTCTTGGATAATTCTGCAACCACACATGAACTTTTTTGGAGCATACCCGTTCCGGACATCCATTCAAGCAAAGGGATTATTAAATCCTTTCCATAAGGCGGGTCAAGAAAAATCAGATCAAGGGTCTTGAGCATGGGATGATTTAACAGCCACCCTTTTTTGAGGTCTGTCTTGATTATTGTGGCGGAATTCTCAAATCCACACAGGGCAATATTTTTTTTTATCAG
This sequence comes from Desulfobacteraceae bacterium UBA5623, assembly GCA_002424495.1. Taxonomy (GTDB): domain Bacteria; phylum Desulfobacterota; class DSM-4660; order Desulfatiglandales; family Desulfatiglandaceae; genus UBA5623. The sequence continues at coordinate 4,489 of DIKH01000017.1, forward strand.
ATTGACGGACTGGTTGGAATTGTCGATAAAGACCGCATGGTCTGCGCCCCTGCTCAGGGCTTCAAGTCCAAGGCTTCCAGTGCCTGCAAAGAGATCCAGCACTGTTAGTCCTGACAGGTCCTGGCCTATGATATTAAAAATGGCCTCCCGTACGCGATCAGTCGTGGGACGAATGTCCATCCCCTTGGGCGAAAAAAGGACCCGGCCTCTTGCTTTGCCACCGGTGATTCTCATAGGCTACAGAGTATTCAATTAATCTCGTAATACATTCTTACGTTGTGGAATTGCAAATGACGATTTAAGGTAAAGCGAGCGCCACATTAGCCGGCCTCTTGTGCCCTTCACAAAAGAAGAAGGCACGGTACTTTTCCAACTGTTTTATTCGGTCGATAAGCACCCTCTCCTGATCTGACGATGTGACATTACGCACCAGTGCTTTTGCGTCCTGATCAGTCAAACGAAGTACAAGATAATTAGCTATTAAGGAGAACAGTCGGACATCGAAATCCCGTGTCTGCTGAGAGGCCAGGACAAGCCCTATTCCGTATTTCCGGCATTCCTGCGCCATTGTGGGTATAAGTTTTAATCTTGCAGCGCGATGGGCTTCGTCAAAAATGATGAAGTGGGTCAACCGATCCTGCGGTTTTCGATAAAACATCTCTTTATAGAGTCCATAAAATAGCAACGATGCGAAGGCTCTTTGGACATTTTCGTTTTGTGTCGAGTGAATGCGGATAACAATGGGCTGGTTGCTTTCCCATAAGCTGCCGTGATCCTCGCTCGAACGAAAAAATCCATAGTCCTCCAACTCCTGAAGACGGGCCAGTAATGTCATTGATCCACGATCCTTTTTGGGTTTTGAGCGCAGAATTTCTACGAAGCGGCCAAACGGGGGATCGGGAAATTCCATTTGATCAAACATCTGAACATTCCACCCCAGCTCAAGGTAGCTTTCCTTGAGCGCTTGGCGAAGCCCCTCGCCCTGAATATCTCCAAGTTCAGGGTAAATGGCGAGAAAGATATCTCGAAGTTCACCGGCGACATCAAGAAATGTGCGCTTGGAATCCTGAGCCGGTCGACAGAGGGGGTTGAATCCCAATCCGTTATAATCCACGAACCGCACCCCGCCGAATAAGGCTTCAATCCGATCGTCAATGTCCTGATGGTAAGAAAACACAATGAATTGCGCCCCTTGTTCCTTGATCTGGCGGCAAATGTTAATCAGGCACGTAGTCTTGCCCATTCCAGAGAGCCCAACCATGAGCAGATGCGGATGTCCCTTCGTCGAAGGCAGCCATTCCACGGGTATATTTGCTAAGACATCATCCCCTAAGCATACCTTTAGTGTGTTTGTAGGGATTGCTGGGGCCTTCTCTTCAGGTTGTTCAAATGATCGAGTAATGGTAGACTTTTCGATGAGTTGGTTGACCTCTTCCTCCTCCGAGTCGGCAGCACTGTTCTTGGCGGAACCCGGTCCATCCGCAGAAATGGATAGTTCAGCATCTGTATGTTGGACATGGTTGGCTATTTTATCTCTTATCGTGCGGAAGTTAGAGTCAGGAAGTCTTCCAGGGCCGAACAGGAAAACCCGACTATCCCAGTCTGCAGGTGAAATTTCCAACGGATGTTGTCCTGCATATTCCGGACAGAATATAAACCCACGATCCGCTTTTTCCATGACGGCAACGGAATAGGTGCCGCCGGAAGAAACCATCTTGTCTATCTCAGCGATAATGCCTTTATAGGTGATGTCCTCCAAATAATGGCGTCGGGCCTTATCCGCATAGAAACGCAATACGCGCGCCAGTTTGAGCCGACGAATAGAGCGTTGTACAGCAGATATATCTTTGCTGAAGTACCCATCCATCCACCTGTTTCTCATACTTTCCATCTGTTTCCGGATATGCTCCATCTCTTCAGGATTGCGAACAGCACGTAAATGCCGCCGATATTTTACTTCAACGAACCGGAAGAGGAGTGCTCCCCGCCCACCCTGTGAAACATGAATCATGTCGGGACGGAGTTCCTTATTCACTTTTGTGTCTCCTTCGCTTGGCTCGGAAGACAAGGGTAGAGATAGATCACGAATGTCATCCACAGGAACAAAAAAGCCATTAGCAAGCGATGTCCACGCATCATCGTCGGATTTCGCATCAAAACAGTTTGCATGGGTCAGCGCCAATGCAATCAATTCGCCTGTCGCTGCCTTCCGTCCCGTGAGCCGGATAGCCAAACGCCCGCTTAATGCTTTGAGATGCCAAAGAAGGAATTCAGCATTTCTTAGACTGCGGCTAAGACCCATCTGATCAAGAGCGGTATCCAGAAGATTACGCACTTCGTCCAGATTGCTGGTTGAAGTTATCAATTGCAGGCATCCCAGATCCTCCCGTTCAGGGACGCAATCAATCACATAGGCATTATAAATCTCCAGGTTTTCCCGAGGTGAATCGAAGTATTCAATGCCCGCATTACGATCCACCGTGATAACCCAGTCACACAAAGCATGCAACGTTCGCAGGCTGTCGGCCTTCTCCGACGAAATCTCTGTGCGCAAAAGAGGCCATTGATTTGGGGCCGCCCCTAAACTCTGTAACATAGTTTTTTGAATTGCGTTTTGGATTTCAAGCAATCGCTTTGTGTGGAATGGATCAGAAGGATGTTTCTCGCCATCCGTGGAATGTGGAATGAAACTGTCCCAACGTGGCGAAAACTGGCTTGAATAACGTCGCTCAAAGAAGGAAAAAAGGCCAAAGGCAAACAAAGGTCGTTTTGAAGATAACTGCGACTGGGAAACTGTGATCACATGCGATTCAAAAGTGTCGAAGGCAGCAGCCAGGTGTGCTGCACCTTGAGGCGTCTCTTCATCACGACGCGCCCATCTCAGACGCGGCACGGCAACTCCACCTCCCCTGTTCAATGATTCCAACATCCAGACGTCTTCGGTTGAAAGGGTCCCTGCGCCACTGCGGCGTCTTTCGCAAACTTCAGATATGAAACGCCCGGCCACTCCGCGCTGAAACTCCGAAGGGTAAAGCTCCAGCACAAATGCGGGTGAAGGCTCTTCACCTTCGGTGTCCGTTTCCTGAGTCGCGCTCTTACCCAAATATTCGCAGACCTTCCCCAAAGATCGCGCAACCGTCATTCCGTCGCCAGGCCGAAGAGCGTGTATATGGAGAAGGCTCGAAGCGCCGTGACATTCCAGGTACTTTATTATCTCTTTGCCGAGGACTTCGGCGCTCTGCTTTCCCACGGTCGGGGCAGAATCGCCTGTCTCGCTTTCTCCCAAGGCGCGAGCCAACAAGGCGACTGCCGCCTTGGGCTCCTTGTCTCGGTCTGGCACCATGCCAACGGCATGAAATCCAAGGATATCAGCAAAGACAAAAGTTCCTTGTCCATTTAATCCAGGTAGAAAGGACGGGAACATGGCACCGTCAAGGGCCTTCAGTTCTTCACGCACGTCCTTTGGGGCGAGGTTTTGCTCATAGCGCGCATGAAACACAAGGTTGTCATAAGCGACGTGCCAGGCCATACGCAACGGATGAGAGGGCAGCACAATCAATCCTATTGTCCGGCCTGAAAGCGATTGCACCTCCACAGTGTTTACCAGCGAAAAGAAGGGCTCAAAGACTTCGGAATCCAGAAGCGCGGCCCAGGCCAGGAGATATTCTTTTACAGTGTTGTCGAATCCCCTGGCCTTCTCGTCGTAGATTTGACCAACGCCTCCTCCATTCGAACCAAACCGCTCGGCTATGCGGCGGCTGGCTGCTTCGACTCGATCCAACAACAATTCGCATGTTCCGGAGGCGGTCTGTGGTTTCACAAACCGAACGAATTCCACCGGGCTTGCCACCACCCCAGATGCGCGGACTTTTACCTGCCATCGTCCGACAGCCCCGTTTTCTTCCGCCCAACGATTCTCAACCTCACGGATCAAAGGAGGACGAAAAACCCTGAAGGTCTTTCCTCGCTGTGGCGTTCGTAGAAGAACAAACCCCTTGGAAACCTCCTGCAACGGCGCATTGGTAGAGGCTATTTCGGTAATCAAGCCTCTGTCTGCCAATTCGATAAGCCCATCACTAAACGTACGAACTGTCTTGCCAGCGCCGATCCTCTCATGTTCCGGCAGTTCTCCAAAGCGGATTTCAAATTCTTCGCTCTCTTGTGGCTCAATATTGTCGTTCCCGATGACCGAAAGCACAGCCTTGGCCGAAATAAGCGCATTGTCGCTCAGCGTTGAAAAATCGTCGTTCGTAAACCGGCATTTTTCCTCTTTTCTGGCGGAATGTAACACCTCCCGTACTGCGAGTTCCTCGTCCATGTCCGTGACAAGGGCGACCCGGTATTCTGCACCGCCTTTCTCAAGATGGCTCGGCCTTGCTTTCCAATGAACCTCCAGTTTTGAATAGTCGCTGGTCTTTTCAGCATCCAGTTTGAGAATAAAAACTGGTGGAGATTTTTCGTCTCCTTCCGGAATCAAGCCGGACCATCTGGCGATCTGGCCGTTGCGGTTCCGCCAGGAAATCAGTTCAATACCCTGGATATGATGGGCAGGACCCTCACGGTGAAGGGCATTCACCCACAACTCAGGCTTATCTCTCAAATCGGCAAGGGCGTTAAGAAACGGCTTGGCTACAGCCTTTTGGAGAAATGATCCCAACCCGCGAATCTGTTCATCCGTTGGGTTCAAGAGCTTCAGAGATGCTATGCGCGCCGTCGGCGTGGCTGCGGCAGGAGCCCTTCCAAGCAAACGTTGAACAAACAGAACCGAATTCTCAAGCGCATCTTGATCGTTTACATCATCATCCTGTTTGATAGGCCACAATCCGATTAGATAAAGGAACTCTCCTGGATATCTGCTCTCAGCGGTACCTCGGACAAAGAGATCAAACTCGGCCCAGGGCGAAACACCCATACGCCTACCTCTGCTCCGCGCTTTTTTAACAGCCTGCTCGGTGAATAATCGGTGTTGTCGCGAAAATTGCCGCGAAATTTCTTTAGCTGCGAGGCCAATAGCTTTTTCGAAAAGCTCTGTTTCCTGCACTTCACGCGCAGCGCTGTAAATGCCGTCCATACCAGCGCCTGCCAGGGCAGTATCCACCAGCAGGAGCACTGGTATACCCTTTTCCTCGCGCATCTCGACCGCCTGATCCGCAGTGATGGTTCGCGTTGTGGGGTTAGACCTATCTGCTACCCGCTGAACCCGCCAACCCGAGGGTGTAAATTTTAGAGCAGCGGCCAACTCGTCCACGATATCACCGGTAAGGCAACGCACGTAAGCCACAGATCCCGTCTTGGCTACACCGAGGACACGTTCGAAAGCCTGGCTCAGAAGAGTGGCATGAAGTTCAGTCAGCCTCATAAAGGTCCTCCTTTACCGGATTAAATCTCGGCTTGAGGCGTTTCATGGCCTCGGCGTCATTCACGCCCGATAGCAAACCAAGGTCGCGCAGGCGACGTTCCAAAATCGTCCGGTTGGCCTGCAAAAGATCATTGGAGACCGACATACCAGATGGCGTTGTGTCCACATAAAAACCGTAACGCTCACGTATCCCATAAAGGAATTCCTTGAAGGATAGTACACGTAGGCCCTCCTGGTGATTACCGCTGCGCAGCAGATGCAGGTGAACAAGATAGTCAAGCACTGCATCGGTGAAGACCATGGAACGGATTTCACGGGTTTTTTTTCCAGTCACAAAATCCGTCTGTGGGGCGCGCCGTTTAACGGCCAGCCCGTTTGGACGGTTAATCAACAGACATGAATCTACACAATCGTTGAGAAATAAGTGCTTTTGCAATAGAGTAAGCGCCTCTGCCAGTCGCCAGACCGGATTTGGGTAAGCATAAGAATTTTCAAGAAGCTCAGACGCTTCAGGAGCTTCATCCTTCAGCCTTTCCGCCAGAACCGCTGTTTTCTGTTCAATATCATACATTATTGCGGCCGATTCCCCATGTCGTTCAACAAGGATATCTCCCAGGAGGTTGAGCCAGTCCGTGGCATAGGGCTTGGTCTTTTTTGCATATTCCTTGAGCTTTCGGTTATAGCGCGCGCTCCAGTCAAGGAGGCGGGCCGCCATTAAAACAGCCGGAAACCGTTCAACACGGCGAATGAAATCGTCAAAGCACTGTTCGGAAAGCGCCCGAAGCCGCCGGTCCGTACCGTTCGAGACATCTACGAACAAAGGAGCAGGACGTTGTTCGTGTTTTTTACGTATTCCGCCGATCTCGGCCCATTCGAGCATCAATTCGATCACGCTATTCAGAATAGTGGTAAGCCCCACGGCCATGCAGGACTCTTGCATGTTCACAAAGGACTGGCGCGGAATCACGCTAGCGTAAGCGCGCACGAACCGACGGATATCCTCGGAAAAATGGTGCGCCGCCCGTTCAGCGATAGGCCTCTGGTTGGATATGCTCCCCCCTTCGCCGCCACGCACTTTATCGGGCGCTTCGCCCAACTGCTGAGCCAGACGGATCATCAAAAGTTGGTCAATTCCGACTTTCACACCCTCGTCAAACTTGTCCGACGTCCGGCTGGCCAGTTCACCTCTTATCCTTATTCCGCCACTGAAAGCACGAAGCAGGATGTTGGATTCAAACCCCCGTCCGACGGCAAACCAGGTGCGGTCGTCTTCCTGGTTTTGGCGAACAACTTCACCGTCCTGGTTCGTCAACATCGCTACCACCATCTCCGGAACTTTTCGGAGATGGACTACCGGTTCAGGAAGGTCTACCCAGGAGGCCATGTAATGGGCCGGAGCGACGCGCTGAATCTTTTCATTTCGACCCAGGGCTCGACCTGTGTTTTCGAGACAATAGCATAGGAGAAGATCTCCCAGAATTGCCTGACCGTCCTCGCCCCGAAAGCCTTCAATGGAGTCGAGCTGCCCCAGCACCTCCGCAACCCTGGCAATGGTGGCGGAGCGCCGGCGTTCGAGGGGTGTCCCCTGATCACCGGCAAAGGCGTCCAAAAACTTGCCTTTCCCGCGCCGTTGGCCGTAGCGGAACATAAAAAAAACGGCGGGAAGAACGGCGGAAAGATCAAAATTCTGAACTGATACAGGCAGTGCTTTCTCGTAGTTTCCAGACCATATCTCGCGGGTCATGTCGCGGCCAAGTACATTTTCCACGATTTCACGGCTCATTCTGCTTCTCCTTCCGTCACCGGGTTTAGAACGAGTTTCTGCATTGGCTGGTCATCTTTTCGTTCGATCTTTGCACCAATTTGGAAGATCTTATCTTCCTGAATTGGGCTCCATGCCATGATTTCCCGTTCATCCTCGCGGGCCAGCCGCTGAATAAAAATTGAAAGATGAGCAAAGGTGTCATCGCTGGAGACATCGCCCAATTGGTAGCCTTCGCTGAGTTCGCAAAGGAGATGAAAGAGTTCATAACCTAAACGAAGCCAGTAATTTCCGGTTAAGTATTTGCATAGGTTGAATTTGTTGAAGGAATTATGTTGCTGTCAAATTCAGAATCAAGAGAGTGATTTTCAGCATCAAGCATTTCATTTTGAATTTTTATGCGGAGCTCGCGAACTCTTTTGATGGAAACTTTCTCGTTATGATGCTCACGGCAATAAATGGCGAGCAATAGATAGGTG
>DIKH01000049.1:0-28380 GCA_002424495.1 Desulfobacteraceae bacterium UBA5623
CCATCCCTGAAAGGGACATTAATGATATTTTCCGGAAGGCTGGGATGTGGGAGATGAAACGATAAAGAAATCAGGCCCCAATTGGATGCTGCATATTTTGCTGTGTATATCCTTTGGGGTCCATTTGATTATCATTATCAATATATCAGGATTGTATTGTTCTGATGCGCTGAGCTATATCGAGCTGGAGCTGAAAGATATCAGCAAACCATGGACCAGAGAGATACCAAGACCGCCGCAGCGTGTGAAATCTCCTCCAAAAGCTGAAAATCCCCGTGTGCTAAAACTGACCAACCTACAGCCGCCCCACCAGCCCCCACAAAAAATCGAGAGTCCTGATGAACCTGATAACGAGATCGGGGAGAATATTCCCTCTCCGGATGTGGGCGCTGGCGCCTATATATCGGTGAGCCAATGGCAACCGGAAATGTTCTCTAACGGTTCTGAGGTGTTTTCAACTGCTGCGGGCTACCTTGAAATGGTAAAGCTCCGCATTGAACGGCACAAAAAGTATCCTCTGATGGCCCAAGAGCGCGAGATCCAGGGGCGTGTAGCTGTAAGCTTTATCATTTCCCTGGAAGGACAGGCCCAGGACGTAAAGGTGATTACGCCTAAGCATGAACTCCTTGATCAGGCGGCCATAAAGGCCATAGAGGATTCATCACCGTTTCCAAGACCGCCTGTGGGCATTTTCAAGGGGCCTGTTCCTGTAAGGGTGATGGTCATATTTGAATTGACTTAGGGATGGGCAGGAAAAGGAGACCGCTATGAAATTAAAACTGAATTTAATGCCTACTGCCTTAATGATCATGCTCCTTTGTCCTGTTACAATATGGTCCTCTGAAACCACAAAGACCCGGGATGCCAATAATGACGGCAAGCCGGATCAGATTTCACATCTTGATAATAGAGGCCGTTTAGTCAAGCTGGAGATTGACAGCAACGGCGACGGCAATATGGACCGGTTTCAGTATTATGAAAAGGAAGAGATCTCCAGGCTTGAAAGTGACACGGATTATGACGGTAAAATCAATTGCTGGGACTATTTTGAGAAGGGAAAGAGGCGCAGGCAGGAGCGGGATAATACAGGGGACGGGAAGATTGATTACATCCTGCTCCTTGATGAAAAGGAACGACCCTTAAAAATAGAAAAAGACACCACAAAAGACAACATCTTCGACACCTTCTATTACTATGTGGAGGGTAGGCTAACCAATTCTACAAGGGATACGGATGGGGATGGTAAGATAAACATCTGGGAGAAATACCATAATGATAAGCCGTTAGAAAGAAAAGAGGATATAAACGCCGACGGCAAGATAGAAAAGATGGTTCTTTTTGATGAAAGTGGGCTTCCCGAAGAGTCAAGGCTTGACTCTGATAAAGACGGCAACATGGACACGATCAGGTACTTTAGGAGAGGTAAAATTATAGAGCAAAAAAGGGATCTAAACCTTGATGGATGGTATGAAGTGGTGACCTCATACAAAGATCAAAAGCCCTTTGAAGAGCAAAAAGACACCAACAATGACAAGGCCTTTGACGTCTGGCTGCAGTTTAAGGCAGGGGTGCCCACATACCAGAAAAAGGACACAAACTTTGATGGAACAAGAGACTATTTCTGCGATTTCGACTCCATCGGCCAACCCTTGAAGATCCGTGAGGACACCAGATACACTGGACGCATTGACCGGATAAGGTACTTTGAAAAGGCAGAGCAGGTGAAGTCTGAGTATGACACCAATGGTGACGGTTATCTCAATCAGACATCATTTTTTAAAGAAGGCAGGCTTTTCATGCAGACCCTTGATGAAAACAAGGATAAGAGGCCGGATGTAAGTATCTTTTTTAACAGAAAGGAAGAAAAGGAAAGGGTTGAAAGCGATACCAACTTTAATGGAAAGACTGATACATGGCAATACTATCAGTCCGAGAAAATAGTGCGGATGGAAAAGGATGATAACGGAGATGGCGCGGTTGATCAAAAGGTGTTTTTTGACAATAACGAGAATAAGATAAAACTGGTCATGGACCAGGACCATGACGGGAGATTCGAGTCAATCCAGTGGTTCAATAATCCTGACTGGCCTGTGGTCATAGAAACCGACATTGACGGAGACGACCGGCCGGACGGCCGCTATTGTTATAAAGACGGGGTCATGAGGTTGAAGGAGATTGATTATAACGCAGACGGAAATCCGGATTTGAGGGAATACTATAACGAGGCGGGAAGGCTGACAAAAAGCGAAGAGGACAGCGGCAATACCGGGAGAATCAACACAGTCTGGTATTATAATGACAATGAAGAGGCTGTTAATGCGGAAAAGGATGCCAATGGCGACGGCCGGGCAGACTTATGGTACCATTACGCACAGGGCCGCGTAACCAAGGTTGAAGAAGATACAAATGGTGACGGCAGGCCGGATATATGGGAACAATACGACGAAGCCGAGGCCATGGTGAAGAGATCCAGAGACCTTGACTATGACGGCGTAGCCGATGTTGAAGAACAGGCAGATGAGCAGGCTGGAAGAGGGGCTGACGGCAGTCCCCAGGTACCGGCGAATGGGAAAGAGGGAAATGTGCCAGGCAATGAAACAGCAATGCTATACAGCACTATACACGGAGGTAATTGAGATGTTCGATTTTTTCGCAAAGGGCGGCATATGCATGTGGCCGATCCTGTTTTGCTCAGTGGTGGGGCTGGCCATTTTTCTTGAGCGTTTTATTCAGTTCGGACGTATGCACAAGCGCGGAAAAAACCTGGAGGCAAGGGTTACGGAAAAACTGAAAAGCAGCAATGATGAAGAGGCCTTTCAAATCGCTTCAAGGAGTAATTCTCCCATAGGCCGTGTCCTGGTCAAGGCCCTGGAGGTCAAAGACCAGGACCGAGACACAGTTGAAACCGTGATCGTCCATGCGACCGATGAAGAGGTCCAGGACCTTTCCCGTTATCTACAGGCCCTTGCGACAATAGGAAACGTGGCCCCAATGCTGGGCCTTCTTGGTACGGTCCTGGGCATGATCAAGGCCTTTATGGTCATACAGGAGATGGGCGGAAAGGTAAACGCCTCGGTGCTCGCAGGGGGCATTTGGGAGGCTATGCTTACAACGGCCTTCGGGCTTGCTGTAGCACTTCCGATTGTTGTCGGCCACAGCTATCTGCTTTCCCGTGTGGACACCTATGAGGCAAGGATACAGCAGGGGACTGTCGCATTTCTAAAGACCATATCATCCCTTAGTAACGGGAAATAGAAAGAGCATGTCATGATAATCCACCGTAAAAAAAAGGCTCGCTATGGGGTCATCATGCCCCTGACCTCGCTTATAGATATCGTCTTTATGCTCTTGATCTATTTTCTTTTGACCACCAACTTCATGGTGGATGAGGGGATCAATATCAAACTCCCTCAGGCCAGGGCCTCAAAGCCGCAGGTGGAAGAGACCATCACTATCTATGTGGACAAGGACGGCAGGGCATACCTGAACGATCTGGAAGTCACCATGGGAGACCTGTTTAAAAAAGTCAAGGAGATGGTCGGAGGAGACAAAGACAAACTGGTGGTGGTCAGGGCGGACAGGTCCGTAATATTGAACAAGGCCGTAAAGGTGATGGATGCGGCGAAGGCCGCTGGGGCCGGGAGACTCTGTCTAGCGACAGAAAAAGATCTATAGGCCTTCATAAAAAAATTTTGGACTGCGTTATCGGTCGGAATTCCTTGTGCGGTGTATTACTAATACGCCTCCGCGGATTCCTCCCTTTGGCCTTGCCAAAATCTTTTTCTGAAGGCCTATATAAACAATGTAATGGAGGATGAAGATGATCGGAAAAAAGGTATTTAAGATTGGTGTTGTCGTTTGTGGGCTTGCGTTTTGTTTGTTTGCGCTTGGAGCATGGGACCATGCACTTGCAGGGTGTAAAGGCCTGAATGGGATACCCACTATTACGATGAAAGTGCCTGATAAAGGGGCCGGCCCTGCGATGAAAGACTGCATGAAAAAATGTGATAAAAAAGAGGGCGAAAGGCCTTGTGGAAAAGGCAAGGAGGGGTGTAACAAGCCGTGCGGCAAATACATTACACCTGGCATCAAGGACGTTAAAAAATTTCATGGCGAGATCTGTCCAGGCGTGGCATTGGGCTACAGGGCCTGCCAGATAGCCCTGCCACAGCTCTATCCCGGAGAGATCGCGCCCCGCGGGGACCAGTTCGTGGTCAGCGGCGTTGCCAGGGCATGCCCGGCGGATTCGGTGTCATTCATTACAGGCGCTCGTTATGGAAAGGCCTCTAATGGCGCCTTTAACAGCAACCTTGCCTTTGATGACAGTGTGGGGAAATCTTCTTATATCTTTGCGAGCATGAGCAATGGAAAGGCGATAAAACTCAATAGCAAGTTTGAGTTCCCTAAAGAATTTGAGGAAGCCAGGGCTAAGAAGGATACCGACCCTGAGGCAAAGGCGATGTTCCTTAAAATGGGCAAATGCCTGAGCCAAAAAATCCTGACCGCTCCGGACAGAGAAATATTTGAGGTGACACCGGTTTCTGACTTTGACTGGAAGGCTTATAAGGAAAGCTATTTAAAACTGAATTAAATCTTTTGCACAGGGGTTGTTAAGTTTTTCGGATATAGGAGACACAAAATGAAAAAAATAAAATTGTTACTGCTGTTACAGATCCTGATATTCGTAACTTTTTTATCTTCGTCCAGAGCCTCTGATAATCTGGATATTCAGGCAACATACGGAAAGGGTGATCACTCCATTTGCGTGGCGACCGGCAGTCCCGGGTCTCTGGGGCTCCTCAAAGCGCTGGCGGAACCCTTTTGCACCACCCACAAGTGTCAGGTCAACTGGATTAACATGGGTAGCGGCGAATCCCTGGAGGCACTAAAGGCAGGCAAGGTGGACATGGTCATGACACATTCCCCTGAGGCGGAAAAAAAGGCGGTGAAAGAGGGCTGGGCTACCAAGAGGACCCTCCTGGGGTGTAATGAATTTTATATCCTTGGTCCGGAATCCGATCCGGCAGGGATCACCAAGGCCAAAACCGCAAAAGAGGCCTATGCAATGATCGCAGATCATCAGGCCCGGTTTTTTTCCCGTGGGGATAATTCCGGCACACATAAAAAGGAAACGGCTGTTTGGGAAATGACCGGAATAAAACCAGATGGTCCATGGTATATTATAACAAAAGATTTCATGGGGCCGACGCTGATGCGCGCCGATAAGGAACCTGGCTATTTTATGGTGGATTCCAGTACATTTTTTGCCGAGCGCTCAAAGATAAAAAATCTAAAGGTTCTGTTCAAGGGTGATCCGGTTTTGATAAATATCTACCACGGCATGGTCACTTCTCCGGAAAGACACCCTCGGCTCAATTATGGCCTGGCTATCAAGTTTATGGAGTTTATGGCCTCTACTGAAGGTCAAAAAATATTCAGGCAATACGGTACGCCCCAGTTTGGCGTTGCCCTCTATAACGACGCGGAATATGCCGGAAAATGGGATAACTAGCATTTTTAAGCCTGGATTTCTGGTTATGAGGCGTGGACATGACGACAGACGGAGTAGTTTGAATTCGAAGTATTTTGAGGATAAAGATGGTTTGATAGTTCCCAAAGTATTATGCAACTTCGGATGGTTATAGAATATCGGCAAGGATCTGATCTAAAACGATCCAAAAGTACTTATATATTAGTACCTCTGCCACCGATAATCACAGACCCAGCATTCACAGCCAACAACTCCGCTCGATACCGGTCTCTTGTATTATTTTCCAGTAAACCGACAGAAAATACCCTATAGTAAAAATAAGGGCACACCTATAGACATTTTGATAAAATTATATTAAAAAAAAACCAATCTACCAAAGTTCAACGAAATTACCTCAACATCTTTTTTTCGCAGGAACAATTATGGCCGCATCCAAGATTGGCATTGACGAGCTTATTGAAATTGTGAGCGATGATGGAATTGTAAGGACGGGCGTTAACGTTTATAACACAAAGAATCGCTTACTTTTAAGCGGAGATTACGCGGTTAGTAATGTCAACACGTTACTGTACTTAAAATCAATCGGAATAACAGAGCTTTCTTTTGATCCTGAAAAGAACGGGACCATCAGGGATAAAAACGGGGAAGATAGGTTGGTAGAGAGTAACCTTGACAATAGAGCATTATCATCAATCGAATCTGAAAAATTAGATTTTACTATATTTTCTAATTTAAACAATAGATTAAGAGAAATACACAAACTCAAACACGAAGCAAAAAAGGCATACGAAGGGGCGAAGCAAAACACCATCAAAGTAATTGAGGATATCAAGAGGACGGGAGGTGAGTTTGATTATGAATTGGTCGAAAATACAGTTATGGATATTTTAAGTTTTCTTACCAGGAATGAAAATACCTTCTCATACCTCACAAGAGAAATCTTTTCCTACGATGACTACCTTTATAATCACTGCTTAAACGTTTGCATAATAGGAACTGCTGTAACAAGAAGATTTAACGAGCATTTCAGCTCTGAGATCAATAAGTACCTTTCAAGACTCTACTCTGAAAACTCTTTAGAACATTCTCAAGTTTCTGATACCTCTTTCCTTTATTATCTTCCTGAAGATTTATATGACATATCAATTGGTTTTTTTCTTCATGATGTAGGGAAGGTCATGATCCCAGAAAAAATTTTGAATAAAAAAGGTAGGCTTTCAAATGAGGAATTTGAGATTATCAAATCTCACTCGTTGGAAAATGGAATCAAAATTCTAAATAAAAATATGATAAAAAGTCCTTTTATCAATAACATAGTAAAATATCATCATTCCGCTCTGTTCAAAAATGAAGGCAGGTGTTATCCAAAAGACAGACTCCATATAGAAAATCCGGCATATGTAAAGATCTGCAAGCTTGTTGATATTTATGACGCTATGACTTCAAAAAGATCCTATAAAAATGCTTGCAACCCTGTAGCAGTTGTCACTGATCTGTTTCACGAATATGCACATAAAGACCAAATGCTCCAATTCATCCTTCACTCTTTTGTAAATACTGTCGGTATTTACCCTCCAGGGAGCATGGTTTTTTTACGAGATGGCCGAATGGCTTATATTATCGATAGCAAGGGCCCGATAGTAATGCCGTTTACTGATACGCATGAAACCACATTAACCGACCAGCCAGACCCTATTGATCTCAGCGTCATGGATGAAACAGAAGAACAGTTGAAAATTGATAGACGCAAGCCCGTCATATCCCCGGCAGAAGGGTATAATATCCTGCCATCATTCTTGAAGGAATTTATCAAATAAATAATATGAATAAGAAAAATACTCAATTATAACTGCCGGATCAATCACTGGCGTTGAGCGGTCAGAAAATCAGAAAACTTGCTAATCCAAGAAGAATCCTTTATAAAAAAAGCAAGATGGTTGGCCAGGATATGGTATTTGGCAATCATGTGAAACCGTCACTTGGCTGGCTTTTGGTTATGAATTTAACAAATATGCTTTTCTTTTAAGTTAAATATGTTGCAGATTTTCAAACAGAATCAGGAGAAGAGCATGGTGGCCAGTAATGAACTAAAAAAAATCAGAGAGAACCTCCTAATTAGCAAGGCGGAACTTGCCCGTAAGGCGAAGGTTTCACCCGTGACAATTGATAGAATCGAAAAAGGGATGAGTTGTCGGATGGAGACTAAAAGAAAGATAATATTCGCCCTGGGCTATAATCTTTCCGATAAAGAAAAAGTTTTCCCTGAGGATTAATAAACTTCGTAAAGAATGAAAGTAGACATCGAGATTAAAAATATTTTGACTAACACTTTACCATGCCGTTGCTTGACGTTATTTCCTTTTTCACTTTATTCTAATCTTCAATCCAATCCCAAAAATCAAAATACACCCGACAATAAGACCAAGAGACCTTTGAAAAATGCTCGATTTTGTTCCAAATCAAGAAAGAAAAAAATTTTAACCACACGAATACGTTGAGTATTTTGAGCATTAATCACGCTTTGGCGTGGTTGAGTCTGACGCCGAGTTGGTTCAAAAGAGAGCGTTTTTCAGCGATCTCACCAAGCACACCTGGCACAGGAGCTTTCAATGACCCTTACTAAAACGGACCTCGTTGAAAAGATTTCAGTGAACGGCCTCTCCAAAAAACGGTCTTCTGATGTTATGGGGATACTTTTGGAACTCATGAAGAAGACTTTAGAACAGGGGGAAGACATCCTCATTTCCGGATTTGGTAAGTTCCGTGTGAAGGAAAAGAATAAACAAAGAGGAAGAAATCCTGCCACAGGTGAAGACCTGTATTTGGAAGCGCGGAGGGTAGTCACATTCCAGCCCTCCGGAAGGTTGAAGGACAGGTTGAATAGAGGAGGTTGATGAGGTCAGTTTTACCAGTTTTACCGGTGCCAGTGGGGTGATTTGGATATGGATGATGAAAATAAAAGTTTAGAAAGAAAAATTTTAGATCTAGAAAAACTTTTAGAAGAATCAAAAGAGTTAGCAAATTATTATAAAAAAATTTCAGAAGACACCGGCAAAAGGAGTTTACGGGAAATCGACCACCTGTCAGCCCTAATTGCCGAGAAAAAGAGGCTGGAACAGGAACTTCGGCAAGAATCTTCTTTTCTTAACAGCATTATCGAGAAAGCTGCAGAGGGCCTTTGTGTATGGCACGCGACTAAAGAATATCCATATATGAGGTTTATCGTCTGGAACGATCGCATGACTGATATATCAGGATACACAATGGAAGAAATTAATCGTCTTGGCTGGTACCAAAGCGTTTATCCTGATCCGGAAATACAGGCACAGGCAATCGAACTGCTGGCCCGAGTGCGTCAAGGCTTGACCCTGAATCATGAGGAACGGGAGATTACTCGGATTAATGGTGAAAAGCGATTTTTGAATATCTCCACTTCATCTTTCACAACCACGGAAGGCATCACCCACATATTGGCCTTAATGGATGACATAACTGAACGAAAGCGGACAGAAACAGCGATTTTAGGTGCAAAGGAGGAATGGGAGAGGACGTTCGATGCTGTTCCAGACTTGATTGCGATCCTGGATGATAAGTTTCGAATTGTTAAGACCAATAGGGCCATGGCAGAGACGCTGGGTTTAACGCCTGATGAGGCTGTCGGGCTTTTATGCTATAAAAAGGTCCATGGAACCACCGAGCCTCCTCCTTTTTGTCCTCATGCAAAGCTATTACTGGATGGTCAAGCCCACACCGTTGAGGTACATGAAGAGGGGCAGGGTGGTGACTTTTTTGTCTCTGTTTCACCGCGTTATGATTACAGGGGCCGTTTAATCGGTTCCGTGCATGTCGCGCACGACATTACTGCTAGCAAGCAAGCAGAGGCTGAACTTCAAAAAACACACGCCGAACTGGAACAAAAAATTTATGAACGAACACGAGAATTATCCATAGCAAACGAAAAAATGCATCAAGAAATCAATGAGCGTAGGCTGGTCGAGGCGTCCTTAAACGTAAAAGAGAAAGAGCTAAAGCATCAAGCAGATCACCTTGATAAAATAAATACGGCCTTGAAAGTCCTTCTTGAACATCGCGATGAAGAAAAAAGGAGACTGGAAGAAAGTGTTTTTTTAAATGTAAAAAAACTGATCATACCCTATCTCGATAAACTGGTTGCTGGTGTACCGAATAGTCATGCGAAGACATATCTGGATATTATCAAAATAAACCTTGAAAACCTTATTTCTCCTTTTGCAAGCAAGCTGTCTTATAAACATTTGAACCTTACTCCTACAGAAATGCAGGTTGCCGATTTTGTTCGCAATGGACATACAAACAAGGAAATCGCATTGCATTTAAACGTATCTATTGAGGCTGTTAGTTTTCACAGGAAAAATATCAGAAAAAAACTAGGGTTAACAAAAATAAAAACAAATCTTAGATCCTATCTTCAAAAACTCTCCGATTAAATTAAGGTAGGCTATTGCTACCTATATGCTACCATTTTTTTAGCTTTTGCTCGCAGACAACCCGATAGTATATAGGCGCAATATAACTATAGAATCTGATATTTTATTTGTGTGATTAATATTATCAACCTTTTTGCGATGTAGTGAGGAGAATATAATGAGTGCTATAAATGAACTGATTAGCAACGATATAAGGTTGCCATCACCGCCCTCGATTGCGATCCGAATACTAGAGGCCGCGAAAAATGATGGTGCCAGTTATAGTGAGCTTTCTAAAATTATCATGTCTGATCCTTCATTAACTGCAAAAACTCTAAAGGTGGCGAATTCCTCATTTTATGGCTTGGCTCAAAGAGTGGATAGCATAAAGAAGGCGCTCTCCATATTGGGTCTAAATGCTATGAAGAATATCGCACTTTCTTTTGTAATAGCCAACGAACTGCGAGGCCATTCAGAGGGTGGTTTTGACTTTGACTTTTTCTGGAAACGATCAGTTACTGCTGCTGTCGCCGCTGATTTGGCTGCGGTTTCAATAGGAAGCAAACACGATGATGCATTCGTCACCGGTCTTCTCCAGGATATTGGTATCGCAATATTTTACTTTTGCAGGAAAAATGATTACCTGAAAGTCCTTGATGAAAAAAGGATAAGCGAATCGCCGGTTGAGGTTGTGGAAAATAAAATTTTTGGTTTTGACCACCAAGAACTCGGTTTTGAGGTCTTGAAGAAGTGGGGATTACCCGAAAATATTTACATGCCAATCCGTTATCACCACAAGGTCAAAGATTGTCCAGGCAACTATGAGTTCATTACGGATGTCGCTAATATCTCTGATAAAATTTCATCCATCTATCACGGCTCACATAGCTCGGATAAAATCGCAGCCATCAATAATATTATTGGTAAAAAATACAAGAAAAGCGAGGGGGACATCCAAGACCTCATAGATTCTGCGGCGAATAAGAGCATCGAAATATTATCGCTCTTTGAGATTGATCCGGCTGATTTGAAACCTTACTCACAGATCCTTCAGGAAGCAAATGAAGAGCTTGGAAAACTCAATCTGTCCTTCCAACACTTCCTGATTAAATATAAGGAGGCAAGAGACCGGGCTGAGGACTTAGCCGGCAGTTTGAAGGTTGCAAACGAGAAACTCAAATTATTAGCGCTTCGGGACGGTCTCACAGGACTTTACAACCACAGACACTTTCAAGAGCAGTTTGATGCTGAGTTTGAAAGGACATTAAGGTACAAGAAGCCATTATCACTGCTCATGCTGGATTTAGACCACTTCAAGAAAATAAATGACGCCTACGGTCATAGAATAGGTGATGTTGTGCTGAAAAAAATAGCATTGTTGATTGAAGAGAATGTAAGAAAAAACGATATTGTTGCACGTTATGGTGGAGAAGAGTTTGCCATTATTGCCCCCGAGACAGACTTAAAGGGTGCCGCAGTTCTTGCTGAACGCATTCGAATATCTTTGGAAAAAACGGAAATACACTCCGATTCTATTACAATAAAAGCCACGCTCAGCATTGGCGTTGCGGCCTATTTGCCTGGAAAAAAGGTAGCAAAAAAATCTGATTTATTTGATGCTGCTGATTCAGCTCTTTATGAGTCTAAACGCAATGGCAGAAATAAGCTGAGCATGGCAATAGTAACACCTGAAAACACATGATTATGGAGTTATGCACAGTTATTTATAATTATCGATGTGTGCGAATTAAGGAATAGATGAGAACTCTTATTGTTGATGACGAGATTGTAAGTAAAAGTAAGATGCAAAAGATCATGGAATCTTTTAGCGAATGTGAGTCAGCTGAAACCGGAATGGGCGCTATAGCAGCCTATAAGGAGGCTCTTGAAAAAGGAAATCCATTTGATCTAATAACCCTTGATATTATAATACCCGACATGGACGGATTGAGGACACTGAAAAAGATAAGGGATGTGGAAAAAAGCATGAAAAAGAAAGGATCAGAGCAAAGACCGGTAAAAATAATGATGGTAACCTCACATTCAGATATAAGTCTTGTCATGCGTTGTATAAAGGCGGGATGTAGCAGCTACATAGTGAAACCATTTACCAAAGACACTATAATGCAAAAACTTAAAGAATTGGCTTTTCTTATATGATGATGCCGGTAGTACATTAAGGCCGAATAAAATCAGGCTCTTGGCCGGAATTTGGCATATGGCAAGTTATGTTGTTGTTTTTGTTTTATGTAACATATGATTGAAGATAAAATTCATGGAACCAAATAAAATTGTAATACAGTTTAAAGACGGCAGCATATTGAAGGGAGAGACGAACGATTTTTTCCAAAATAAAAAAACTTTCCATTTTAACCAGGTAGACGGCCAGACCAAGGAAATTTATATTGAGAAACTGAAAGCGGTATTTTTTGTTAAGGATATCAAGGGCGATAATAATTATGTCTATGAATATAATGACGTTGTTACCGGGGGCGGGAGAAAAATTGCAGTGGATTTTACTGATGGTGAAACAATAATAGGCTATGTTCTTGGTTATTCACCTCAACGACAGGGTTTTATGATGACGCCTGCTGATTTAGGAGGCAATAATGAACGTATTTTTGTAATAAATTCGGCCACAAAAAGTGTTAATTTTCCAACTGAACGCCAAGCCCTTCCACAAGCGCCAAAAGCCAGGACGTACATGTAGTGCACATAAATGAAGAAAGAGAAAAAAGAAAATACCGCAGAGTCACTTCAGTCAATCTCTTGTCATACGTCTGCTTTGATGACGAACACAAACCATTGGAGCAAGGGATGGGTAAAACCTTGGATATAGGTCTGGGAGGTCTCCTTATGGAGACACAAGTTCCTATAGAAGCGCAATATATTTTGCTTATGGCCATCAATCTCAAAGAAGAAGTGATTAAGATTAAAGGCAGGGTCGTTTACTGCAGAGAATCGAAACCAAAAATCTTCCATACAGGAATTCGATTCATAGAAAAGAACGAAAGAATCCATGAAATTGTCATAGGCATGTTAAAGTTTTTTTGAAAACAAAAGCCGAATAACCGGGTAGTTATCCTAAAAAAACCTTCCGATTGGTTTTTAAAAAGAATAATCCAAAATTTATATAATTAGCCAAGCCATGACTTTCGCAGCCTGAGATCTATTCGCTGTGACTGTAGAGCATTGATCTCTGATACATGACATAAAAACGCAAAAAACTTATGGCTGCCTGTTCAAGCATGGAATTCTACTGCCTTGCAAATTACAAAACTTGTTAATCCCAGAATTATCCTTTATAAAGTGAAGAAGCCGGCTTTTGTTGGGTTGTGGTTCTGGCTATCCCAAGAAAACATCTATTGTTGTTATTGGGGCAAGGGGGTTTTAAGGATGGTGACCATTACACGGGCTCGGAGATTCATGAGAATGTAGAGATATATAAATATGCTTCGAGTGGTGGAAGGGATATCCAACGGCATATCAGAACATTGACTGAAAATGATACCATAGGTTTTGAATCAAAATGATTTTGGACTGCGCTATAGGTCGGAATTCCCGGCATTTCGCCTCAGACGGAATACGCCTCCACGGATTTCTTCCTCTGGCCTTACCAAAATCATTTTTTTTAAAGCCGTAGCTGAGAGTTACTGAACAACCCTCGTCTATAAGACGAGGGGTTCTAAAACCAGTTGATTAAAATCAACTTTTTTGTCATGCCGGACTTGATCCGGCATCCAGAGACCTAAATAGTCCTATCTCCTGGATTCCGGCCTTCGCCGGAATGACGAGGCGCAGATTGTGGTTCATTGGCCGGGATGAAAAGTCGCTCTGCGACAATCTAAAACTTGCTTCGCCTAAAGGCGAGGGATTTCAACCATCCCTGAAAGGGACATTAATGGATGCCAAGCATTCTCACATGGAGGCCATATCGCATGACAGTGACATATTTCGAAGACTTTGTACTACACCAAAAGAGAACCGGAGGTGAGTATACAGTCAGCAAAAAGGAAGTGATCGAATTTGCAAAAAAGTGGGATCCTCAGCCTTATCACGTAGACGACTCAAAGGCCAAGGTCTCAATTCATGGTGGCGTTATCGCATCTGCAACACACACATTGGCTATTAGTTTCTTGTTGCGTCATCAAATCGAAAGCGATATCGCGGGCGTCGCAGGCCTTGAGCTTGATGAAATGGTGTTCCCAATTGCGGTCCGGCCCGGTGACAAACTATCGGTCACCATAGAATATATAGATAGGCGGGAATCGCAGAAAAAACCGGATCGAGGGATAGTTACCAGGGTGATAGACGTCAGGAATCAAAATGGTGACACTGTCTGCAAGTACAAGGATGTGTTCCTCGCGCTAAAACGGCCGCACTGAAACCTTAAAAGATTCTATAGCCTTTTTGACACCGAAAGTTCAGACCATGATTTTAGATTCCCTCCCTTTGCCTGAAGATCGTTTTTATCCATCCGATAAATTTGGTTTTTCTTGCCATGAAGGGCTTACATGTTTCAACTCGTGCTGTCGAGACAAACACCTTCTCCTGACACCCTATGATATCATACGGCTTAAAAAAGCATTAAAAATTCATTCGGATGATTTCCTTTGCAACTATACGATATACCATACGGACCAGAACTCTGGGTTTCCAGTGCTGTCCTTAAAATTGGGTGACGCACCTGAAAGATGCTGCCCGTTTGTTGAAAAACAAGGTTGCCGTGTTTACGCGAATCGTCCGACAGCCTGTCGTCTTTTCCCACTGGGAAGGGCATCGAGCATCAAACAGGATGGGTCTCGGCCGGACGAATTCTTTTTTTTATTGAACACATCCGGCTGCCTTGGATTCAATAAAAAAGAAGAGCTGACCATCAGTCAAAGGCTGGAGGATCAGGAAGTTCTGCCTTATATTGAAATGAATGATAAAATGCTTGAGATCCTGTTTCACCCGAGAAGAGATCGAAAAAAACCCCTGGATGATAAGCAACTTCGAAAGGTCATGGTGGCCTGTTACAACCTGGATGTATTTCGGGAGTTTGTATTTAATACAAATTTTTTGGATCTATTTGAAATAGACTTGGAGACTCGTTCAAAGATTGCAAACGAAGACGAAGCCCTTTTAAATTTAGGGCTGGCCTATCTGAGAAGAACACTGTTTTGATCTGGTGCAGTTTACACTGTCTCATGAGACATATATGTTTCAAACTAATAATGAGACATATCTTATTATGCTCCATTAACTATGGTTTTGAGCATCAAAAACCAATAAAGAAATTTTTTCCCGCCATATTTTTTTGTGACCTATCTCTTAACGTCTTGATTTGAATATTCCCGTTCAATCAATAAGATGATCTGTATTTAGTGACGTTGATACATAGCTGTATCAAAGTTCACGTTTCATTCCATGGCAGCATTTCAACTAACATCTCAAATACAACAACATGCTGATATTACGGTCTTATTAAATAATTTACACTCTTTTCCTTTTTTGGCACAGATTTTGTTTAATTATGGGTGAATCCAAGTTAATAACCTTCAAAAGGCAAGGAAAATATCGACAAATGCAGACCTATTAAAGAAAGGAGATACATATGAAGGCATCTGTAGAAAAAGAATTGTGTATGGGGGACAGAAACTGCAATATTTTATGCCCGGAGGTTTTTAAATATGATGAGAATGAACTTATGTCTATTGTATTACTTGATGAAATCCCAAAGAAATATGAGGGCCTTGTTACCCAGGCAAGGAATGAATGCCCGGCCGGTGCAATCAATATTGCCTAGGACCAGATCCTGAAAGGAGGTCGTTACCGAATGAAAACACTTGAGGATTTAAAAGCAGATCGAAAGCTCATTGATTTTATTAACTGGGATATGACGCCTGAAGAGGCGGTTACGTTATACCTTGAATGGGGAAACAACTGGAGTCATGGAAGACATGTAAAATCAAAAAATGATGTTTCTCATTATTTTGTCTTAAATACTTGGGACAAAAAACCCATCCTTTTTTTGATAAAGAGAAATTCAGAAGAGGCCTCAGAAATAGCTGCTATCGAGGTCCCCGATGAATATTCGGATGATTTTTTGCGAACCAACAAAGGAGTTTATGCCCTTGATGGAAAGATTAAAGGCTGGTTAATGGAGGAATTGAAAGCTGCTTAACTTTGCGCATAAGATCTGTCTACAAAAGGTTTTTTATTGATCTTCCAAACATAAAGCCATTATTATCATGCGATGATGAAACGATTCAGCATGATTTGCCTTTTCTTTTTGCTGGGTTTAACCGGCTGTGACGATACTGATCTGCAACTGGCGGCCGAGGCAGGCCTGGATGGCGTTAGAGCAATAACACTATCAGATGAGGCCGTCAGGGAGCTCTCCGAGCGCTCTGCAAAATATGCGGACGACAAAAACCGCATTGCTGCGGCTGACAACCAGTATGCCAAGCGCCTGCAATCCCTGATCGGAGAACATATCGAGGAAGGCGGGATTCAATTTAATTATAGGGTTTATCTGGCAAATGAAGTAAACGCCTTTGCCATGGCCAACGGTACTATCCGCATATACAGCGGACTGATGGATATGCTCAACGATAATGAATTGCGTTTTGTTATCGGCCACGAGATGGGGCATGTGGCCAAGGGGCATATTCGCAAGAAAATGCGGCTCGCATATGCCTCAAGCGCCATCCGCAAAGGCATTGCGTCGCAGAACAGCGCCGCAGGTGATATCGCCCGCTCTCAACTGGGAGGGTTTTTGGAGTTGCTGATGGCCTCACAATTCTCCCAATTGGAGGAGAAAGAGGCCGATGACTATGGCCTGTCTTTTTTGAAAAACAAGGGCTACGACACCAAAGGTTCTGTATCTGCCCTCAGAAAGCTTGCCTCATTGGGAAACGACCACTCTTTTCTGTCAAGCCACCCGGCCCCGGAGAAAAGGGCTGAGAGGCTCTTGGCCCAGTTGGAGGGAAAGGCCCCCTCTATTGAAGAGAGGCAGAAAAGCATTCAAGATAATGTCATGTCATTCCTGGAACAACGATTTCCAACCCTCTATGAAAAACTCAATGATATTCTCTCCTGGTTGAGAAAAGGACAAGGACAAGCAGCCTCCATCCCTTTCTCCTTGACTCAAAACAGGTGCTTCTCTATATTGACTCCACTTAAATTCAGCCAAACAGTTTAATAAAAATTGACAGCTTTTGTGCATAGGTTCCGGATTTTCAGATGAAATCAGGAAGCAACCTTAGATGTCTGCTCAACGGACGGAGGGTGAGCATTTTCTGAACCCATGAACTCTTACGAAAGCCTAATCGGAAGGAGACATCGCAATGGACGGTATTGTTGGAATCTATGGCCCGGAAGACAAAGAGCTGGTGGCCAAGACATTTCTGGCAACGGGCGCATGCCAACACAGGGGAAAAGCTAGCACTGGCCTGGCAGTGGGAAACAGCAAGGGGATATATATCCATAAAGGCCTGGGACGGATTGCTGATGTCATTGACCACAACCTCATAAGGACCTTCCAAGATCTTGAGCCCATAGCGGCCATTGGGAACATCGGTTATACCAAGAGAAAGATAGCAGAAAAAACGAATGCGGAACCTCTTGAGATATTTCCAAAACTCAGATCCGATTACAGTGTTGTCATCACTATGGACGGCTATCTGATCAAAGAAGATGACCTGAAGGCCGAGCTTGAAAGCGAATACAGTTTACAGACGGACAATAAGACGGAGATTGTCGGCGCCTTTTTGCACAAGTACATTAACCAGGAAGGAATAACATTCGACGCTGGTGAAAGACTGTTGGACAAACTCCGCGGAAGGGCTACCTTTGCCTTGACCGCACTGGTGCATGACGGCAAAGACATTTACCTGATAGCCCTGAATGACGAAAAGGCCTTTGAGCCATTTTGTTACGCAACCATTGACGGCGCCTTTGTTGCCAGTTCTGAATCATGTTCTCACAGGAGGTTAAACGGCTTTACTGAAAAAGAATATGATGGTGCTGAAATGACCATTTGCTCTTCAGGGGGGATTGAAACAAGGAGGCTGAAAAATCAACCCATGATGCCGGACATTTTCCAGGGTGTATATTTTGGAAATGTGGCGTCACTGTTCAGGGGTAAGGAGATATTTCAGCTAAGAAGGGAACTGGGACTGGAACTGATCGATCATTACGGCGAATCAAATGCCGATGTGGTTATTCCCAATCCTGAATCTGGTTGGGGAGTGACAGTGGGGATTGCTGAAGGGCTCAAAAAACAGCTATTTCCTGCCCTTATAAAGCTACCTCAGGCTGTTCGAACCTTTCAGGAGGGAAAAAGAAATACAAGGTCAAAAGAGGTGGGGCTTAAATTCGGTGGTGTAGACTCCCTGTTAAGGGGAAAGAATATCGCCATGGGAGACGACAGCATTGTAAGAGGCAGCGTCAGCGAAGGAGGTTCTGTCTGGGTCGTATATAATGCCGGGGCCAAACATATTGAATTCTGGATATCTTACGGCCCTATGTTCTTTCCGTCATTCAAGGAATGGCACAGGGGCGAAGACTGCCTCCATGAACTCGCAGTACAGAGGGCCTTTAAAAATGATAATCCCTATGACAAGTCACTCGATGAAATCAACAAGGCAGTGGCGAAATTAATTGGTGTTGATGATGTCAGATACAATCTCAAGGAAAGGATACAAAGGGTTGCCGGAGACGGATCATTTCAGGCCCTGGACGCCAGTTACCCTATTGACCAGGGATTCTGGCCGGATTGGCTCAAGAAGGAGGTCGAAAAATTTCACCATTACAGGTGAAAATGTGTTTTAACCGCCCATGCCGCTCTAGGAGGCTGTCCGAGGATAGCCTCCTAGGTGACTTTGCAAGCGGCTTTTCTCGCTAGGCCTGTTCAGGTGTTCTGAAAATGCGACAATAATTCGAGGATTTTCAGTTTAATGTTCCCTGTCCGAGACACTATCCAGTCCAAAAGCTACCCTATCATCAACATAACTATCATAGCAGTGAATGTGCTCTCTTACCTGATAGAGATGTCCCATGGGGGCCAATTGGACCGCTTTCTGTTCCTTTACGGTCTTGTCCCCGCCCGCTATTCA
Organism: Desulfobacteraceae bacterium UBA5623; assembly: GCA_002424495.1. Taxonomy (GTDB): domain Bacteria; phylum Desulfobacterota; class DSM-4660; order Desulfatiglandales; family Desulfatiglandaceae; genus UBA5623. The sequence goes on from DIKH01000049.1 coordinate 19,038, forward strand.
GTTCCGGAGATAGCCCAGTATTTTACCTTCGGCCAGCAGGCCTTTTCATTCATCTCATTCATGTTTCTTCACGGAGGCTTCTGGCACCTTCTGGGGAACATGTGGTCGTTGTATATATTCGGAGACAATGTTGAAGACCGGCTTGGCTCGGCGCGGTACCTGATGTTCTATCTCCTCTGTGGTTTTGCATCGGGCCTAAGTCATCTCCTTTTTAACATGGGCTCCCAGATCCCGACAATAGGCGCCAGCGGCGCCATCGCCGGTGTGATGGGAGCCTATTTTATCCTTTACCCCAAGGCCAGGATTCTGACTCTTATCCCCATAATCTTCATCCCCTACTTTGTGGAACTGCCGGCATATTTTTTTCTGGGTATATGGTTTCTGATACAGTTCGTCAGTGCTGCCGGGGCGTCTTCCCAGACAGGCGGCATTGCCTGGTGGGCCCACATTGGGGGTTTTATATTTGGAATAGTATTTCTGAAATTGTTCCTGAACCTGCCGCAGAGCGGCATTTCAAATGCGATGCGCCGCAGGACAGTTAAAACAAAGTCTCCAAGACTTCAGGTCATACAGACCACTGCATCAGACAGTGACTATCACCTCTATGGATCCATGGCAATTACGCCGCGGGAGGCACTTCTGGGGACAAACAAGCTTGTCAATATCCCCTGGGGGTTCCAAAAGCGCCTAATCAGAGTAAACGTGCCCCCAGGTATAACGGACGCAACCATCCTGCGCCTTGCAGGACTGGGCAGACTAGCACCTGATCACAGACGGGGAGACCTCCTTTTGAAGGTCGTTATAACCGAGTAACAAGAGTCGGTTTCACGGCCTTCAGAGACACCGGCCTTAGTAATATCGGAAGGATACCCTGCTCAATACTTGTAACATTTACATATCCGTCAAATAGTTAATGTGACAAAAAAGAATAAATGATGGAATCTAAAAAAAGGGGTTAACCATAGTTGGCTAACCCCTTGATATGACTTGGCGCGCCCAGCAAGATTCGAACTTGCGACCTACGGATTCGTAGTCCGGCACTCTATCCAACTGAGCTATGGGCGCGCGTGTATTTGAAGGATTATTATACTTCCCCACTCAAAAATTATCCAGTTTTTTTCTAAGGTCTGGCTCAATTATTAACTCCTGGCCAGAATTTCTATAATCTTGCTTGACAACCCTTTCATATAAAATGGCTTCTGAATAAAACCGTCACATCCCCTGTTCCATATCAATCCGCTTCTCTTACCATCTTGTCTGTGGCAGACGGGGTTAAGCTGTATCTTGACACTTTATCACGGAAGCACCTGTGATTGCTATTCTGCTCTTAGTCTCACGATCCCCTCGTGCATCACATCCTTCAGCCTTGGAGCGTCGTGCTTGACCCTGCCGATAATATTGACTGCGCTTGCAGGTATTATCTTTCCCCTTGGGCTGACAGGCGTTGGTCCGAAAAATATGCAGAATGCCCTCCCGGTGGGCCAATAACCCAAGTCTCCTGTTTCAACCTCTTCCTTTGCATTCTCATCAAGCTCCGATTCCACAGGGATAGTAAAATATATCTCATCGCCCCATGTATCAAAGGGTCCGCTGAAGGGGAGGATATTGGCCACCTTCTGCGCTGTGGCCGTATCATTCAATTCCGCATCAAGAGCCAGATCACCGACAATAATTTTAATCTTCATCTTAGTATTGCCTCCATGTTTTCTATCTACTATCTATCCAAATTGTGCTATATTATACCTGAACATGTGATGCTGGGCAATATCATATCTTTTCAATATCCGAACTGCGGCCTCGCCCCTGACTTTTTGCCCCTTTTTCAGAAGGTCCCGGTGTTTAACAAAGTTTGTCAATAGGTGCTGTTAAAACTTTCTCCGGAGTTTTGTTATGACAAATAAATCTACTTACGAACAAATGGAACAAAGGATCAGGGAGTTTGAGAGGGAAGCCCTGGAGATCAAAGAGACAAAAAGGGATCTCCTGCGAATAACCAAGGCCATTGAAGATTCATCTGAGGCCATTGGGATGTCGGATTCAAAAGGGACACATTTTTATCAAAACAAGGCCTTTACCAGGTTGTTCGAATATACTGCGGAGGAACTGGTTGCGGCAGGAGGAGCACCTGCGGCCTATGTGGATGCCGATATTGCCGCAGAGGTCTTCAGCACCATCATGAGCGGTATGTCATGGGCAGGTGAAGTAGAGATGCAGTCCAAGGCGGGCCGCAGATTCCATGTCTTTTTGCGCGCAGATGCAATTAAGGATGATAATGGTGAGATCGTTGGACTTATCGGTTTTCATTCGGACATCACCGCCCGAAAAAAGGCGGAGGAGGCCATGGCTCTTAAGGATATCTATTTTAAGCAGCTTTTTGAAAGCTCTCTTGATGCCATCGTCATGGTGGATGAATCTGACACAATCATTGCGGCAAACAGGGCGTTTGAATCGCTTTTTCAGTACAGCCCGGAAGAGACCAGGGGAAAACGCCTGGATGATCTTGTTGTCCCGACTGAAGATCTTCAGGAGGCACCAGCCTTTTCCCGCAATGCCTTTAGGGGGAAGCCGGTGCGCAAGGAGGCGGCCAGGAAGCGAAAGGACAACAGCCTGGTCCATATTGAAATGCTGGGCTTTCCCACCCTGATTGACAACAGGCTGGTCGGCGCCTACGTCATATACAGAGATATCTCCGAAAGAAAAAAGGCCGAAGACGCCTTAAAGGAAAGCGAAGAACGATACAGAACACTTATCGAAAATGCCGGCGCATCCATAGGATATTATGACACCGGCGGCAGGATCCTCATTTCAAACAGCAACATGGCCAGGGACCTGGGGTTTAAAAAATGGGAGGATCTGATAGGAAAGTCCATACTGGATCTGTTTCCTGAACAACAGGCAAAGTCAATTTTAAACAGGATCAAAAAGGCGGTTATGGAAAAAAAGGGGGACAATTTTGAGTTCCTGACCGAATTGCCGCATGGAAAAAGATGGTTTCTAACAAACATCCAGCCGATAAAAAATTCTGCGGGTTTGGTTTCAGGGGTTCTTTCAATTTCCACTGATATCACAGACAGAAAGACTGCTGAAGAGGAGATTAAAAAGGCCAAGGATGAATTGGAACAGAGGGTGGAAAAGCGCACAGCCCAACTGACAAAGGCCAATTTGGATCTAAATACCGAAATAACCGAGCGCAGACAGGCGGAAGAACATATCCGTATCCTGACGCAGCGTCTGATCGAAGCGCAGGAAGACGAGAGGCAGAGGATCTCCCGAGAACTGCACGATCGGGTGGCACAGGATCTGTCTTCGGCAAAAATCGCCTGTGATCTCCTGCTGCACATGGATATGGATGACGAGGTCAAACAGAAGATCTCCGAGATATCTGATACACTGAATTCAACAATATTTGCCGTCCGCGACATGGCATATGATCTCCGGCCCCCGGGCCTGGAAGAGCTGGGGCTTATTCAGGCAATTTCATTGTACTGTGAAGATTTTTCCGAAAAAAGTAGTGTAGAGGTTGACTTCCACCATGCAGGGATTGATAATTTGAGCCTGAGCCTCGATGCCGAAATAAATATCTTTCGCCTGATACAGGAGGGCCTGAACAACATAAAAAGGCACGCTGAGGCAAGCCTCGCCACTATCAGGCTGATGGGGGCCTTTCCCAACATCATCCTTCGTATTGAAGATGACGGAAAAGGCTTTGACGTGGATAAGCGACTGGACGAGGCCCCTGATGAAAAACGTATGGGCCTTCGGAGCATGTTGGAAAGGGCCGGCCTGCTTCAAGGCAAAATGACCATTCATTCAAGGCCGACTGAGTACACGATAATATCAGTAAAATTTCCTTATGAGGCAAACAAAGGTGACCAATAAAAAGACTATCGTAATTGTTGACGACCACCCCCTTTTCCGGGAAGGACTAAAGGCCATTATCGGCCGTGAGGAGGCCTATGAGGTGGTTGGTGAGGCAGGGGATGGGGAACAGGCCATTCGGATCTGCAAGGAACTCAAACCTGATCTGGCTCTGGTGGATATGTCTCTGCCTGATCAGAGCGGCATTCAGGTTACACGTCAGATAAAAAGGCACCTGCCAAATACATGCATTATGATCGTCAGTATGCACTCAAAGGTGGATTACATTGTCCAGGCATTCCAGTCTGGGGCCACTGGATATGTGGTCAAGGAATCTGCTTCTAACAGGCTGTTGCTTGGGATGGATGCTGTGCTTCGGGGAGAATATTTCATGGACAGTTCCATATCACACAAGGTGGTTAAAAGGCTTGTAGGTCTACAGGAGAAAAAGGTGGAGATCACTGATGCAGCTTATGACACCTTAACCCCACGGGAACAAGAGGTCATGGTCCTGTTTGCCGAAGGACTTTCCAAAGAGGAGGTTGCCGAGAGACTATTTATCAGCCCCAAGACCGCTGAAAACCACCGCTCAAACATAATGAGTAAACTCAATCTACACGGCACAGTTGATTTCATTCGCTTTGCCACAAAGCTGGGACTGATTGATGTTGACATGTGGAAAGAGTAGGAAGAAGGAATCAGTATCCAGGAGTCAGGAGCCAGAATCCAGAATAGAACAGGGTAGGTGTCTAGCATCTTTTTGATCCATTCAAGTTTGAGCGTTACCTCCATACTGTAAATAACCAACATTTTTCATTCTGGCTTCTATCTTCTATTTTTCTGCCCTTTTCTCCCGTGTTCCCACCAGATGCCATCCCTGATCACGTGGGGAAATATCCCGACTGCGGGAGATTCCCCCACGAAAATGAGGCACTCGCCTTATGGACAAAGACAATTAAAAAATCCATTATAGGCCACACTTCAATAGGGGCTGCCACCACAGCTAAGTTTTGGGACCAAAATAGGGGCTACTTAGATAAAAAGGAGGGACATATCTTGGCAGAGGGGATCGTAAAGTGGTTTAATGAGAAGAAAGGGTTTGGCTTTATTGAACAAAAAGAAGGCGGGGATGTGTTCGTTCATTTTTCGGCTATTAAATCGAATGGATTTAAGACCCTTGCCGAAGGGGACAGAGTGATATTTGACGTCCGAAAGGATGAAAGGGGGCTTGCCGCCTCAAACGTGATAAGGGCCTAGTCAAGACAATCTGCCTTTTATAAATGGCTCAGGGCCAATCTATCACATGCCTTTCGTGTTATACTGGGACCATACAGATGATGTGGGTATGTATATCATGGAAAAGAAATACGAACCATGTATCCAAAATAAAATGGTAATACCGCCAGAAGAACTTCTCCCTTCAGGCATGACCTCAGAAAATGCGAGGGTGAATTTTGTGGATATTACCGCATTGATCAGAAGCGTGCAACGTACCGAAGGAAACACAGACTGTTTTCGTCGGGACAATTACAGTTGTGAACAGCATAATTGTTCATGGCGCATCTATTGCCTGGGAGATCTTCCAACACCTGGATAGGGCTTGAAAAGTGCTGAGAAGTCTGCGCCTTAATCCAGCCAGAAGGTAGGAGAAATGAATAAGATACTTATCGTGGATGATGACAAATTCATGAGAATGCTTTACGACTTTGAACTCAGTGAAGCTGGTTATAAGGTATCTACCATTGCTGACGGCTCAGGTCTTATGGACGCGATTGAACATGAAAGACCTGACCTTGTTGTGTTGGATGTAAAACTGGGTGAATATAATGGCCTTGATCTCTTACAGGAAATCAGGAACAAGATCTATAACCTGCCTGTTATCCTGTGTTCGGCCTATCCCATTTATAAGTATGATTCAAGGACAATTGCTGCTGATTACTATGTGGTAAAAAATGCGAATTTGGAGGAATTAAAACTGAAAATCAAGATGGCCCTTGAAGGCGGTGGAGATTTTAATGCCCGACAAGGGACTGACGGCTTTGATCGGATAAGTGCTGCCCTATAAAAAATACTGTTACTCGCTATCTCATATAATATAAAGGAGACGAGCCGATGGCATCTAATTTCCGGATTTTCACACATCGAAACAGCGACAATATGCATTTAAAGCTTAGCGGAGATTTTGACGGAAGTTCCGCATTTCAGCTCTTGAATCTGCTGAAAAAATGCGCCAATAACGGCACCTATAAGATATTCATCCACACGGGCTCACTAAACAATATCCACCCTTTTGGCCGGGATACATTTCGCAAAAACCTGTGCGATTTAAATGGTCGTGCGACTCAACTCTTGTTCACAGGAGAACATGCAGGCAAAATAGCACCTGAAAAGGGCCGGTTCCTAAGCTAAGAGGCTGTCCTGTTACGACCTTCAGTCGCTCTTCCGTACATATCGTGAAACAAAATCTATTTGTATGAAACCGTTACCCCGGAAAGGGTGTCGTCTTGTCTGATGCAGACAATAGAGACACGGTCTCCGGCAGTAGGGGTACGGTGTGGAATATAGGCTGTCCTTTGCCCCACGCGAATGACGTGCTCCCTGCCACTTCTGTCCTGTACGACAATCTCTGCGCGTCGGTTGCCGAAAGGCGTGAAGAATCCATAGGTAATTGAGGTGATTCTGCCTGAGATAGTGACGGAGTCTTCCTCTGCAATAGCGGGCCGATCAGCCAGCGGCACGAGATAAACCCCCATAATAAATGTCACTGCGAACAGCATCAAGCTATGACCCATTAATTTTTTCATATCTGCTACCCTCCAGTTAAGATGACAGATGTGTGCCCGGATTACGGACAATATTAGTCCATCGGGCAAAGTGTTTCAACCCAGAAATTCATCAGGGCCTGTGTCCTTCCCCTTCTTATGAAACACCGTATCTCAAGCTCAATTTCTTCGTCTCTCCCTCTATCGTCAAGATATCCTATGCGCAGAAAATAGCCAACCGAGCTGTAATATTTTTTTTCAACAGGGGTCACACTCTTTATGTTTGCAAGGGGTATCATGATATCAACCGCTTGTCTTTCGGATTTTCCCCTGGCAACAAGGCACAATGATCCGTTTTTGATCTCTATCGTCCCTTTCTGCTGGTGACTGGCAACCGGTATTGTCCCGCCGGAATAAAAGACCCTGGTCTTGAGCCTATTCATGCCCCGCCAACTCCATCAAGTTATTCATCACACCTTCCAGCGCCGAACCATCTGAAAAAACTGCATATTCATTCCCAGATAGAACATCGGATGGATATAGGGACGCTTGAGCAGCCTGTGAAAGATTGATCTGAGTGAAAAGATCTTTTTCCAGGTGTGCTTAAGCCCTTTTTCCATTTCCACCACTGTCATTCCTATGGGCGCAAATACGCAGTTCAATGTGTCGTATTTTTCCCAATCCGTGGTAAGCAGACGACCTTTATGTTCCATGTCTTCAAAAAAACTTGTGCCAGGATATGGCGTGTGGATAAAGACAAGCGCCCAATCCAGCCTGTTTTCAAAAATAAACTGGTAAATACGGTCAAAGATAGAGGCGTCCTCTCCGTCAAACCCCGCCACAAAAGTGCCCATTATTCCTATGCCGTAGCTGTGAATCCTGCTAATTGCCTCACTGTACCGCGAAACCCCTGCGAATGATTTCCTCATTGCCCTAAGGTTTTCCTCTGAAAGGGATTCAAAGCCTATGTTTACTGCAATGCAGCCGCTTTCAGCCATCAGCCCAAGAAAATCATCGTCCCAGGCGATATCCACTGTTGTATGACACCACCACAGGACATCAAGACCTTTAAGTACAGCCATCAGTTCCCGCGTGTAATTAATATCTGCGGCAAAGTTGCTGTCAATAAAATAGACAAGCCTTCGTTCAAGAAAGTAGGGAAGATCGAGTCCAAGCCTTGCTAAAAACCGGCTGGTCACGTGCCTGAACCCGGACTGGAAAAGTTCCCGCAGTTCAGCCTCGACATCTTCAAGGGGACGCTTGCGGTATCTGTGGCCAAAAAACCTGGAGACACCGCAAAAGTCACACTGATGGGGGCATCCGCGTGTGGTCTCAATCATTGTAAGTGGAATATAGAAGCGGTTTTTGAGGAGGTCACGCCTTGGCCGGGCAAGTCCTTTCAGGCTGTTTGTAATCCCTCCGTCATAGAGAGGTTTTAGCTCTCCATTTTCCAGGTCGGACAGGACCTTGGGCCAGATGAATTCTCCTTCACCGATAATCACGGAATCAACATGGTTAAGGGCCTCTTCTGTCAGGGTGGATGCATGAGGCCCCCCCATCACAACAGTGACTCCGAGTTTTCTGAACTGATCCGCCACCTCATATGCCCGGGGTGCAACCGGCGTCTGGGCCGAAATCGCTGCCAGCCATATATCCTGACTGAAGACGATTGCTTCGTATTGCTCATCAATAATTGCCACTTCATAATCTGAAGATGTTACTGCTGCCAGGTATGGCAGATTCAGAAACCCCATTTTGAAGACAAATTCCTCATCAGGGGGACGATGTCTTGCAGGGGAAATGAAAAGTATTTTTTTCTTATCGGGCATGTGTCATCCTGGAATAACTCTTGCCGGTTAACAGGGTTCAACAGAGACAAAGGCCTTATCCTTAAGGATGGCCTGCGCGCACAGCCTTCCTGAGGTGATTACCCCTGCGATACCGCCTCCCGGCATGGTCCATTGACCTGCAAGGTAGAGGCCTGTTATCGGGGTCTTGATCCCAAGTCTTCTTATACCTGACTGCTCAGGGCTCTGAACCCAACCATAGGCCGCGCCCCCTGGGTTTCCGCTGATGGTCTCAAGTTGGCCCGGCCCAAGGTCAAACAAGTGTGTCATCTTGCCCCTAAGCGCGGGAAATTTTTCAACCGCAATTTGCTCCAGGGATATACGGCAGGAATTTCTGCCGTGTCTATCCATAGCATAGCCGGCAGGACATGGCAGACTGAGGCACAGACAGTGACGACCTGGGGGCGCTGAGGACGGATCAATCAGCGATGGTATCAGCATATAAAATGTGTCAGGTGAAAATGCAAGGGGAAGAGACATGTTCATGCCCGTGACCTCGATATTGGGGTGCAAGCCTCTGGCTGCATCTTCCGGAATACTGTAATAAGAGATATAATAAGAGCCGCTTGTCTCCATAGCATCCAGCCTCCGGGAAAAACGCACAGGGAGCAGGTCGGCCCTGTCCAGGAGAAGCCTGAGGCCAGGCCTGACAGATGAGGCCATCACCACGCAGTTGCTCTTAAAAAGATCACCTTTGTTTGTCTCAACACCCCTTACCTCCCCCATGGCCGTGTGAATCTTAACGGCCCTGGCCCGCCGCATTATTATGCCGCCGTTGACTTGTGCAGTCTTTACAAGAAGCCGGGTGATCTGTTCCACGCCGCCTTCCACCATCCATGCACCCCTGCTGTATGTCATCTCCGTGCAGGCAAACCC
>DIKH01000049.1:28416-30940 GCA_002424495.1 Desulfobacteraceae bacterium UBA5623
TCCTGAGTTCGTCGGGTACTGCCAGTTCGTCAAAAAACTCCTTTACCGTATATCCGCTGTAGCGGACAAGCATGGGAAATGACTTTGAAAATCCAAATGCAACATTATCAGATCTCTTTTGGGAGGCATTTTCAAGCTCCGCCAAAATGCCTGCCCAAATGTCATAGCACTGGGTTATGACTGAACGATATTTAGGGAATCGCACAGACAGGGAATCAATCAGCCTTGAACTGAATCCCGATTGCTCCCAGAAAAATTTATCATTTTCAAAATAATATACCCTGGCAGGCTCACAAGGCAAAAACCGTATTTGATCTTCAACCCCCAGGTCCTTAAAAAGCCCGTACACGACTCCATCTCTGTCACAGCCTCCAAGGGCCTGTATCGCGATATCAAAACGGTGCCCTTTGAGGGTGTAGCTGACCGCATAACCACCTGGCCTGCTGTTTTTTTCAAGGACGGCGACCCTGGCGCCCGCCCTTGCAAGAACAGCCGCGCAACTGAGGCCTGCAAGCCCGGCGCCAATAATGACGGTGTCAAAATGCCGAGACAACCTTCATCCCTCTTTCCGGCTTACAATGGTTGCAGCATTCACCCCGCCCCGTGCGCATGTTAGCGCCATGACATGCGAGTCCTGTCGGGGATGTGCGGCCAAAAGCCCTGCTGCCAGCCCGAGTCCGCCGGACAGCCCTGATTCGCCGACAAAAAAACGAAAATCCAGAACTTCTATTGGGCCGACCCATGTCTCATGAAGCCCACGTAAGATTTCTCCTGTAACATTTTCAATCGCTGGACTGCCATTTACCGGGCTTATACACAAGAGCCCTTCGCGTCTTCCTTCAATATCTGTTATTGCCCGTATTGCAGCCCCAAGGATATGCATTGCCTCTTTTGAATAATCCTGCGGGCCGCAAGAGGGGTCTTGAATAGAATGACATGCCTCTATTGTTCCATAGATCTTTGCGCCCCTTTGAAGGGCCGTTTCCTCTGACTCGATCATCATGCACAGAGCGCCTTCTCCCGGCATTATGCCCGGTTGATCCTTTGTCTTGAGCATACCCATCCCTTGATGAATCGCCATAATGGAGTCATTTATTTCTTCTGCCGCACATACCGCCACCCGCTCCGCCTTCCCGGTCTTAATCAGCATGGCAGCCCAGCCAAGGGATATATCCCATGATGCCTCATCAACGGCAAAGACCCAAATGGGACCTTTTAAACCATATTCGTGAGCAATCAGAGACGGAGGCGCATTGGTCACCGACATGTTAAATTCCATGGGAGAAACAAGCCTGGGGCCATCCTTTAAGAGCTGAGAATAGAATCGGTGAACGTTGCCGGAGCATCCGAATGCAGAGCCGTAGACAATCGGCATCCTGCCGCAATTTGTTGTTTCGAGTCCAGAGTCTTCCATGACCTCTTTAAATGCGACATGTAGAAAAGATGTCTGCCGGTTAAGGCGCCTTCGTATGGCAGTTGGAGTATTTGCATGGACAATGGAAGTGTCCACTGTCGCCCCGTAGAACAAGGTCCATTGATCACCCACTGATTCGATCGGGCCAATGGCGCTTTTCCCATGAACTAGAGCCTGCAAAAAGGCCGTCTTTCCAATGCCTGTCGGAGAGACAATGCCAAGGCCTGTGATCACAGGTCTTGTTATATGCACGGCAGGCATGAGCCCGGCCATATCAGTTTCTTCAGTGTCTTTGGCGAATATCAGGCTGATGTTGCTCCCGCCGAAGGCAAATGAATTTGATAGAGCCCAATCAACATCAAGACTTCGCGGCCCGTCGGATGCATAGTCCAGATCGCATTGCGGATCAGGTGTCTCAAGATTGGCGGTTTTGTGTATTACGCCGTGAACAAGGCTATTAACAGTGGCAATGCCCTCAAGGATGCTTGCTGCGCCCATCTGGTGGCCTATCAATGACTTGGTGGATGACACGACAACCTTGCCGGCTTGAGGACCTAGGGCCTTTTTCAATCCCAGGGTCTCAGCCGCATCATTTAGTTTTGTGCCGGTGCCATGGGCATTGACATAGACAATCTTTTCGGGGTCAACTCCCGCATCGGCCATGGCCTCTGAGATAGTTTCGCTGATTGCCTCACCTTCCGGCTGGGGTGCGGTAAAATGGTGGATATCAGTGGTCAGCCCGTATCCCACAAGATAAGACAGAATCGTCGCATTTCTCCTTTTTGCAGCAGAAGGCCTTTCAAGCACCATTGCGCCCGCGCCTTCACCCAGTATAAGGCCTTTGCGATTCAAATCAAATGGCTGACAAAGCTCTGCTGCAATGGATCTTAGGCTGTTAAAACCGGCATGGCTCACCTCGGACAGGGTCTCGGCGCCTACAACAAGGACAGCATCGAGCACTTCTGCGCAAAGCATCTCCTTTGCCGCAGCCAGGGCCAGGCCGCTTGATGAACAGACAGTGGCAGTGGTCATCCTTGGGCCTTTTATAACAAATTCCATGGCGATATTTGTTGCGATGGCTGACAGGCAGAATGAAGAAAGCATCGGGAG
>DIKH01000049.1:30989-33582 GCA_002424495.1 Desulfobacteraceae bacterium UBA5623
GTGCCGACAATAATGCCGATGCGGGTTGGGGAAAGGACCCTGCCAGTGGATTCATCCAGAAGGTGTGCATGTCCGAGGGCCTCGGATGCCGCCGCCAAGGCCAGGATATCGCAGCGGGAAAGGATATCATTATTGAGCCTTCTTGGTTCTAAATCCGGCATATTTCGGATCCCGGCGGCAACCCTGGTCCTATGGTCATCTGTAGAAAAGAGTTCGATGGGTACAAAGGAATGATTTCCAGCAACGATCTCCCGCCAGAAGGTATCCACCCCTGTTCCGTAAGGCGTTACAGCTCCGATTCCTGTAATGGCAACGGCATGAGAAACTGATCTGTCGGTATTCATTGTTTGTCCATATTGATTGTTGCTGATAAAAAAGTCCCCAGCATATAGCATATAACACAGATATAGGCTAGACCCTATCACCTCTATAGCTGATATGGGATCTCAACAAAGGAATGATCTTTTGTATTAATAAGAGTAAAGAAGCAGGAAGAAATCGTTTGACAATATATTGATTATTTTCGCAGAACAATTGCATTAAGAATGATGCAGCGCTCTGCTCACCTCCTTCGGCCTCAGATAGAGAGTTTAAGCCCTGATCTCGTGAATGATCCTTAAAATTTTCCGACCTTTGTTTAGATTGCCGAGGCAATAAGCTCCGCCGTCTTTTTGATGAGGTCCATATCCCCATGCCTGAGTTCCCAGGAGGTAAACATAAGCTCCGGTTCTTCAGGGGAGCGGGGGACAAGATGCAAATGATAGTGCATTACCATCTGATTGACCCCACGGCCGTTTAATTGAAGGCACGCAACTCCTATCGGGTTTAGAATTTTTTTTATGGCTCTGGCTATTTTTTTGGAGGCAAGCAGCACTGCCGCAAGGTCCTCGTCAGAGATCTCCCATAAATCCTGCGCATGTCTCTTGGGTATGACCAGGGTGTGACCTTTGGAAACAGGATTGATATCTTCAAAAGCCAACACCTTGTCATCTTCATAAATCTTGAAGAAAGGGATTTCCCCACTGACTATTTTGCAGAAAATACAGTCATCCACGATTTTTCTCCTTGGTTTAGGGTGGCTAGTGGAAATTGAGAACTTAATTTTGCAAGCGCTGGAACGAAAGATAATCCGGCCATGGCAGTGTTTTCCACGGCCGGATTGAGTTAACAAAATCTAATTGGACATTCAGGAATAGAACCGCAACGACCCTGCATAAGTTAAAACGATTAGGATTACCTACAGAGTAAAATCCCCGCTTGACAGCGCCCCTGCGATAATAGTGCATTGGATCTGATTGGTGCCCTCTGCGATCTGCGTAATCTTGGCGTCACACATAAACCTCTCAACAGGGTGCGTTGCAGAATAGCCATGCTTACCAAGGATGTCCATGGCCATTACCGGAACTTCAACCGCAACATTGGAGCAAAAGAATTTTGCAATGGAAATCCTGTATCTGGAGTCTTTGCTCTTTCTTTCCACCTCAGAGCATGCCTTGTAAAGCAGGTGTCTTCCAGCCTCGATCTTGGTGGCCATCTCTGCAATCCTTGAATCAACCAGCTCAGAGGAGATACCCTTTTCTTTGATAAATGCGATTGTATGAGCCAAGACCCCCTGGGCCAGACCTATGGCCCTTGAGGCGGTGATATATCTGGATTCGCCAAAAAGCCTGCCGCCTATATTGAAACCTTCGCCTTCGGCCCCAACCAGATTTTCCTTTGGTACGACACAGTCCTCGAAGATTACCTCGCTGGTGTGAATGACAGAGCTGCCCATCTTTTCTTCCGCCTTTCCAACAGAGACCCCGGGGAAGTCCTTTTCCACTATAAATGCCGAGATCCCGTTTCTGCCCTTTTCAGGGTCGGTCTTGGCGAACACGGTAAAAATATTGGCCACATCGGCATTGGTTATGAATACCTTGGTCCCGTTTAAGACATACTGGTCCCCTTTTCTGGTGGCCCTGGTGCGAAGGGCGCCAGAGTCTGAGCCTGCCTCAGGCTCAGTCATGCAAACGGCAGGGAACATATCCCCCTTTGCAATTACAGGCAGATATTTGGCCTTCTGCTCATTACTGCCGGCGCCTACGATCATCTTGGCGCCAAGTATCGGTTGCCCGCATATCTGGATGCATGTCGTGCATGCCTTTGCGATCTCTTCCAGGGTCATTGCGCATGCCATGGCGCCCATTTCAGTGCCGCCATATTCCTTTGGAAAACTTATACCCAGGAGATTTTCCTTCTTATAGATTTCAAATATATCCCAGGGAAATTCCCCCTTCTGGTCTATCTCTTCCGCCCTTGGCCTGATGTATTTGTCAACGATATTCCTTACCCTGTCTCTCAGCTCTATCTGAGCGGGTGTAAAATTGTAACCAATTTCTTCCATTCTTCACCATTCCTTAAGTTGCTAAATTATATAAACGGGCTCCTCCAAAAAATCGAAAACCCACCTCAAATCAATGTGACCCCGTACAATACACAAAAAATTACCTGATTTGCAAGTAAAAATCGGTGAGTTGCAACATGAGGGTAACTTCTCAAAGTGCGGGTGCGAGCGGGCAGGGTGTGGGGGTCTGTTTTGAAATGGCGCATAATT
>DIKH01000398.1:0-1431 GCA_002424495.1 Desulfobacteraceae bacterium UBA5623
AACCATCCCTGAAAGGGACATTAATTGGTTATCCTCACACCCTGACGTCCGTTAACATCCTACGGTAAGATCAAAGTCCGAACGACTGAGGGAACCACCTTTGTTTTCTTTGCAGACTGGTCTTCGACACGCCAATGTACAATCCCATCTTCATCATCTTTTTTTCTCAAAACCGAAAGTGTGTTTGAGTTAACGGTTATGTTTGTCTGGCCCTTTTTCAGCTTCAGGACAACCAGGCTGCCCTTGTCGTCAAAATTTCCTGTAGTGCTTATAACTACACATGGCTTCAACGCAACATTCTCATATCCACCATCCGGAGGGCCGTTATCACAATAGTAAACACCACTCGCATCATAGCCGTGGACAACCACGAAATGACTCCCATGCACGCCACCGAAGCCTTGAAGAAATGCCGCATCCATATGTACCTGGACCGGTATCCCTGCGGCGATCAATTCCTTCAGCTTGTTCACGGCCTCATCCGCGGTACTAAACCTGATCAGTGAATCAGCCTGATTGGCAATACCATACGGTTTGGACTTTCCAGACTTCCACGCCACTGAATAGCCCAGTCCAAAAAGATGGGCCGCATCCACCCGCTCGCCCATTTGAATAAATCGCGGGTGGTCCACAAGAGTAGTGCCTTCCCACATCGATTGCGTGCCAGCACCCGCCCTGACCGCCACATCGGCCGGTGTTATGGTCGGGTCCCGCTGTATCACTCTAGCTGGCCGAAACTATCGACCGCACAATTACCAGGCTTCCACCCGACGTTGACAACCCCAGAAACCGATGCCGATTCAGGCGGATCTGCTATTGCCACGGACACGCCGCAGCAAATAATCATTGCTGAGATAGCAACTATGATTCTTCTGAACATATTCACCTTCCTTTTACCATCCGGATACGTGACTTAAAAAATACTTTTACGGTAAACAATATTTCTAAATCAGGTTGGACTTACGATTCCGGCATTAGTAAAATCAGTAATTGGATTACATATCAAAAATAAAACGTGATCAGAAGACTTTTTTTCTGCCGCATCTTAGAGACGCTGGGGGACTGTATCGGTCTCGAGTTGGTGATCGCACTCTTTCGTAAGGAAGGGGTGGCGGCGCGTAGCGATTACCCAATGCAGTCCCTGGTCCTTTATCGTCATCCTCATCACCTGATGTTCTGCCGCCCTTCCCTATCTAATGGATTACCGGGCCTTGGTTGCGCTTCAGCTGGTCTCTGGCCCTGGCTACCCGTGTTTCGTCCTCTTTTTTCACCAGCCTGTCCTTGTCTCTCCAATCTCTGCCCCTTGTTCTGTAATTGTTGTCCTTTGTTTTGCAATACCTGTCCTCTGTCTTGTACCTTCCGGCTTCGGTTCTGCTGATCCAACACATTGGATCTCCTCCGTAAAGGCTCAACATTGGGCTCCGATTTCGG